>JALZJP010000135.1 GCA_030859715.1 Chloroflexota bacterium
GAGCGCCATCGGTCGCGGCCGGCGGCGTGGCGCCGGTGGCGGCCAGGAAATCGGCCGCCAGGTAGCCTTGCTCGCCGTTGACCACGACCCCGAACCAGGTCGAGCCGTCAGCGGCCGTGAGCGGGCCCTCGGTCACCTCGACCAGCGTCCCCTCGCCGTGGCCATTGACCACCATCTGATCATAGCCGGGGGCCGCCCGCAGGAGGACGTCCTGACCGCTGCCAAAGACGATTTGGGCCGGGGAGCCCACCGCGAGCGGAGACCCGGCGAGATCCTGAGCCGTGGTCGGGGTGGCGGAGATTGGTAACCAGAGGACGCTGAGAACGATCAGCAGCGTCAAGCGGAGCCAAGCGGTGGCCCGCGTCGGGTTCGTCGGCATCTGACCCTCCCTCTCAAGGTCATCGTGGCCATTGAACCCCTCGCCTTCCCAGGCGCCGGTGCTTGCGGTGCGTGTCGTTGATCGAGAGCGGGGCGCCCATCCGCGCCGCCGCCTGATCGTCCACCAGCCGGTTGGCCCATTCGGCATCAACCAGCCAGACCGGGGACCGGCCACCGCTCGTTCTCCCTACCAGAAGAGCGGTGGTGCGGGGTCGACCCGGGCGCTGCCCGCCGTCCGGTCAGTGGCCATCAATCGCCAAAACGGCACGGTTCTGTGCCGTCAAGACATCAATCGCCACAAACCGCGGCAGGTAGCTCGTGATACGCTAGCAGGTTTCGGAGCCGCTGAGAAGCCCACGGACCGGCCGAGACCGTCCTCATTGCCGAAATAGACCCGTTTCCCGTAGCAAATGTCACAAAACGGTCACGATTTGCCGACGCGATCGTGACGCCGACACGATCCGGCGTCACGGCGCGTTCACGGAAGTGTGGCAATTTGTCAACGTCCAAGGGAGGCAATCCGCATCGTTGATGCTCGCGAACGTTCTGATGCATGCGTTGACCGTACGCACCGGATCCTACGAAAGCAATCAACATGCGGGAAAATATGGCATTAACGGAGGATGCGGCGGCGTTGCAATCTCCGAAACGTGCCGTTACGATGACTGTCGATCGTGGTGCCCGCACATCGCTCGCGGGGACAAAGGGACTGCTCCGGTGCGGGATGTGGCTCATCCCGGCGCGATCACCGGGTAGCGGAGGGGAGGAGCGATGCGGCATCTGCTCGCGCTCGTGATGAGTTTCATGCTGGCGGCCGGCGGCCTTGCCGTCCTGGCGCCGGCGGCGCTGGCCTACACGCCCGACAATGAGGAGCTAACCTTTCTGGCATTGATCAACGACTACCGGGGCCAGCAGGGGCTGGCGCCGCTGTCGTTGCACCCGGCGCTGGGCGATGCGGCGAAGTTCCACAGCCAGGACATGGCGGAGAACAACTACTTCGAGCACACCGCGCCGAACGGCACCAACTTCGACCAGAACATCACCAACTTCGGCTACACCGGCACCACCCGCGGCGAGAACATCGCCGCCGGCACGGAGACGGCCGCCGGCGCCCTCGTCATGTGGCAGAACAGCCCCGAGCACAACGCCGGCATGCTCAACCCGGCCTTTAACGAGATCGGGATCGGGCGCTTCTACAACGCGAATTCGGCCTATGGCTGGTATTGGACCACGACCTTTGGCGGCGGCAGCGCCCCCGGTGGAGCGACCGAGCGGGCGAATGACGGCGTCCGCGACGACGGTCCCCGGCGCGACCGGTCGACTACTGGCAACGGCGCCACCGACACGTCCGTTGCCGACCCCAACGTGAGCATTTCCGACCCGACCGACGGCAGCCAGAATGTCGAGGACGGCGACGGCCAGGCAATCGAGAGCCAACAAGAGATTCCCGGCGTCACCAACGCCGACGGCGCCGATGTCTCCGCCACCGATAATGGCGGCGGCCCGGTGAACGGCGACGGCGCGGTTAATGTGTACGACGACATCAACACCGGCGGCGTCACCGGCGACAACGTCAATTACGACCAGAGCACGAGCACGACGCCGGCGTCATCGGAAACCGCCACCGCGCCGCCGGCCGAGACCGCGCCACCGCCGGCCGAGACCGCCGCTCCCCCGGCCGAGCAACCGGCGCCGCCCGCCGAGGAGCCACCGGCGCCGGTCGAGCAGACGACGGTGACCACCACCGACAGCAACGGCACCGTGACCGATACCTTTAGCTCGAACATCCAAGAGGCCGACGGCGACGCGCAATCGCTGGGCAACTCCAGCACCACCAACTCGTCCAGCGCCCCCGGCACGGTCAGCACCGACCCCGTCGATCTCGCGATCGCGTCGGAACCGGCCCCGGTCGCGGACCCGGCGGCCGCCCCCGAGGCGGCGGCGGTGGACCCGGCGGCCCTGGCCGGCACCGGCTGCGCCAACTACGCCACCTGGTACGACGCCCAGGTCGCCTACGAGAGCGCCGGCGCCACCGCCGCCGACCCCGCCCTCGTCAACTCGCTCGACCCGAATTGGGACGGCGTCGCCTGCGAAGACCTGATGACGTACTAGATCACGATGTGCTCACGCCCCCGTCCGGTCACCGGACCACCGCGAGGTGCGATTGGTTATGCAATCGTAGTGTTAGGTTTACGTGGGGAGGGCGAGTCAGGCATGTTCCCAACGGGCGGCTCTTGAGAGGTGTTGATGGCCGCCTGCCACTCTTGAACCCTCAAGAGAATCAGAGCTGCGAGTTCATCCGGCGACCCCCCTCCCGTCACAACTAGGTCCGCAATGGTGGGAAGGGCCGACCGAACTTGTGCCTCGGTTGAGTGATCATCCACCCGGTCGAGATCGTGCTTATCTGCGATGTCCTCAGTAACCAACCTCGATAGCCGTGTCGGGTCGTCGACGGCGACAAATACCAGGCGGAGTTCGGAGGGCGCGACAAGCCTACGAAGCGACTCCATGACCTCGACGTGGCGGACGCCGTCGATCACCAGCGACGTTCCAGGACGCCAGTCTGCTTGTGACAAGACTGCGCGACACAGCCTGTCTACTCCACCATCGACGAGCGATGCTCCAACATTTTGGAGTACCTGCCTCGAGTCGTCCAACCCTCTGCTTCGAGCCACTTGCCGAACATAGTCCCCGAAGCCGACTCTGGGGCAGTCCAATGCTTCACACACTGCATTTGACAGGGTCGTCTTTCCACTACCGATGGCACCAGCGAACGCAATTACAAGGTCACTCATTGGCGATACGTCTCCGCATGCTACATCTTCTATCGTCGCTCCATCGGCTCTCACCCAAGGCAGTGCTGGCAATATTACTTCTGCGCTGGACAGCAGAATAGCGGTTCTCAAGTTCGGATTGCCACGCTTCAATCGCGATCCACTGATTCTGCAGGAATTTCTCGTAGCCATCAGTCATACGCGGATAGACCGGGGTGAAGAGCTGTATTTCCAACGGAACGGTCCGAAGTGGGAGGTTAGGGTCGATTTCCTGCAAACGGTCCACGAAGCGCTTAATACCCTTCTCAACCCCTTTGGATCTTGCGGTCGTAAAAGTTGCATAGGCATAGAGGTCGATTCCAAGAGACCATAGCCTTCGCATTAGCTCGAACTGTCGTTCAAACAATTCGGGTGCCGCTCTGGAGTTGAAACTAAACGAGTCGGCGTCGAACCCTTTGAAGCAGCAAACACGTCCATAATTCGGAAAAGACGCCACTAGTTCGCGATCTGCATCCGACAGGAAGCGCCAGAAGTAATCATTGCTGAGGTTGTCGTCGGACCAGAGGTACACAGTCCGATCAAGTCCTCGAGATCGAAGCTCAGTCATCATCCATGGAATCCACTCAGGGGTCAAATCTGGCTGCCCCCCGGTCAAATCAAGCACCAAGGGAGGATCAGGTTGGTCAAGGTACAACTCGACAAGATCTGCTGGCGATAGCCACTCCGCATATTTCCGAGATCCCGCGAGCAGGTTGTAAGGCACGTAGCAATACCAGCATCTCCAGTTGCATACGGCATTCTGAAACACTTGTGCCCGGAGGAAGTCGGTAGCGGACAGCCCAAGTGCTCTGCAGGCGGGATCGAGTGGAAGAGGATTGGGGGGCCAGCCCGGTGTCGTCGTCCGGCGGAAGTGACGAATTCGTCCGAAGCCTCGACAATTGGGAGGATCGGACAGATCCGCCTCTTGATCTGTTCCGCGGTAATTTGTGATGAGCAGGCGACGACCTGCAAGGTCGATCGCCGACTCTCGGTACCGCTTTGAGACTTTTTCAGTGTTGATCAGAATGGGCACGACGTTAGGCTGCCTGCCGCTGCTGCACCAGTCCAGACCTGATCGGAGGCACCTTGGCACCTTCTCACCGTCCTCGGTCAGGTTGGGCAGCCGTTGGACGACGAACAACGTGACCAAATCGGCCAGGTATTGCACCTCGGCTTCCGTCAGGTCTCGATGGCGAGGAATGTCGTGCCACTCTTCGATACATGCCCTGCAGCACGCTGCTACAGCGTGCTGGCCGTAATACAACGTTATTTCCCGAGAACGGCGTTTGGCGGCCCTCTCTAGGATGGTTTGGGGAAGCCACTGAATTCCGTATTCGCTGCACAGCGGCGACCGTAATTCCACTCCTACCTTTGCGTCGTGCGTGATTCACAGCTTTCACATCAATGGGAAGGTGCCAGAAATGATGTCGAATCAGCTCGAACTGCAACGCTGAGATCGTGTATTCAACATCTCCTACATCGTGCCGGCGGATTCGTTCCCAGTTGACAAGATCTGCACCGCACGTTCGGCAGGAGCCTCGAATGTCATTCTTGCGCATATTCCGTGTCTGGCGGAAGCAGTGAAGCCCATTCTCACAATCTGTGTCGGTGCATTTCAAGCCTAGGGGCTTCGGGGCCTCCTCTGTGTTTTGATTGTCAGGCATGCTTTACTCCTCAGGTTCCGCTATTGCTCTCATCAGAAGGTCGCGTTCGAAGGGGTCGAGCATTCCAAACTCGATCCGCTCGAGCAGTACTTCCCGGGCGACTCCCCATGGATCTACTACCTTTGGTTGAAGGTTAGTCGCCGTGCCCCACCAATTAACGGGAGGCCGTTCAAACCCCATTCGATAGGCAAGGTAATCCGCAAGAATCCCAACATCCACCCCTTCTCGCTTCGCAATAGCCGGCACAACCGAGGCGAGGCGTTCAACCTTGAGGTCTGCCGCTTGAGCGCACAGAGTCGCTAGTTCTTCTGCGCGTCCTTTCAGCCCAACTGCAACGGCAAATTGCACTGCTGCTTGTTCTTCACATGACTCACTGCGCCCTCTGAATACCTCCGCGTCTTCAATAATCGCAAGCTCGTGCTGCTGAGGATCCTGGGCAGCATGCCGAATTTCATGGAGAAGATCTAGAAGCCAGCGAGACGAAAGATTCGCCTTTTGTTTCAGTACGACAACATTGCGGCCGTCGATTCTCCAGCACGCACCATGAAAGGCACCGGGATCAACTAAGGGAAGCACCACGACTCCCCGACTCCAGGCATATCGCAGCACCGACTCGAAGTCAAACGGTCGGTTCCCTTCCACCACCGCATTTCGAAACTCGACAGGGTCAATTGATATTGGCTGCGGCTCAAGCCCGGTGGTCGCGCGCAGAGCCAACCCTGCGAGCCGGTATGCGTAAACGGAGTATGCAGCCAATCGACGGACGTTTACCGTGCGGCTCGCTCGAAACCGTGCAGCTCCTATAGCATCGAGATTCAAATCCAAGGGCCGATCATCGAATAGGGACATCGGGTCAATATCGAAGACGCGACCGACGGCAGACGCAGCCTGAATGGCGAGAGTCGATCGATCTGACGAGTTGTTGTTGGCCCCTTCTATCCGAGCCCGGAGGGTTGCCGGCAAGACTTTCTGCAGAATCAGGCTCTTGTCAAGACCGAGATTTCTCATCTGCCGAAACAATGTCCGCAGAGATGCATTCGACTTTGGAAGCAGTATCTCTTCTCGAACCCGTACGTTGAGCGCCCGGACGACTTGGCCAATTCGTTGCAGACTCGCGGAAGCGTAATCGGTAGCTTCATATCGCTGTATCTGCTGTTCCCGCATGCCAAGTTGGTCGGCTAGATCTCGTTGAGTCATGCCCAGCGCAATTCTCGCCTTAATCAACGCTAGTGGCAACTCGTCAAAAGAGTGAGCAACAATGACAGACGGTCGCTCTGACACAAGTTGATCAAACTGATGCGCCTCTGCTCGTAGATCGGCCAGTTGGCTCTCTAGCCCCGCGATATCCATCTGTTGAAAGAGAAATTCATCTGATCCCGCTTCGAATCGCTCACTCTGCACGTTGGCGAGAGCGTCCTGAAATTTCCGAATCTGTCTCTTCGTATTCTGATACTGTGGCTGAGTCTTAATCATGGCCAACTCCTCAGGTCAAGAACAACGATGCCTTTCGGTTGACCCGATCGATCTTCTTGGAAGAAGTCCAGAAACGGAAGGCCCGAGGATAGTGCAGGAGAGCCGGCGCGGAAGAGTTCACCCAAATACTTCGCCTTTTGGGTTGCGCGTCCCGCGTCAAAGGTGCGTAGCGTGGGATCGAGCAGGCGGGGATCGACGCCAGTACTCTCCCAGCATGCATCAAAGTCAGCGGGAATTTCTTTGGCTGTCACAAAGCTGCCGTCGATGTACACCCGCCGACAGCCTGCCCGCTGAAGGTCTCGCAGCGCCCGTTCTAGTCCTCCTAAGAGACGACGCCGATGAGCATTCCAACCAAATCGAGATTGAAAGTCCACCCAATTGGCCTCATGAATTCCTGGGGGCAAGCTTTCATTGGAACGAAACTCCGGTAGCACATACACAACTATATTGTTGCGCGAGACAATTGTCAACTCGAGGATGAGTTGACAAAACCGATACTTGGGGAGTCGAAGAATCGATCCCGTGCGCTCATCGTCGTCCTGATCCAGTAAAATCGACGCCTTCGTTCAAGCTGAGAATTGCCTCGCAACCATCGAGGAAAGGCGCTCTTGACCGAGCGAGCGGCGAGAGAGCCTGGATAAGCTACGCAATGAGAGAAGAGGTAGCAATCCACCGCATCGCCCTCGAGCAGATACGAGCGCGCGACCGTGTCGGAGTGTGACATAACGGCCGGGTGCTATACTTCCGGCGAAACGCGGCCCGGGCCGTCATTGGCCCGGGCCGTTTCTTGCTGTACGTCATCAACCGGCAACGCGGGTTTAGGATCGGATGCACACCATCGTGGTAACGGAAACTCGGCCCGCCGATCACGCGATCGGCACGGATCAGGCGTTGCGCAATGTCGCCATCATCGCCCACGTCGACCACGGCAAGACGACGCTGGTGGACGGCCTGCTCAAGCAATCCAACATCTTTCGCGACCCGTCGACGGCCGGCACCCTGATCATGGACTCGAACGATCTCGAGCGCGAGCGCGGGATCACGATTCTGGCCAAGAACACCGCGATCAACTACCACGGCGTCAAGATCAACATCATCGACACCCCCGGTCACGCCGATTTCGGCGGCGAGGTCGAGCGGGTGCTGAACATGGCCGACGGCTGCCTCCTGATCGTCGACGCGGTGGAAGGGCCGATGCCGCAAACCCGGACCGTGCTGGCGCGGGCCCTGGAGCGCGGCCTGCGCCCGATCGTGGTCATCAATAAGATCGACCGCCCGGCCGCCCGCATCGACGAGGTGATCGAGCGGATTACCGACCTCTTCCTGGAACTGGCGACCGAGCCCGAGCAGCTCGAGTTCCCGGTCCTCTACACGATCGCGCGGGACGGCCGGGCCGGCCGGACCGCGGACGTGGCCGCCCTGGAGCCCGACTTGCGGCCGTTGCTGGACACCATCCTGGAGATCGTGCCGCCGCCGGATGTCGACCCGGCGGGGCCGGCCCAACTGCTGATCGCCTCGCTCGATTACGACAACCATCGCGGCCGGATCGCGATCGGGAAGATCCAGCGGGGCCGGATCAGCGTCGGCGACGTCCTGCTCCACCTGTCCGCCGACGGCAAGCAGTCGCGGCAGAAGATAACCGCCCTGGCCATCTTCGACGGTCTGGGGCGGCGGGAGGTGGAGCGCGCCGAGGCGGGCGAAATCGTCGCCCTGGCCGGCTTCACCGAGGCCAAGATCGGCGCCACCCTGACCGACCCCGAGCACCCGGACCCGCTGGCCACGATCGAGATCGAAGAGCCGACCTTGCGGCTGACCTTCGGCGTCAATACGTCGCCCTTTTCCGGCCGCGAGGGCCAGTTCTCGACCTCCCGCCAGTTGGGGGAGCGGCTGGACCGCGAGCTGGAGCGGAACCTCTCGTTGCGGGTGGCGCCGACCGAGCAGGCCGATGTCTTCGCCGTCTCCGGCCGGGGCGAGCTGCATCTCTCGATCCTGATCGAGACGATGCGGCGCGAAGGGTTCGAGCTCCAAGTCTCCCGGCCCGAGGTGATCACCCGCGAGGTTGACGGCGAGACCCAGGAGCCGATCGAGCATCTGGTGGTGGATACCACCGAGCCGTTCGTCGGCGTCGTCACCGACCTGGTCGGCGGCCGGCGGGCTCGCTTGCTGGACATGGTCAATGACGGCCGGGGCAATGTCCGGCTGGAGTTCGCGATCCCGACCCGCGGCCTCATCGGGCTGCGCAACGCCTTCCTGACCGCGACCAAGGGGAACGGCGTCCTGGCCTCCCGCTTGATCGGCTACGAGCCGTGGCAGGGCGCGATCGCCTCGACCCGCTCCGGCGCCCTGGTGGCGACCGAGACCGGGGTCGCCCTCGGCCACGGCCTGGCCAACGCCCAAGAACGGGGCTCGACCTTCGTCGAGCCGCAGACCGCGGTCTACGAGGGGATGATCGTCGGCCAGCACCCGCGCCAGGGCGACCTGCCGGTGAACGTCTGCCGGGCGAAGAAGCTGACCAACATGCGGGCCTCGACCAAGGACATCGGCGTCCAATTGACGCCTGCCATCCAACTGAGCCTGGAGCAGGCGCTCGACTTCCTGGCCGACGACGAGCTGCTCGAAGTGACCCCTGCCGGCTGGCGCCTCCGCAAGCGTCTCCTCTCCGCCGACGACCGGGCCAAAGCCCGCAAACGAGCCCAACAAGCCGGCGGCTAATCTCTTATCATTCCCTCATCCAGGGTTGACCTGATGGGGGGATACATGATGAAGAAGATACCAGTCACCGCTGGACCCGATGGCCGGATCGAGATTCCGGGAATCCAAGCTGGTCAAACCGTGACCATTCACGTTGAGCCAATACCATCGGACAAGGCCGAGACACCCCAACGTTCTCCCGAGGAGCAAGAGAAGCTTATTCAGGAGATGTTGGAGGCTGGGCGCCGCGTGCGCGAGCAAGCGAGCCCGGAATGGCTGAGCCTCGACCATGGCGAGTGGCTATACGGCCCGGATGGGCTGCCGCGGTGATATGCTCGGCCCGTCCGGGGGTATCCATCGGTCAGATCAGAATTGAGGTGTCGAGATGCAGACGATAAAGGTCATTGTGGGGCCTGATGGCCGAGTTGAAATTCCGGGAACTCATGCTGGGCAGACAATGACGCTTCATGTCGAGCTGGACGCCCCCCCGGCACGGAGATTTTCTCCGGAAGAGGGAGAGCGAATAGTTCGAGAACAGATGGAGGAGAGCAGGCAAGCCCGAATGTCGATCTCTCCCGAGGATCTTGCCCTCGCGCTCAACCATGGAGATTGGTTGTACGGCCCCGATGGTCTGCCGAAGTGATCATTGATACGTCAGCAATTGTTGCGATCGTTCTCGATGAGCGCATGGCAACACGCTTGACAGAGCGAATCATCGCGTCTCCAGTCCTACGTATCTCGGCCGCGAACCTCCTCGAATCGTACATGGTGGTTGATAGGTCCGGAACGCCGGATGCTGAACAGCGGGTTGACTGGTTTGTGATTAGGACGAGCCCTCGGATCGAACCGGTGACGCCTGAGCAGGTAATCCTCGCCCGCGGCGCGTTCCATCGCTACGGCAAGGGCAGCGGGCATCCGGCGCGGCTGAACTTTGGTGATTGCTTCGCCTACGCGCTGGCTCGCTTCTAAGACGAGCCGCTGCTCTATATCGGACGGGATTTCGTCGCGACGGAAATCGACGCGGCCTTGCCAACCTAAATTGGAATGGTCCCTTCCGAGATTCGCTGGATCGTCCTCACGACGCCAAGCGTCCCCACGGCGGGCGCCTTTCTCCTGAACCCGCCCCCTCCCGTCAGTGTGGCGTCGCGCGATTCGAATTGGGCTAGGAGCTCCGATCGTGGACGAAAGACCAAACATCCTGTTGATCTGTACCGACCAGCAGCGGTATGACGCGCTGGGGTGCTACGGCAACCCGCGCATCCAAACGCCGGCGATTGACGGCCTGGCCGGCGAGGGGGTGCTGTTCGAGCAATGCTTGTGCAAAGTCCGGTCTGCGCCCCGGCGCGGGCGAGCTTGATGACCGGACGCTATGTCCACAACCACGGGCTCTGGGCGAACGGGGTGGCGTTGCCGCCCGAGGCGCCGCTCCTTTCGCGGGCGCTGGCCGACGACGGCTACGATTGCGGGTTGATCGGGAAACTGCACCTGGGGCCGGCCTTCGGCGGCCGCACCGAGCGGCGGCTGGACGATGAATTCCGGCTCTTCCAGTGGGCGCACGATCCGTCGCACCGCTCGCCGGGGAACCAGTATCACCGCTGGTTGGAAGCCACCTTCCCCGATCTCTACGCGGCGGCGCTGCCTCGGGACCGGGACCAGGGGGACGGGGCGCTGACGTTCGACAACATGCCGACCGAGGCCCACTACAGCCGCTGGGTCGGGGAGCGGACGATTGACTTCCTGGACGGCGGGCGCGATCCGGAGCGGCCGTTCTTCCTCTGGGCCAATTTCTACGACCCCCACCACCCCTTCATCGCGCCGCCGGAGTATCTGGCGCGCTACGACCCGGCGAAGATGCCGCGCCCGATCAGCCATCCGGGGTCGCTGGCGACGAAGCCGGCGATCCAGCGCCAGATCACGCGCGCCAGCTACGCGGGGCATGCCCGCGGCTACGCGGACCACTCGGCGGACGAGATTCAGCGGATCGTGGCCGCCTACTACGCGATGGTGACGCTGATCGACGACGAGGTGGGGCGGATGCTGGCCGCGCTGGCGCGGTTGGGGCTGGCTGAAAACACGCTGGTGGTCTTTACCAGCGACCACGGCGAGATGCTGGGCGACCACGAGCTGCTGCTCAAGGGGCCGATGTTCTACGAGGGCGCGGTCCGGGTGCCGCTGATCCTGCGCTGGCCGGGGCACCTGCCGGCCGGAGAGCGTCGCTCCGAGCTGGTCGAGTGGATGGACCTCTGCCCGACCTTCCTGGAGGCGGCGGGGGCGCCGCCCCTGCCCGGCAGCCAGGCCCGGAGCCTGCTGCCGCTGGCGCGGGATGATGCGGACGCCGAGGCCCGCGGCTGGACCCTCTGCGAATACCGCGACAGCGGCCACCCCTATGAGCCGCCGGTGCAGGTGACGATGCTGCGGCGCGGGCAGTACAAGATCTGCGTCCACCATGGGCCGCCGGCCACCGACCGGCCACGGACGGGGGAGCTGTACGACCTGGCGGCCGACCCCGATGAATTGACCAACTTGTGGGACGATCCGGGCTCGCGCCAGATTCAGGTCGAGCTGGAGCGGTACCTGCTGGACGTGCTGGTAGCGACCGAGGACCGGTCGGCGGTGCGGGAGGCGTTCTGGTAGGACGGGCCGGCTCCGAAGCCAGCGTGGCCACGGCAATCGCGAGCCATTTCCGTCCGGTCATACCGCTTGCACGCTGCTACAATGGCGCCCCTGGCGCTCGCGGCTTCAGAGGCAGCGGCACCCGCGCTGCCAGCGAGCGTTCAGCATGGGGAACACCGCCGCTGAGAGGAAGGTTGACCGTGAGCGCGAGCGAACGCCGGCGGCAGCGCACCACCGAGCTGGTGCGCCAAGCCGAGCAAATCATGCCCGGCGCCTGCCTGGGCTTGTTCCAGCTTCCCCTTGACCGCACGATCGTGATGGAGCGGGGGAGCGGTCCCTACCTCTGGGATGTCGACGGCAACGAGTACATCGACTACGTCCTGGGCTCGGGGCCGCTGATCCTCGGCCATGCCCATCCCGCGGTCGTTGCCGCGGTCCAGGACCAAGCGGCGAGGGGTTCGACCTTCTACACCCTCAACGAGCCGATTATCGACCTCTCGTGCCAGATCGTCGAGGCGGTGCCTTGCGGCGAGGCGATCAAGTACGTCTCCACCGGCACCGAAGCGACCTTCCACGCGCTGCGGCTGGCCCGCGCCTTTACCGGCAAATCGACCGTGTTGAAGTTCGAGGGCGGCTACCACGGGGCGCACGACTACGCGATGGTCGGCACCATGGCCAGCGCGGCGGACCACCAGGGCTGGTGGCAGCCCGATTCGGCGGGCATCCCGCGGCCGGTGGCGGCGACGGTCCTCGTCTCCCCGTTCAATGACGCGGCGGCGGCCCGGCGGCTGATCGCCCGCCATGCCGACGATCTGGCGGCGGTGATCGTGGAACCGCTCCAGCGCGGCATCGCCCCGGCGCCGGGCTTCCTGCCGGCGATCCGCGAGGCGACGCGGGAGCATGGCGTCCTGCTCATCTTTGACGAGGTGGTGACCGGGTTTCGCCTCGCCTATGGCGGGGCGCAGGAGTATTACGGGGTGCAACCCGACCTCGCCACCTATGGCAAGGCGATCGGTGGCGGCTACCCGATGGCGGCGGTCTGCGGCCGGCGCGATGTCTTGGCGCTGACCGATCCCGGCCTGCGCGGCTCCGGTTCCTATGCTTACCTGGGCGGCACCCTGAGCGGAAACCCGGTCGCCGCCGTCGCCGGTCTCGCCACGTTGGACGAGATGCGCCGGCCCGACGTGTATGAGCGGCTCTTCGCCACCGGCAACACGCTGCGCCAGGGGATCGAGACGCTCGGGCACGATCTGGGGCTGCCGGTGCGCGCCATCGGCGAGGGACCGGTGTTTCAAGTCTTCTTCACCGAGCGCGAGATCCGGAACCATCACGACAGCCGGGAGGCCGACGCCGCGCTGGCCTGGGCCTTCGGCCTGGAGCTGCTGGACCGCGGCCTCTTCCACACCCCAGGCGCCAAGTTCTACGTCTCGACCGTCCACGGCGAGCCGGAAATCGCGCGCACGCTCGAAGCCGTGGAGGGGGCGCTGCGCGCGTTGCGGACGCGGGCGGGAACAACCGTCGCTTAATCTTCAAACGGGGATGAGGCGGTTGATACGCGGAAGGGAATGGGGATGTCAGACGCGAGTAGTGGATCGCCCGTGAAATACCGGTTTGGCGAGATGACCTGGCCCGAGGTGCGCGACGCGGCCGCCGCGGAGCGGGTGGCGGTGCTGCCGGTGGCGACGATCGAGGACCATGGGCACCATCTGCCGATTGATACCGATGTGCTGCTCTGCACCACGGTCTGTGAGCGCGGCGCCGCCTTGATCCCGGAAGAATGCGTCTTGGTGCCGCCGGTGATCCACGGCTACAGCCCGCACCACATGGATTTCCCCGGCACCCTCACCATCGACGGCCACACCTTCATTAAATACGTGCTCGACATCACGAAGAGCCTGGCCCACCACGGCTTCACCCGGATCCTGATCGTCAACGGTCACGGCAGCAATACCCCGTTCTGCGAAGTGATCGCCCGCCTGACCGTGGTCGAGACGGGCGGCAAGGCGCTGGCGATCGCGGTCAACCACTGGGGGATCAACACCGTGCGCGACCTGGTCGGCGCGATCCGCGAGTCGCCGCCGGGCGGCATCTCCCATGCCTGCGAGCTGGAGACCTCGATGTACCTGGCGATCAAGCCGGAGCTGGTCGACATGAGCCAGGCGGTGGCCGAGATGGAGCGCTATCCAACCACCAGTATCCCGGCCTGGACCGATCTCGTCGCCGGCCGCCCGGCCGAAGCCTCGGCCATCGCCTGGATGCCGTACTGGAGCACCTTCAGCCAGACCGGGGTCCGCGGCGACGCCACCAAGGCGACCGCGGACAAAGGCGATCAGATCCTGACCGCCGCCGCCGAAGGACTGGCCGAGCTGGTCAAAGAGCTACGCCGGCTCACGATCGCGCCCCGGGTCGATCATCATTGAGTCGGGAGTCGGGAGTCGGGAGTCGGGAGTCGGGAGTCGGGAGTCGGGAGTCGGGAGT
>JALZJP010000142.1 GCA_030859715.1 Chloroflexota bacterium
CCGCCAGCGCCGTCTCGCTCGAGCTCGATCCGGAAACGAGCCAGCGCGGCGGCAGGATGGACGAGATCGGCGCCCTGATGCGGCTGCTGACGGGGGCGAGGTCCACCCTGGTGGTCAACAACGGCGCGGCGGCACTGTTGCTGGCCCTAGCCGCGATCGCCGCCGGTGGTGAGGTCATTGTTTCCCGCGGGGAAGCGATCGAGATCGGCGGTGGCTTCCGGATTCCGGAGGTGATCGAGCAGAGCGGGGCCAGGTTGGTCGAGATCGGCACCACCAATCGGACCTACATGGCCGATTACGCGGCTGCCACCACGGACGCCACCGCCGCCTACCTCGCGGTCCATCCCAGCAACTTTACGATGACCGGCTATGTCCACCGGACCGCGATCGCGGACCTGGTCCGGCTAGGAACCGAGCAAAACGTCCCGGTCGTTGAAGATTTGGGGAGTGGCGCGTTGCTCGATACCGGAGCCTTTGGCCTGGCCCACGAGCCGACCATCACCGACAGCGTCGAGGCGGGGGTGACGCTGGTCATCGCCAGTGGCGACAAGCTGGTGGGCGGCCCGCAGGCGGGGATCATCTGTGGCGACGCCGAGTGGGTCGAGCGGGCCGCTCGTCACCCCCTGGCACGGGCGGTACGGGCCGATAAGACGTGCCTAGCCGGCGTGGCGGCGACACTCCGTCATTACATACGGGGAGAAGCCGGGACGACGATCCCCGTCTGGCGGATGATCGCGGCCCCCGCGACCGCAATTCGGGACCGGGTTGAGCGAGCCCGGTCCGGGTTGCGCGAGTCTGGTATCACGGCGACCGTGGCCGACGTGAGGTCGTCGATCGGTGGCGGGGCGTTGCCCGGGCAGCTTATGCCGAGCTATGCGCTAGCCGTGACCGGAAACGTGGACGATCTCGGGCGCCGGCTCCGGCTGGGCCAACCAGCGGTCTTCGGCCGGGTCGAACGAAACCGACTCCTGCTCGATTTCCGAACCGTTTTGCCCGAGGATGACGACGGTTTGATCGAGGCGGTGAAGCGCGCCTGGCAGGGCTAATTCGGGTAGTGCGTGGCGGGTGCGACAAAGCCACCAGCTCCCCTCTCCCACGGTTGGGAGAGGGGAGCTGGTGGTGAGGGCCGTTCGGCAATCCAAGTGATGAGCACTTGGCGTCCGGATTAGTCGTCGCTAGGGCCTTCGAGGATCGCGGTCCGCACATCGCTGTACAGGGTCGAGAATTCCGCCCGCGCGGCGTCCCCGAGGCCGGCGAAATCGTCCCCCGTCGGCGCGGCGATGACGAACCCGGTACCCACGATCGTGGTGCCGGCGACGGCCGCGTCAGCCTCGGCATAGGTGGGGACGCTGCCCACCAAGCGATCGCGGAACGATTCGTCGTCGGCCGCGGCCGAGACCACAAACGTCAACGGCAAGGCGAGACCGAGAGCGAGCCCGGTCATGCGTCGCAGAATCATCGTCGTCATACCCCCTCGCGTGTCTGAAGCTCCTGGCCGAATCCCCACGACCGGCCAGCTACCTCCGCCAACCAATCCGGCGTCAGAGTCGGCAGCTACGCGCTTACAATATCGTACCCCTCTGCCCTTGTATAGATTCGACCGCGAGTCAATGGCTCGTTGAGCCGAGGAACCTCCTGTTCACACGGAATCGCGGGGACAATCGGCGAGGGAAGGCTTCCTTGGCGGCAGGCTCTTGTCGCGGCCTTATCAGCCCGTCGTCGGTAGTGAGGTCGAGCGGCTATCGCGGAAGTAGGGACTGGGCGGCGGGTAGAACTGCCGGTGCCGGGCGTGGAGCAGCGCCAGTTGATCGATCAGGCTCTGCAGGGTCGCCGCGTCGCCGGCTTGCTGCGCCGCCTCGATCGCGGCCTGGAGCTGTCGCATCAGGAATTGGAAGCGCTCTTTTCCCAGCCGCTCGACCGCTCTCGCCGCATCGCGTTCGATGTGACCCGGATATTGGGCGGGGGTGCCGGCCAGGGAGGCCAGCAAGCGCTCGGCATGGTCCGCCAGCTCATCATCGAGACCGGCGATGATCGCCGGCGGCTCCAACGCGAACGGGATCTCCTCGTCCCGCAGCACCCGCAGCAGCTCGCGGTTGCGGACGTCGATCAGGTCATCCTCGGGGACCAGGCCGAGGATCGGGCGGCAGATTTCGCGGTGCCGCAAGAGGAGGGCGACCAAATGATCTTCTTGCGAGGCTTGCTGCGGCGCCCGGCTCGAGGCGGGACGGGAATGTGGATCGACCGCCATCGCGGTGCGGAGCGTGCCACGCCGGAGCTCGCTTTGCACCACCGTCTCGGGCAGCTGTAAGCGGCGAGCCAGCACCCCGGTGTAGTGGGCCTGCACCACCCGGTCGCCCACCTGCTGCAGCAGCGGCGCGATCCGTTTGATTGCCTCGGATTTGGCGCGGGCGTCGTCCAGTGATAGGTCGGCGGTGACGCCCTCAATGAAGAAATCGAGAAACGGCCGCGCCTGCTCGACCACTTCGGGCCACCGGGCCGGATCGCGCCGGATCAGCTCGTCCGGGTCTTTACCTTCCGGCAACCGCACAATCGCGACATCGGCGCTGAGCTTGCGCTCCCAGCGGATGATGGCGCCGGCCGCCGGCCCGCGTTGTGGCGCCGCCATCGGCACCGCTTCGCTGTCGAGGGCGGCCGGTAGCGTCTCCAGGCTGCGCAGGGTCGCCAGTTGACCGGCGTTGTCCGCATCTAGCGCCAGCACGATATGCTTCGACAGGCGCTTGACCAGGCCGATCTGGGTTTCGGTGACCGCCGTGCCCATGGTGGCGACGACGTTCGCATAGCCGAACTGATGGGCGGCGATGACATCCATGTAGCCCTCGACGATGACGACCCGATCGGCGGCCCGGATCGCGCTCTGAGCCAGATCGAGCCCGTACACGAGCGAGCCTTTGTCGAAGACGGCGGATTGCGGGGAGTTGAGATACTTCGGCTGGTCGTCGCCCAGGGCCCGCGCCCCAAAGCCGACGGTGCGGCCCTCCCGGGTCCGGATTGGGAACATCAGCCGGTTGCGGAACCGGTCATAGTAGCCTGCCCCTTCTTTCCGCTCGGAAAGCAAACCTGCTTCGACCGCGACGGTGGGATCGACGCCGCGGGATGCCAGGTAGGTGTGAAGCCCATCCCATCGCTCCAGGGCAAAGCCGAGCCCGAACTGCTGGACGACCTCCGGCAAGAGGCCGCGCCGCTCGACCACCGTCCGGCCCGGCGCCCCGGCCTCGCTGTTATTCAACACATTGGCGAAGTAGACCGCCGCCAGCTCGTTCAACTCGATCAGGCGCTGCCGGTGGGCATCGACCTCGGGGGCGATCGTGGGGATGGACGCCAGCTCGATCCCGGCACGCCGCGCCAGCTCCTGCAACGCTTCGCGGAACTCGACGTGCTCAACCTGCATGTAGAAGGTGAGGGCATCGCCGCCTTTGCCACAGCCGAAGCAGTGAAAATTCTGGGAGTCGGGAAAGACGACGAAGGACGGCGTCTTTTCTTGGTGGAAGGGACAGAGCCCTTTGTAGGAGCGGCCGGCCTTCTTCAGGGAGACATAACTCCCGACCAGCTCGATGATGTCGGTGCGGTCGCGGACCTCGCGGACGTTATCTTGGGCCATGTCTGCTCCGAATCAGCGCCGTCGAGTTACAACGGCCAGTCTTGCGGCACGAAGAGCCGCTCGTAGAGCTCGATCGCGTAGCGGTCGGTCATGCTGGCGACGAAGTCGGCCGCTTGCCGCTCCGGGGTATCGTGCCGGGTGGGCGGCCGCTCATCTCGCGGCAGGTCGTCCGGATGCTCGGCGTAATGCGCAAATAGGGCGCGGACGATGTGCTGGGCGCGGAGCGTATTCGGCCGGGCGTTGAGCGGCGTGTAGATGCGGTCGAACAGGAAGTCGCGCAGCGTATCGGCGGCGGCACGGACCTCGGGCGAGATGGCGATCGCGCCGGGGATGGTCTCGACCGTCGAGTGGTCGATCACGTCGCGGACCAGGGTGTCGATCCGGCTGGCGTGGGTGTCGCCGAGCTTCGTCAAGACGACCACGGGTACATCGGTCACGGCGAGCAGGCCGGCCCGGATCGCATCGTCCAGGTCGTGATTAATGTAGGCGATGCCGTCCGCCAGCTTGACGACCTCGCCTTCGATGGCGCGGGACCGCCCGGTGAGATGCTCGGTCAGGCCCGAGCGGGCCTTGGAATGATGGAGGATCCCGTCGCGGACCGCCTCGGTCAGATTCAAGCCCCGGCCCTCCTTCTCCAGGACGTCAATCACGCGGACGCTCTGCTCGTTGTGCCGGAACCCGGGATAGACCTCGGCCAGGGCGCGTTCCCCGGCGTGGCCGAAGGGGGTGTGCCCAAGATCATGACCGAGGGCGATCGCCTCGATCAGATCTTCGTTTAGGCGGAGGGCGCGGCCGATGGTGCGGGCGATCTGGGTCACTTCGAGCGTGTGGGTGAGGCGGGTCCGAAAGTGATCGCCGGCCGGCGCGATGAAGACTTGGGTTTTGTGCATCAGCCGGCGGAAGCTCTTGGTGTGGAGGATGCGATCGCGGTCGCGCTGAAAGGCGGTCCGCACCGCGCTCTCCGGCTCCGGCCGCGGGCGCCGCGCATCGCGGGATCGCGTGGCGGCCGGCGCCAACCACGGTGCTTCGCGCGCTTCGAGCCGCGCCCGTACGGTATCGGATTCGGTGGCGACGGTGGTCACGCGATCCCTCGACAAGCGTTGCTCGCGAGCCGGCGATCGGCGGCGATCCCGGCTGAGCACAGTCTACTATGTACGTACACATTTGTGGTGTACGTTCTACTCGATGATTTCCAACGGGGCGAGGCTGCCCATCAAGCGTTTGGTGCCGTGCCGGATGAAGGCGATCGCCAGTTCCTGGTCGCCGCGACGCTCGGCGACCTCCGAGATGACCCCTTCGCCGAATTTGGCGTGAAAGACGCGCTGGCCGGCCGTGTACGTGACGGCCGGCGCGGCGGCAGCCATGACCGGGGCGCCGCTTGGAAATCGCACCAGATTGCTCAGGCTCTGGCGGGACGATGCCGTCGAATGGCGATGGCCGGAGCGACGGACGGAACTGTCGATATGGCTCTCCGGGATGTTGGCCAGGAAGCGAGAGGGCACCGAGGGCTGATACTGACCATACATGGCGCGGACCCCGGTGTAGGTGAGGTAGAGCAGCCGCTCGGCCCGGGTGATGCCGACGTAGAAGAGGCGGCGCTCTTCTTCGAGTGGTTGGGGGTCGCTGAACTCCGCCTCGATCGCCCGCCGGATCGGCAGCAGCCCCTCCTCGACCCCGGCGATGAAGACGACCGGAAACTCGAGCCCCTTCGCCGAATGGAGCGTGATCAACGTCACACGGCCGCGACCGTCGTCCTCCATTGTATCGACGTCGGAGACCAGGGCGACCTGCTCCAGGTAGGCCGGCAGGGCGTCACCGGGGGCGAGCTGATCGTACTTCTCCAGGTCGGAGCGAAGCTCGAGCACGTTGGCCCATCGCTCCATCTCCTCCTCGCTATCGTGATCGAAGCCGGCGGCGTACCCCGTCTCATCCACGATCGCGTCGAACAGCTCGATCAACGGCAGGACGTTGACCCTCTCCCGGAGGTGGCCAAAGACGGCGCCGATCTTTTGGGCCGACGATTTCGCGGCGCCGCTCAACGCGGGCGCCCCGCGGTCGGTCGCCAAGCTAGGCGTCAGGGCCAGGAAGCCATCGAGCATCGTCGCCCCGTTGAGCGTGGCCCAGGACCGGACCGCATCGAGCGCCTTCGGCCCGATGCCGCGACCGAGCGGCGTGTT
Source organism: Chloroflexota bacterium (assembly GCA_030859715.1). Lineage (GTDB taxonomy): Bacteria > Chloroflexota > Chloroflexia > Thermomicrobiales > UBA6265 > JACCYK01. The sequence goes on from JALZJP010000142.1 coordinate 5,797, forward strand.
GCCGATGACCCGGTCCAGGCCGACCTCATCGGCCGGGTTGAGCAGCAACCGGAGCACGGCCAAGACGTCCTTGACCTCTTTGCGATCGTAGAAACGGACGCCGCCGACGATCCGGTAAGCGATGTCGCTGGTGCGGAACGACTCTTCCAGGACGCGGCTTTGGGCGGTAGTCCGATACATGACGGCGACGTGATCGCCGCTGACCCCGTCCGTTTTCATCAACCGCCGGATCTCGTCGACGATCGAGCGCGCCTCGTGCATGTGGTCGCTCAGCTCGCGGACCGAGACCAGCGGCCCGTCGTCGTTGTCCGTCCGCAGCCGACGGTCGATCCGCTGCGTGTTCTCGCGGATCACCTGATCGGCGACATCGACGATGCGGCGGGTGGAGCGGTAGTTCAATTCGAGATGGATCTCTTTGCTGTCAGGGAACTCCTTCTCGAAATCGAGGATGTTGCGAATATCGGCCTGACGCCAGGCGTAGATCGACTGATCGGGATCGCCGACGACGAACAGGTTGCGATGCTTGGCGGCGAGAGCCGAGACGAGCACGTACTGCACTCGGTTCGTGTCCTGGTACTCGTCAACTAGGATGTACAAGAACTGTTCCTGGTAGCGATCGAGGAGGCCCGGCGCCTGATCGAAGAGTTGGATCGGGAGGCCGAGCAGATCGTCGAAATCGACCGCGTTCACCTTGCGCAGGATGCGCTGGTACTCAGCGTAGACACGGCCGACCACCTCGTCGTCGTAGGTTGCCGCCTCGGCCACGACGTCCGCCGGGGAGAGGAGGAGACTCTTGGCTCGCGAGATCCGGCTCAGCATCCGGCGCGGCGCCACCTGTTTCGGGTCGAGACCGACGGCCTGGATCGAGCGCTTGGTGACATCGAGCTGATCGGCGTCATCGTAGATCAGGAAATTCGGCAGAATGCCGAGCCGGTCGGCGACCAGGCCCGGGTTGCGGCGTAGGAGCCGGGCGCCGAAGGCGTGAAAGGTGCCCATCTTCAAGCCGCTGAGGCCGCGGCCGCCGAGCAGCCGGCCAATCCGGTCGCGCATCTCGCGGGCGGCCTTATTCGTGAAGGTGACGGCCAGAATCCGGTCCGGCGAGATACTCTTCACTTCGATCAAATAGGCAATGCGGTGGATGAGCACGCGGGTTTTGCCGGAGCCGGGGCCGGCGACGACCAGCACCGGGCCCTCGGTCGTCACGACCGCTTCCTGCTGCTCGGGATTCAGCCCCGCCAACAGCCCGGCGGCGGTCGAACGCTCGGTTTCCGAGAGTATGTCAGTCACTTGGGTACCTTGCCGGCGGCCATTGGTGAACGGCTGAACAATCGTTCACCACCGAGTCTACCACCGCCCGCGGACCGCGCCGGGGGTTTGACGCCGCCGCGGCGCGACGTGTAAATTTAACTGGTCCCGCGAACCGGGCAACGCGCCGACGTAGCTCAGCGGCAGAGCAAAGGACTCATAAGCCTTTGGCCGGTGGTTCGATTCCACCCGTCGGCACCAAGCGATTCGAATGTAGGTCAAGACCCGAGGTGTCGGGCGGCTCGACGGTCGGTGACGTGGAAGTGACGCCAACCTTCTTGGTTTGGACCGGAATCTCAGCCGGACCTTCGGCTTACCGCCAGCGACCCTGCCAATCATGTTCCGGGCACACGCCAACGGCTCCACCAAAAGGTGGAGCCGTTGGTGAATTCGGATCAGCGGGTTGGTTTAGCCCCGGCTGCGGTCGCGGCTCCTACGGGTACAGGTCCTGCGGCCGCGACGACGAGTGCATGTCCTCCGGCGTCGTCGGCCGCCGGCCGCGATCTGGGCGCTCGTGAGCGCCGGGGCGAGCGTGCCAAACGTGAGAACCATGGTCTCTACCTCCTACCCGATCTCGGCCGACGCGTCAGTCGCTCGGCCCGAGGTGCATCGAACGTCGAGCGTGCGATTTACCTGCATTTGAGCATAGATTCAGATGATGAGAGGACGATGAGAGGCAAATGAGCATCTTCTCATCAAAGTGATTTGCATTACCGCGGAGGCAGATCATGAGCGACCGAGGAGAAGCAGGTGAGAACCCGCTCATCGAAGTGACGTGCGCTACCGCGCCGGCATTCTTGAGTGATTGCCCTGGCGACAGGTTGGGCGAGCCTGACGGCGGGAAATGGCATGATGCGCCTCGCCGCGCCCGCTGGTAGAGTGATAAAGGAGGACCGTCGCGGCCTCAGCGCGGAACGCTCGAATCATCGGCTATCCGACAAGGTGTGATGCTCCCAACCTCGGCCCAACCGTCACCACGGGTGGCATCTCCGGCCCGCCGCCAGAACACATCGGACGTCAGTCGTTGATGCCACCCGGCAGCATGACCAGCTACTCCCGACCCAAATGATTGATCTCGGATGCCGAAAACGTGCCGCGGCGCGTTCGCGGCGGGAGGCGACATCGGTGAGACCTCGCGCTGGAATAGGTGGTCTGGAGCAGCGCCTGCTCGCCAGCTGGCGTCGGCTTCCACCCCGCTCGTCGGCCGCGGTCGTCGTCGGCTTCTCTGGCGGCGGCGATTCGCTGGCGCTGGCGGCGGCGCTGGGACGGATCGCCAGCCTCGGCAATCTGAGCCCGACCTTGGTCCATATCGACCATGCCTGGCGGGCAACCTCCCGCCACGAGCAGCGGGCGGCGATGACCCTCGCCAGCGGCCTCGGCCTTCCCTTTCACGCCTTCCGAGTGCCGGACGAGGCACGGGCCGGCCATCCGGGCGTGGGGAACGAGGAAGCGGCGCGACGCGAGCGCTACCGGCTCCTGGCGGCGGCGGCGCGGGCGGTCGGCACCGATTTGATCGCGCTGGCGCACCATCAGGACGACCAGGCGGAGACAGTGCTGTTGCATCTGCTGCGGGGCGCGGGACTAGCGGGCGCGTCCGGCATGCGGGAGGTCCGGCAGATGACGATTCCGTGGTGGGAAGTGGGCCGCGAGGAGGCGAATCTGCTGCTCTGGCGGCCATTCTTGTGCGAGCCACGGACCACCATCCGGGCCTACGCGGCGGCAACCGGCTTGACCCCGCTCATGGACCCCTCGAACGACGATCCGGCCTTCCGGCGCAACCTGCTCCGGGCGGAGGCGATGCCGCTCCTGGAGCGAATCGCGCCGGGGGCCACGGCGGCCCTGGCCCGCTTCGCGGCGCTGGCAGCCGCCGACGACGAGGCGCTGCACGCGCTCGCCGCCGGCCTCTTGCGGGATGCCATGACGGCCGATCGCGACCTGGTACGATCGCGGGTGATGACGCGGCCCCCCTCGGTGCGGCGGCGCCTGATTCGGCAATGGGTCCAACACGCGCACCCGATCGCGCTCGTGACGGCCGAGCGAACCGAGGCGATGATTGACCTGCTCGAACGGGGTGAACCGGGAAAGCGAGTGGAGATTGGCGACGGGTGGTCCGTCGCGGCGACTCGTGGCGGATTGCGCATCGATCGCGCACCGGCGGCGGAGCGACAAACCGATCCGAGATGAGGGAGGCAGGCGCGGTGGCGAACCCGGAACGACGAGCCCGTGGCGTGGCCCGAGTGCTGGTGGACGAAGCGGCGATCCAAGGGCGCATTCGCGAGCTAGCCGCCGGGCTGGACCGCCGCTACCAGGCTGAGCCGCCGCTCATGGTAGGGGTGCTCAATGGCGCCGTTGCCTTCCTGACCGATCTGATGCGGGCGATGACCGTGCCGGTCGAGATCGACTTCATGGCGATCTCGTCCTACGGCGCCAGCACGAAAAGCACGGGCGTGGTCCGAATCCTCAAGGACCTCAACAACGAGATCGAAGGGCGGCACCTGTTGGTGGTGGAAGACATCGTGGACAGCGGGTTGACGCTTGACTACCTGCTCGATGTCCTGCGCCGGCGCAACCCGGCGGAGATCCGGGTCGTCGCCCTCCTCAAAAAGGACAAGCCGGGCACGATCGAGGTTCAGGTCGACGAGATTGGCTTCACCATCCCGGATGAGTTCGTGGTTGGCTACGGGCTCGATTACGCCGGGCTCTACCGGAATCTGCCGTACATCGCGGTGCTCGATCCCAGCCTGATCAAAACCTAAGCGGGGAGGCGCCGATGCTATACTTCGGCCGGCGCGGGATTCGGGCCTAAGCTGGTTGATTTGCCACGGAGCCCGCGAGCCAACGGGAGACAGTGCATGGCCGATAGTAAGTGGCTCCGCAGCGGATTTGTTTGGATCGTGCTCATCGTGGCGGTGATCGCGCTCTGGTTCACGCTCGTGAGCGGCGAGAACGAGCCGACCGCGCTCAGCATTGGCCAGGTGGTCGCCGCCGTCAAAGCGGGCGAAGTGGAGCGGTTAGTCCAGGTCGAGGATAGCCGCGAAGTCACGGTCGAGTACACCGAGGCGGCGGGGCGGCAGGATGCCAGAACCACCTTGCCGACGGAAACGAACGTACTCGACGTGCTCCGCAACTACGGCGTCGACGTGGCGGCCCAGCCCGAGACGCTGGTCACGATCACGCCGGCCAGCCGGTGGGGAGCCTGGCTGGGCGCGATCGGCTTCCTCCTGCCGACCTTGTTCCTGATCGGCATCTTCGTCTTCATGATGCGTCAGGCCCAGGGGAGCAACAACCAGGCGATGTCGTTCGGCAAGAGCCGGGCCCGCCTCTTCACCGGCAACAAGCCAACGGTGACCTTCTCCGACGTGGCCGGGGTCGAGGAAGCGAAAGAAGAGCTGGTCGAGGTCGTCGAGTTCCTGAAATACCCGGACAAGTTCGCCGCCCTCGGCGCTCGCATTCCGCGCGGCGTCTTGCTGGTCGGCCCTCCCGGCACCGGCAAGACGCTCCTCTCGCGGGCGGTGGCCGGCGAGGCGGGAGTGCCCTTCTTCAGCATCTCCGGCTCGGAGTTCGTGGAAATGTTCGTTGGGGTGGGGGCCAGCCGGGTCCGCGACCTCTTCGAGCAGGCCAAGCGCAACGCGCCCTGCATCGTCTTCGTGGACGAGATCGACGCGGTCGGCCGCCAGCGCGGGGCCGGGCTGGGCGGCAGCCACGACGAGCGGGAGCAAACCCTCAACCAAATCCTAGTCGAGATGGACGGCTTCGATTCCTCCACCAATGTGATCGTGATCGCCGCTACCAACCGGCCGGACGTGCTTGATCCGGCGCTGTTGCGTCCGGGCCGGTTTGACCGGCAGGTGATCCTGGATCGGCCCGACATCCAGGGCCGGCAGGCGATCCTCGATGTCCACTCCCGCGGCAAGCCTCTGGAGAAGGATGTCTCGATCGAGAATTTGGCCCGCCAGACGCCTGGGTTCTCCGGCGCCGACCTGGAAAACCTGGTCAACGAGGCCGCGATCCTGGCCGCCCGCCGCAACAAGAAAACGGTCGGCCGGGACGAGATGACGGAAGCGATCGACCGCGTCATCGCCGGGCCGCAACGCAAGAGCCGGGTCATCTCCGAGCGGGAGCGGATGATGACCGCCTACCACGAGGCGGGGCACGCCCTGGTGGCGCGGATGCTGCCCAATGCCGACCCGGTCCGCAAGGTCAGCATCGTGGCCCGCGGTATGATGGGCGGCTACACCCGGGTGGTGCCGGACGAGGACCGCCTGTTCCGGACCAAAGCCCAGTTTCAAGATGATCTCGCCACCTTCATGGCTGGCCACGTCGCCGAGCGAATGGTCTTCGAGGAGCAATCGACCGGCGCCGCCAACGACATCGAGCGGGCCACCGGCCTGGCCCGGCGGATGGTGACCGAGTTCGGCATGAGCCGGACTCTCGGCCCGCTAGCCTTCGGCAAGAAGGAGGAACTGATCTTCCTCGGCCGGGAGATTAGCGAGCATCGCAACTACAGCGACGAGATCGCCTTCCAGATTGACCAGGAGATCCGGGATCTGATCGAGACCGCCCACCAGCGGGCGAAGGACGTGCTGGACGCCCAGGTCGACAAGCTGGAGGCGATCGCTCTGCTCTTGATCCAGCAGGAGACGATCGAGGGCGAAGAGTTGGAAGCCCTGTTCGACTCGCCACGGCCAAAGCCCGACCTGGTCGGGCCCCCCAGCGGTCGCCCGGCGACGAGGGCCGTGGCGCCGCCGGTAACACCGGCACCGCCAGCGAGACCGGAGCGCGACCTGCCGCCGACTGGTCATCTCCGGCCGCAACCCGCGGGCTAGGAAGAGGCGAAGCTTGGTGCGGCATTGCCTGACGATCGGTGCAATCACGACAACACGACCGTGAGTAATCCCGGCTTCCGCGGAGGCCGGGATTCATTTTTGCCACGGCTTGGACGTGGAGTTGAGCCGGGCCGGCTCCGGGCGAGTCCGCCAGGGGATGCCAAGGATAAATGGAGGAGATGATGAGCCAGGAGACATGGACGGCGGTGGAGCACTATCTGGTAGACGAGCTGAACCCGACTGATCCGGGCTTGGAGGGGGCGCTGGAGCGCACCGCCCAAGCCGGGTTGCCGCCAATCAATGTCTCGCCTAATTTTGGCAAATTGTTGTGCCTGCTGGCGCGTCTCCAGGGGGCGCGGCGGATCCTGGAAATCGGCACCCTCGGCGGCTATAGCACTATCTGGCTGGCCCGGGCGCTGCCGGACGACGGCCGCCTCATCACCTTAGAGGCTGACCCGAAGCACGCCGAGGTGGCGCGGGCGAACGTCGACGCCGCCGGACTCGGCGACAAGGTTGAGGTGCGTGTGGGCAGGGCGCTCGACACGTTGCCGGTCCTCGCCGCCGAGGGCGCCGGCCCGTTCGATCTTGTCTTCATCGACGCCGACAAGCCGAACAACCCCGGCTACGTGGAGTGGGCGCTGAAGCTGACCCGGCGCGGCAGCCTGATCATCATCGACAATGTGGTCCGCGACGGCTCCGTCCTCAACCCTGATGGCGACGATACCGTCCAAGGCGTCCGCCGCGCCCTCGCCCTCCTCGCCGCCGATCCGCGGGTGACGGCCACCGCCCTGCAAACCGTCGGCAGCAAAGGCTACGACGGCTTCGCCCTGGCCCTCGTCACCGAGGATGTTGAGCGATAAGGTTGGTCGGCTCCGGAACTGGCTGGCTCTGACGACAGGATGGACGCCGCCGGGACAACGCGAATGCCCCGGCCACCGGCCAGGGCATTCACTCTACGTGGTGGAGGCAGGGGGACTCGAACCCCCGACCTCTACAGTGCGATTGTAGCGCTCTCCCAGCTGAGCTACGCCCCCACGACGGCGAGAGTATAAGGGGTTGACATGAACGGCGTCAATGAACCGCGAACCGTCACGAACCGTCACGAACGGTCACAATAGAAGGACGTGATTCACCGTGAACCTTGACCGGCTTGACCTTATCGTGCGCGACGTGCCGTTGGCCACCGCGTTCTTCCGCGACGTCCTCGAGCTCGCGCTACGGGTGACCGAGGAACGATTCGCCGAGATCGACGCCGGCGGCTTCACGATCATGCTGAGCCCCGAGGCGACGGTGCCAACCGAGCCGGCACGCGGCATCATCTTGCACTTCCAGGTCGACGAGGTGGCTCAAACGCTAGAGAACGTCCGCGATCGCGGGGCCGAGGTCTTGCAAGAGCCGACTCGGACCGACTGGGGCTGAGAATCAGCCATGATCCAGGGTCCGGAAGCGGTCGTAATCGACTTCTATCGTCAGCATGCCCCAGACTCTGTCTAGCCATTGGATTAGTACAACTCGATTGCCGACCGAGCCTTTGCGGGACGTATCGTTGCTATGGACCTCGCGGCGGGTGAGTGCTACACTGCGTGTCAGTTGATGCAGTAGGCGGGCGTAACTCAGTTGGTAGAGTACCTGCTTCCCAAGCAGGCTGTCGTCGGTTCGAGTCCGATCGCCCGCTCCGAATTGGATCCGCGGCCTAGTCATTTGTTCACCAAGTCGGGAACCATTGCTCAGGGCGAACTGAACCTTGGGTCTATGCAATGGCGCCGCTTCCTGTACCGCTCCCTCGTCCTACTCCTCGGCGAAAGAACGGAGCGCGTCAGCGTTAGCTTAGAATCCTGCTCCTAGAGTCACGTCGCCTCCCCGGCTGAAATGCAACCCCTCCCAAGCGAGCGTGAATCTTGTCCTCGCACCTGGTTGGTACTATGGTGTGACGCGAGCAGGCGCGAGCGAGGGGAGTCCAAGATGAACGGCGCGGCGGCGGTGGCGGAGATTCTTAAATGCGAGGGGGTCGAGTTTCTGATTGGGTATCCGGTGAACCCGATCATCGAGGAGGCGGCGAAGGCCGATATCCGGACGATCATCGTCCGCCAGGAGCGGACCGGGCTCCACATGGCCGATGCGGTCAGTCGTGTCTCGTCGGGACGGCGGATCGGCGTCTTTGCCATGCAGCATGGGCCGGGGACGGAGAACGCCTTCGGCGGGGTGGCCCAGGCGTTTGGCGACTCGGTCCCGATCGTCGTCCTGCCCGCCGGGTATCCGCGGCGTCTGATGAACGTGCCGCCGAACTTCAACGCCTTTCTCAACTACCAGCACGTCACGAAGTCGGCGGAGCAGGTCGTCGTCGCCGACGCGATCCCGGATGCGATGCGGCGCGCCTTTACCCAAGTTCGCAATGGCCGGCCCCGGCCGGTGCTAGTCGAGCTGCCGACGGATGTTCTCAAAGAGGAGCTGGCTGGGCCGTTGGACTATCATCCATCGGTGCGAACAAAGACCGGGCCCGACCCGGACGATGCGCGGCGCGTGGCCGAGGTGCTGGCGGCGGCCAAACGGCCGGTCATCTACGCCGGGCAGGGGGTCCACTACGCTGAAGCCTGGGCCGCCCTGAGGGAGCTGGCCGAGCTGCTGGAGGCGCCGGTGACGACCAGCCTCCAGGGGAAGAGCGCCTTCCCGGAGAATCACCCGCTGGCGCTCGGCTCCGGCGGCCGGGCGATCCCGAAACCGGTCCATCAGTTCCTGGCCGAGGCCGACGTCATCTTCGGCATCGGCTGTAGCTTCGCCACGACCAACTACGGCGTGGCGATGCCGGCCGGGCCGACGATCATCCAGGCCACGCTCGATCCCGCCGATCTCGGCAAAGACGTTCCCGTCGCCCACTCGCTCCTGGGCGATGCTCGTTTGACGCTCGAAGCCATCATCCCGGAGGTGCGGGACCGGCTTGGCGGCGGTCCCCGCGGCCGGGCCGACGAAGTTGCCGCGCGGATCGCCAAGGTCAAGTCCGAGTGGATGGCGCAATGGGCGCCGCAGCTCACGTCCGACACGATGCCACTCTCACCGTATCGGGTGATTGCCGAACTGTTGCGGACCGTGGATGTCCCGAACACGATCATCACCCACGACGCCGGCTCACCGCGCGATCAGCTCTCGCCGTTCTGGGTGAGCGAAACGCCGCTCTCCTATATCGGCTGGGGGAAGACGACGCAGCTCGGCTACGGGCTCGGCCTGGCGATGGGGGCCAAGCTGGCGCGCCCGGAAAAGCTCTGCATCAACGTCTGGGGCGACGCCGCGATCGGCTTTACCGGCATGGACTTCGAGACCGCCGTCCGCGAGCGGATCCCGATCCTGTCGATCCTGTTCAACAATTTTTCGATGGCGATCGAGCTGCCGATCATGCGGGTGGCGACCGAGAAGTACCGGAGCACCGACATTAGCGGCGACTACGCCGCCTTCGCTCGCGCCCTGGGCGGGTACGGCGAGCGGGTGACGGAGCCGGCCGAAATCGTGCCGGCGATCCAGCGTGCGATTCGCCAAACCGAGGAGGGGACGCCGGCGTTGCTGGAGTTTCTTACTGCCAAGGAGATTGAATTCTCGGTCTTTGATTAGGTTCGGCCGTCAATCGGGAGCGCGCCGTCGTCATGTGCAGGCAGCGGTGCCGTGCTGGTCATCCGGTCAGGCGTGGACGAAGCGGAGATAACGGTGCGCGTTCTGTTCTCGTTTGTAGGCGGTACTGGCCACTTCAATCCGCTCATCCCAATTGCGCGCGCGGCCGAAGCCGCGGGACATGTCGTTGCGGTGACTGGTCGGCCGGCAATGATGCCGGCGGTACGGGCGGCGGGATTTACCGCTACAGCCTTTGCCACCGGGGAGGCGGATACCGGGACGACACCAGTGAGAACGGAGTTGCAAGCGCCGGACGCCGAGCATGAGGCTCAGGTCGTGCGGCGCGCCTTTGCCGGGCGCTTGGCCCGCGCCCGAGCGCCGTTGATTATCGATCTGTGTGGCGTGTGGCGGCCCGATCTGCTTGTCTGCGACGAGATGGACTTCGGCGCCATCGTGGCCGCCGAGCGGGCGGGGATGCCCCACGCCACGGTGATTGTGATCGCGGCTGGCTCGTTCGTGCCGGCCGAGCTGGTGGCCGAGCCGGTGCAGGCGCTGCGGTCGGAGCATGGCCTCCCGCCCGATCCTGACCTGAACATGCTGAGTCGCTACCTCGTGCTATCGCCCGTGCCGCCTAGCTACCGCGATCCGCGCTTCCCGCTGCCGCCGACGGCCCACTCGCTCCAGCCGTTCGGGCTCAACCTCGACGGCGGCGATCTCGCTCCGCCATGGCTGGCCCAGATCGCTGAAACTCCGACCGTCTATTTCACGCTCGGTACGGTGTTCAATCTCGAATCTGGCGATCTGCTGAACCGGGTGGTCGCGGCGCTCGGCGAGATGCCGATCAATCTCGTGGTGTCCGTTAGCAATGAGATAGATCCAGCGGAATTGGGGCCGCAACCGACCAATGTACGAGTGGAGCGCTATATTCCGCAGGCGGTTTTGTTCCCTCACTGCGATCTCGTTGTCTCACATGGCGGTTCCGGCACCGTGATCGGCGCCCTGGCGCATGGCCTGCCGATGGTCCTCATCCCCTTGGGCGCCGACCAGCTCGTGAACGCGGAGCGCTGCCTCGCGCTCGGGGTGGCGCGGGTGCTCGATGCGATGACGATTACGCCGGAGACCGTGCGGGAGGCGGTGTTGTCCGTTCTGGCGGACGCACCGTTCCGCCAGCAGGCGCAGCGGATCAAAGATGAAGTTGCCGCACTACCGGGGCCGGAGTATGCCGTCGCCCTCCTGGAACGGCTGGCATCGGAGCAACGGCCAATCCTCTCCAGCCGAGCTGTTGCGCCGGCTACCCGAGGCTGAGGCGGTCTGAATCGTGGCCGGTTGACATCGGAACCGGCCGGCCGCACCATGCCAGCGGACCGCATCGTTGCGGCTCCCACGCTGTTCCACCATTCAAGGAGGCCGGCATGGACTCTCGTCGTTTCGACGCTCTCGCCAAGACCCTCGGCGCGGCACCACAGTCGCGCCGCACGGCACTTCGGCGCCTGACCGGTGGTCTCGGCGCCGCTCTCGGCGCGGCCGTCCTGCTGCCGCGCCGCGGCCGGACCCAGGACGCCACGCCAGCCGCGTCACCCGCGGCAGGGACATTGACCGAGTTTCTCTATATCCAGAGCTTCGCTTCCGGCACGCTGCGGCCGAAGGAGGGGGAGGACGGCGTCCACGAGCTGGTGCTGCTTGGTGGTACCGGGCAGACCCTCTACTTCGCTGATCGGCCGGAGCGGCAGGTGGGTGGCGCTCCCACGGAGCGCGTTCTGGCCGCGATCGGGTTTGATCCGGAAAACCCGCCCAATGCCGGGCTTGTCGCCCACACCGACGATGGCGAACGAGTGATCATCCTCGAACTGATGAATCCGCGGTTCGACCAGGCGGTGGAGTCGCTGACCTACGATGTGCGGCCGCTGGCCGACTACGACGGCGCGGGCTTGAGCCATCTGGCGGCGAAGCACTCGGACGAGGAGCTGCCGGAGGCATTCGCGGCCGCCAGTCTCTTCATCGACGGTGGCGGCTGTCCGTATCCCATTTGTGGCGGCATCTGCTGCGACGCCTCGCAGGGGATGGTCTGCCAGGGCCAGGGCGCCTACTGCCAGTCGATCTACCAGTCGGGGATGTGCCAAGGTGGGAACGCCTGTGATCAGCGCCCGCACACGACGTGCAACGCGGCGGGAACCTGCTACTGCGGCACTGACATCGAGGGCGGCGGCGCCTGCGTGAACGGCGTTCAGAACATTTGCAGCCGGTCTACCTGCTCGACCAGCAGTGACTGTGCCTATGGCAAGCTGTGCTTCAACGCGCCGTGTTGCGGCTCGCAGGTCTGCCTGCCACTCTGCCAGGCCTGATCCCAGGCGCCCCGGCTTCGGTATCTCGCGGGACGGTGGCAGCGCTGCCTGGGCAGCGCCGCCACCATCCGCCTCGCCGGTACTTGCATCATTGGCTGAACGCGACATATCCCAGCAGTTGCGACCGTTACATCGCACCGCCGCGGGGCATCGTTCGTGGTGGGTGATGAACGCCGCGATGTCGGTTCCTTCGCCGCTCGCGACGATCTCGGTCCGCATCAGGCCAGGGCGGGCAGCACATGCTCGCCAAAGACCTCGATGAACTCCTTCTGGTTGCGGCCGACGTTATGCAGATAGAGATGCTCGAAGCCGAGCTCCAGGTCGCCGCGGAGCCACTCGAGGTGACGATCGGGGTCGGCCGCGATGCGGATGTAGTCGTCGAGGTCGTCCGGCCGAATGAAGCGGGCGGCGTCATCGAACTGCCGCGGTGACCGCAGGTGCTCGTTGACGCTACCGGGGAAGATCGGGACCCGCCACTGATCGTGGGCGTTGGCCCGGGCCTCGGCATCCGTCCCGGCGTAGGAGAGATGACATTGCAGGTAGAGCGGTTTGCCGGCGCCGCCGCCGCGGCGGAAGGCCGCGATCAGCTTTTCAAGGTGGGGGCGGGGGGCGTTGACGGTAATGAAGCCGTCGGCCCAGCCGCCGGCAAACTCGGCGGTCGCCTCGGTCAGGGCCGGGCCGATGATGAGCGGCGGTTGCGCCGGCCGGCTCCAGAGCTTCGCCTCTCGCACGGTGATCCGGCCCTGGTGCGTCACCGTTTCGCCGCGCCAGAGGGCGCGGATCACGTCGACGCATTCTCGTAGGCGGTCGTTGCGCTCCGCTTTGGCCGGCCAATCGACGCCGGTGATGTCTTCGTTGAGTGCCTGGCCGCTGCCGAGCGCGACCCAGAAGCGACCGGGGAACAGCTCGGCCAGCGTCGCCGCCGCCTGGGCGACAATGGCCGGATGGTAGCGGACGCCGGGGGCGTTGACGACGCCGAACGGCAGCGAGGTCGCCTGCATCGCGGCGCCCAGCCAGGACCAGGCGAATCCCGAGTGGCCCTTCCGCTCGCTCCGCGGGGCGAAGTGGTCGGAACACATGGCGGCGGCGAAGCCGACCCTCTCGGCCGCCTGAACGTGGGTCAACAGATCGCTTGGCGGGAACTGCTCGTGGGAGGCGTGGTAGCCAACCGTCGCCATGCGTGCTCCAAAACTTCTGTACTCGCCGTGGCGGGAGAGTTGCGCTGGGTCGTCTCGTTATTAAGGCCGGACCGTCGCGGCCGGGTCCTTTCCGTCCGCTGCCGGAGCGGGGCTAGCGACGGTGGCCAGGCGGAGGGCAGGGCAACTTGTGTGCCAGACCGCGCCGACCGGCGGCGGCCGCTCGCGGGTCGATCATGCGAGCGCGAGCGAGAAGGGGCGAGGACTGATGGGGCTTCACGATCAGTGGCACGAGAACGCTATTTTCTACTGTCTCGATGTCGAAACCTTCGCCGATTCCAACGGTGACGGCGTCGGCGACTTCACCGGGCTATCGCGGCGCCTCGATTACCTGGCCGGGCTTGGGGTGACCTGTCTCTGGCTCATGCCCTTCTACCCGACGCCGAACCGGGACGACGGCTACGACGTGGCCGACTATTGGACCGTCGATCCCCAGCTGGGCACGATGGCCGACTTCACCGAATTCATGATCGAGTCGCGGGAGCGGGGTATCCACGTCATCATCGACCTGGTGCCCAATCACACCTCGGACACCCATCCCTGGTTCCAGGCGGCGCGGCGGGACCCGACCTCGAAGTACCGCGATTACTACGTCTGGCGGACGGACGATCCGGGCGATACCAGCGACCAAGTGGTGTTCCCCGGCGAGCAGCATGGAATTTGGACCTACGACGAGGAAGCCAAGGCGTACTACCTCCATCATTATTACGACTTTCAGCCGGATCTCAATTTTGCCAACCCCGAGGTGCGCAACGAGTTTCGCAAGATCATAGGCCTGTGGCTGCAGTTGGGGGCCGATGGCTTCCGGATCGATGCCGCGCCGTTCCTGATCAACCCGCTCGGCGTCGACGGCCAGGAGGCCATGGGACCGGCCCACGAGTATTTGCAAGAGCTGAGGGATTTCGCCACCGTTCGGAACGGGAATGCCGTGCTCCTGGGTGAGGTCGACGAGGGGCTGAGCACGATCGCCGATTACTTCGGCGGCGGCAACCAATTGCAGGCGTTGTTCAACTTCCCGCTCAACCGCTACGTGTTGCTGGGCCTGGCCCAGGAGAGCGCCGATTCCATCACCTTCGGCTTGAATCAGCTGCCGACGGTCCCCGATCGCGGCCAGTGGGTTAACTTCCTGCGTCACCACGACGAGCTGAATCTGTCGCGGCTGACCAAGGATCAACGGGAGCAGGTGTTTGCCGCCTTTGGTCCTGAGCCCGAGCTCCAGATCTTCGGCCGCGGCCTGCGCCGCCGCCTGGCGCCAATGCTGGATTGCGATCAGAAGCGGATTCGGCTGGCCTACAGCGTGCTCTTCAGCCTGCCGGGGGCGCCGGTCATCTTCTATGGTGAGGAGCTAGGGATGGGTGAGCAGCTCGCCCTCCAGGGCAGGTTGAGCATGCGGGCGCCGATGCAATGGACCCCGTACGCGAACGGCGGCTTCTCGCCCGCCCCGCCCAAGGATTTTGTGCGTCCGATGTTGGCTGACGGCGACTATGGGTTCGAGCGAATCAGTGTGGCGGCGCAGCGCTCTGATGCGGATTCACTCCTCAACTGGATGACATCGCTGATCCGGACGCGACGTGAATGCGGCGAGATCGGATCGGGCAAATGGCAAGTGATGCCGACGGGAAACGACGCGATCCTCGCCCTTCGCTACGACGTCGAGGACAGCACGATCGTCATCCTCAACAACCTGTCGCGGCAGCGCCATACCATCACCCTCGACCTCACCGGGGAGGAGATCGCGACGGCCACCGACCTCCTCCGCGACCGCCGGTACAAGCCGATCAATCCGAAACACCGGCAGATGCGAATGGACGGCTTCGGTTACCGATGGTTGCGGTTGGGGGGCGTCTACTGAGTGATGGCAGCGATCATTGGCTCCGCGGCGAGCAGGTTAGGCTGGTTTGATCGCGGCGTGTACAATTTCAATCATGACCCGCGAAGGGGCGGACGCTGGCCCCGACCTCGCCTCTGGCATCGATGACCAACGCGGTCAGATGCGTCCGCGCAATACTTGTCGCCGCTTGGACGCCACACCTTCTCGTCGCGCTCGATCCCACTGGTCAAGAAACGGGGATTCGGCATGACTTGTCGCGGCAGCCGCGCACGACAATCGCCGGCCGACGTTTTCAGAGCGCGGAGGCTTTGCCGCCTTGCTGCTTGGCTCAGCTTTGCCTGCGTGCTCATCATTGCCGGTGCATACGGCGGTCAACGAGACGCTACCGCTCAGGTCGATGAACCGATGGGACCGGTCGTTGTGGTGCCGATCGATGGCGCGATTGACCTTGGCCTGGCACCGTTTCTGTCGCGGGTTCTGGCCGAGGCCGAGGCGGACGGGGCGGCCGCGGTGCTGCTCGAGATCGACACGCCGGGCGGACGGCTCGATGCCGTGTTGCAAATGCGCGACGCCCTCCTTGGCAGCCCGGTGCGAACGATCGCCTACGTGGACCGCACCGCCTTCTCCGCCGGGGCGCTGATCGCGATCGCGGCCGGCGAGATCTATATGCCGCCAGGAGCGGCCATGGGAGCGGCGACCCCGGTCGACGGCGGCACCGGGGAGACGGCGAGCGAGAAGACCGTGTCGGCGGTCCGGACTACCTTCAAAGCGACGGCCGAGGCGCGGGGGCGCGATCCCCTGGTGGCGGAAGCGATGGTCGATCCCGATGTCGTGATCGAGGGTCTGGTCGAGCGCGGCGAGCTGTTGACGCTGACCACCGGCGAGGCGGTCGATTGGGGGTACGCCGATGGGGTCGTCAACAATCGGGCCGAGCTCCTTGCTGCTGCCGGACTCGCCGCGGCGCCGGTCGTTGAGGTAGGGCCGAGCCTGGCCGAGCGGGTCGTTCGCTTCGTCACCGATCCGGTCGTGGCCTCGTTGCTGCTCATCCTCGCCCTGCTGCTGATTGTTGGCGATTTCTTTGTCGAGGGCTTCGGCGTTGCCGGGATGGGCGGGGTGCTCCTCCTGGGTATCTTTTTCTGGGGGCATCTGTTGACCGGATTGGCCGGATGGGAGGATGTGGCCCTCGTTGGGCTCGGAATTGTCCTGATCGCGGTGGAGATCTTCCTGGTGCCGGGGTTTGGCGTACCCGGCGTGCTCGGCTTGGCGGCGATCGCGGGCGGGTTGTTTCTGGCGATGCTGGGACGGGAGATTCAGACGCCGGACGGCATCATGCGGGCGGGGCTGACGGTGGCGGCGTCGTTGGTGGCGGTCGTGATCGGGATCGGGATGATGCTGGCCCTCCTGCCGCGGACCAGGAAGTTGAATGGCCTGATCCTGCAACCGGCAGCGGAGGCATCCGCGCCACGGCGCGAGCCGGCCGGGTGGGGTTGGCTGCGGTTGTTTGGCGACGTGGCGGTGCAGCCGCGCCCCGGCGGCGAAGCGGACGCGACGCCGGCCCTGCCGACCACGACTGCCGGCGGTAGGGTGAGCGTCGAGCCACGGCCGGGCGGCGTCGCCGAGCGCGACGGGCGCGGGATCGACCGGCCATAATCGACGATGAACCGTTAAGTCTCTATGTCGCGTCGCCGTGGTCGCTCGTCACAAAGGAGGTCGTATGGACTCTGGCAGCATTGGCCTCATCGTCATTGGCGCGATCGTCTTGCTTCTGGTCGCGTTCTTTTTCTACTTTGTCCCGATCGGCCTCTGGATCACGGCGATCTTCTCGGGGGCGCGGGTGGGCCTGGGCACCCTCGTCGGGATGCGGCTGCGCAAGGTGAACCCGGCCGACATCGTACGGCCCTACATCAGCGCCACCAAGGCGAACCTTGATCTCAACGTCGGCGAGATGGAAGCGCACTACCTGGCCGGCGGTAATGTCGGCCGCGTCGTCACCGCGTTGATCTCGGCCAACCGGGCGGCGATCGAGCTGCCCTGGCAGCGGGCGACCGCGATCGACTTGGCGGGGCGGGATGTGTTGGAAGCGGTTCAGGTCAGCGTTAATCCGAAGGTGATTCAGACGCCGCGGGTGGCGGCGGTGGCGCGGGACGGAATTCAGTTGATCGCGGTGGCCAGGGTGACGGTCCGCGCCAATATCGATCGCCTCGTCGGCGGCGCCGGCGAAGAGACCATTATCGCGCGAGTGGGGGAGGGGACCGTCTCCTCGATCGGCTCCGCCGCCTCCCACAAAGAGGTGTTGGAAAACCCCGACAAGATCTCCCGCGTCGTGTTGGAGCGGGGGCTGGACGCGGGAACGGCCTACGAGATCCTCTCGATCGACATCGCCGATGTCGATGTTGGGCGCAACATCGGGGCTGAGCTGCAGACCGACCAGGCCGAGGCCGACAAGCGGATCGCCCAGGCCAAGGCCGAGGAGCGGCGGGCGATGGCGGTAGCGCTCGAGCAGGAGATGCGGGCCCGAGTGGTCGAGGCCGAAGCCGAGGTGCCGCTGGCGCTGGCCGAGGCGTTCCGCTCCGGGCGGCTCGGCATCATGGACCACTACCGGATGGAGAACATCCAGGCGGATACGACGATGCGGTCCTCCCTGGCACGGGACAGCCGGCAGCCGGTGGAGACCACGCGAGATGGAGGCGGACATGATTAGGCGGGTGCTGGCGACGCTGACGAGGCGCGGCGGCGCGGCGGATCCGGGCCCGGTGCGGCCGAACCAACTGCGGCGGGAAGATGTCACCGCCGAACGCCGGCGTCGGGAAGCACGCCGGGTCCAGCCGACGGTGATGACCGCACCGCCGGCACGAGCCCCGCACCCGGCGGTATCCGGGCCACCGAGGTCCGCGGAGCCGACGATGCTCGGTATGATGCTGTCGTCGCGGTCGGGACTGCGCCAACTGTTGTTGGCGCGGGAGGTGCTTGGTCCTCCCTTGGCGCTGAGTGACCGTGACTCGTGGCAGCATCGCTGGTAGCCCTCGATCCGGGTGAGATCCGTGTTGGGAAAGAGAGACAAGGATGAGCAACAGACAATCCCGATGCGCCGGGCATGTTTTCGGACGGGAGGCGGCGACCACGCGGTTGGCCAAGCGATGGCTGCTGGCTCTGCTTCTAGCCATCATGCAGAGTGTCGTGCCGGTCAGTGACGTGGGGAACTTGACGACCGCGGCGAGCTCCGCGCTGCTGACCGAGCCGGAGGTGCTCACCGACTGCGCGGTCCAACCTCGGCGGCGGCGAGATTTGATCGATCTGGCAATGGCGTCACCGGGGAGCGCCCGCTCATTGGCGAGCGGAACCGAGGTCGCCGGGCCGGAGCTACCACCGGCGGGCGTGCCGGCCGATCCGGAGATCGTGGCCTCGGTGACGGCAACCGCGCGGGAGATGGTCGCCTGTTACAACGCCGGCGACCTCAGGCGGCTGTTTGCCCTCTACTCGGAGGAGTATCTGTACCGGGTGTGGGGTGGATTCGCCGGCCCCAACCCGAGCCGGGCCGAGCTTGCACAGACGCTGGACTTTATCTCGCGGCCGGCGCCGCAACCGGAGGCGTCGCGGCTGGCATTCATCGCGGTCGAGGACGTGCGAGAACTGCCGGACGGAGATGTCTCGGCGATCGTCCACCTGAGCTCGGGTAGTACGCGCTCCGTCTTTGCCTATTCCGACGGCTGGTACCAGCTCGTTTGGGCTCACCCGGTACCGGGCATCGAGCCGCCGGCGCCGTGGGCCCAACGATTCGATGTCCGCAACTTCAGCCTTTGAGGCCAAACGATTGTCGGGCAAGCTCGATCACATGCCGGCCGATCGGGATGGCCGAGGTCGCGGCGGGTGATGGCGCGTTGAGGACGTGGATCGTGCGCGCGGTGTGGCCGAGCATGAAGTCCTGAACCAGCGTGCCATCCGGCAGCACCGCCTGGGCCCGCACGCCGGAGCGATAGGGCGTCAAATCCGACAGCCTGAGCTCGGGGCAGTAGCGGCGGCAGAGCGCCAGGTAGCGCGACTTCACGAGGGAGTTTAGCATCTCCTTCGTGCCCGATCGTAGATTCGCCCGAATGACCTGGCGGAAGCCGGGAAAGCGGACCATTTCCCCCAGGTCGCGCCAATTTACCGTGCCAAACCCGTAGCCCTCGCGGGCGAAGGCCAATACCGCGTTGGGGCCGACCGTCACGTAGCCGCCGATCATGCGGGTCAGATGCACACCGAGGAACGGCAACTCGGGGTCGGGGACCGGGTAGATCAAGTGGGAGACAATGTCGTCTTTGTCAGCTCCGAGCCGGTAGTATTCGCCCCGGAAGGGAACGATCCGGACCTCGGCGGCGACATCACAGAGGCGAGCGATGCGGTCGGCCTGGAGCCCGGCGGCGGCGATCAGATACTTCGCCCGGATGCGGTTTCCGCCGGCGGTGACGTTAATGCCGGTGGCCGACTCGGCGATCGCTGTTACCTCGGTTCTGGTGAGGATCTCGCCGCCGCGATCGCGAATGACGTCCGCCATCGCCATCGCCACCCGGGCGTAGTCGACGATGCCGGTGGTCGGGCTGTACAGCGCGCCCAGGCTCCGGATGCGAGGTTCCCGACGGGCGGTCTCGGCCTGATCGAGGCGCTCCACCGCGATCCCATTTTCACGGGCCCGGTCATGAAGCGCGTGTAGGCGCGGCAATTCGGCGTCATCCGTGGCCACGATCAGCTTGCCGCACTGCTGATAGGGAACGCCGTGCTCCTGGCAAAAGTCGATGGTGGCGAGGACGCCCTCCCGGCAGAAGCGGGCTTTGAGGCTGCCGGGCTGGTAGTAGACCCCGGCATGGATGACGCCGCTGTTGCGCCCGGTCTGGTGGCTGCCGAGCCGCGGTTCCTTCTCGAGGACGGCGACGGAAAGACCGGGCATCCGCGCCGTCGCCCGCATCGCGATCGACAGGCCGACGATGCCGCCCCCGATGACGATGAGATCTACGTCAGTCACGCTCTCACCACTCGCCGGCTATCCCGGTCAACGTGCGCGGGCGTCGGACCAATCCGCGATCCTCGGAGCCCATGCGGCACCACTCTCATGCTACTCGACCGTGGCCGCATCGTCTGCCCCGCGCCCGCCATCGAGGCGCTGTACTGGGCGACGATTCAACTGACGACCCGGCGGATGAGCCAAGCCGGGTCTCGGCTGAGTCGCTGGTTCACGCATTCTCTTCGGCCGGGAGCGGCCTCGCGGCCGGGCCATCGTATTCAACCGGCACCGTGATGCGCATTGGTCGTTCACGATCCATCTCTTCGGCGACCTGGGCGGTAAGTCCGGCGACCCGACCCACAATGAAAAAGAAGCGCGCCGCAACCGGAGCGAAGCCGAGATCGAGGAGGACCGCGGCCAAGGCGCCATCGACGTTGATTGGTAGCGGCCGGAGCCGGCGACTCGCCTCCTCGCGGAGCGCCTCTAGCAGCACCACCCCGTCTCCTGCCAACCCGTGTTGGCGAGCGAGGGCGAACAGCATCGTGGCGCGGGGGTCCTCGTCGTGCGTGCGGTGGCCAAGACCGGGCAGCCGGGCGCCTTGGGTAGCGGCGCGGGTGACGAGCCAGGCGGCCGCCTCGCCGAGCGAGCGCTGATCTCGCGCCGCCCAGTCACGACCCTCGGCGAGGATGGCGAGGCACTGCTCGCCCGCTCCCCCGTGGACATCGCCGATCGCCAAGAGGCCGGCGGCGATCGCCGCCTCTGGCGCCCGCCGGTTTCCCGATGCCACCACCCGCGCCGCGAGCGCGGATGGCGAGCCTGGGCCGTGGTCGGCGCTGGCGATCAGGATTGCTTCAATCAGGCGACGTTCACCGGCGGACGGCAACCGGGAGCGATGGAGAAGAAAGAGCAGATCGGCGAAACCGCACCGCGGCATGAGGTCGACAATGTCATAGCCGCGAACGCGAATATGCCCTGGCCCGCTGTCCGTGATCGCGCTCTGCCACGTATCCATCGTGAATCGTTCCCCTCCGGCGGGACCGCTGCCCGCTATGCCCGGCGCGGTCCTCCTAGGGCGGCGGTGGCGGGCGGGGCTGCCCCCAGGGCCACTAGAAGTCCGCGCTGAGCACCACGAAGTCCCTTCGGGTGCCCTTTGGGCCACTGAAGATGGGCGCCGCATCGTCCGGTAGCCTACACGATTCCTTCACGCCGCAGGCTTTGCAATTCCTCGGGCGTGAGACCCAGCTCCTGCTCGAAGATTTCCTGGTTGTGGGCGCCGAGCGGCGGACCGGGCCAGCGAATCTGACCGGCTGTCTCGGACAGGCGAGGCACTACATTGTGCATCCGTACCGCGCCGTGATCGTCCGCCACGTCGACCAGCAGCTCGCGTGCCTGCCAATGCGGATCTCGCGCAATATCGGCGATCGTCTGGATCGGCACGGCGGTGAGCCGGTGCCGCGTCACGATCTGCCGATGCTCGGCGAGCGTATGGCTCGCCAGCGCTTCGACCACAATTGCATCGAGCGCGACGGCATTGGCGACGCGAGCCTCGTTGGTCGCGAAGCGCTGATCCGCCAACAACTCGCCGAGACCATAGGCTCGCAAGAAGCGCTCAGCCGTGTCCGGGGTCGAGGCGCTGACGGCGAGGTAGGCACCGTCCGCCGTGCGATAGACGCCGCGGGGGGCGGAGTTTTGCGACCGGCCGCCGCCGGCCCGGGTTCGCACCTGCCCCAACGCGGCATATTCGGCGGCGAGTGGGCCTAAGACGGAGAAAACCGATTCGAACAGGGCGACATCGATCGTCTGGCCGCCGCCGCCATGCACATCGCGATGATAGAGCGCCATCAGGGTCGCGTTGACCGCGTAGAGCGCGGCGTACATATCGGCCAAGGGGAAGGGAGGGAGGAGTGGCGGCTGGTCCGGGGTGCCGGTCATCGCCGCCAGCCCGCTCGCGGCCTCGACCAGGGTGCCGAACCCTGGCCGCGCGCGGTTGGGGCCATCCTGACCCCAGCCGGAAATGCGGACCACGATCAACCCCGGATGCCAGCCGTGCAGCGTCTCGGGGTCGAGTCCCCACGATTCCAGCTTGCCGGGGACGAACGACTCGACCAGGACGTCGAAGCGCGGAATCAGCCGGCGAAGCAGGTCCCGTCCGCGGCCGCTGTCGAGATTGAGGGTGATCGACCGCTTGTTGCGACCGTAGACCCGCCACCAGAGTGGCTCTCCGGCGACCGTCCACGTCCGCAAAGGATCGCCGCGACCTGGTTGCTCGACCTTTACCACGTCCGCGCCGAAATCGGCCAGGCACATTCCCAGGGCGCCGCCGGCGACGAGGCGCGAGAGGTCGAGGACGCGCACCCCGGCGAGCGGCCCGGTCATAGATGCCAACCCATCATTAGGCACCGGCCGGTTGGACCCGGACGGCTTCGCTGCCCAAGCATCCCTCGGTGACGACCAAGCCGACCCCGCCGCCGGCCAACGGGAGCTCCGGGTCGGCGGCCTCAAACGACATATCGCCATCGATCCAGGCTCGGAGCCGGCCGTCAACCGCCTCCAACGATAGGGTGTAGCGGCGGTCGGTCTGCCAGGGGAAGGCGGCTTCGGCCAGGACCGTTTCACCGTCGCGGGCCTT
Organism: Chloroflexota bacterium; assembly: GCA_030859715.1. Classification (GTDB taxonomy): domain Bacteria; phylum Chloroflexota; class Chloroflexia; order Thermomicrobiales; family UBA6265; genus JACCYK01. The sequence continues at coordinate 28,501 of JALZJP010000142.1, forward strand.
GACGAGCCGGGCGAATCCGTCGTCGCACAGGAGAAGGGCATAGTAGCGGCGCATGCCGCCGGCGCGGACGGTGAGGCCGCCGGCGCGGGCCAGGTAGATCGTGATGTCGGCGGTCGCCCGATAGTCGGTCCACTCCGCCGTCCCCTGGCTGATCAGGCCGGTCCCGTGGTTCTGCACGATCCGGTACGGTTCTGGCCACCGGTTGCGAAAGTCATCCACCCCGTTCATCCAGGCCCGGTGCCACATCGTGTTGCTGCCGTCGCGGCCGCCGCCGGCGGGGCGCCCCAGCGTCACGTCCGGCGCCCCGTTCCAGGTGAGGGAGTCGAGGTAGAGGGTCGTCCCCGGCTGGTCGACCTCGATGCCGATTTGGGCGATCGGCTCACCTCCCGTTTCATCGAGACGCCAGGTCAGTTCCTGGCGCGTGCCCGGTGCCAGTGTCGTGTCAGGTCCGTGGGTAATAGCCAAGGCGTCGTCGCGCCCGTAGGTTCGGATGAAGAGGCGGCACGTCACCGGCGCCGCGTTCTCGCCGGCGGCGCCGATGCCGGCCCGGACGGTTTGGCCGGAAAAAAGCGTGGGGGAGGCGAGCAGCGCGTACCCCCGCGTCAAGAGCGGGATCGCCTCGGGCGGGATAAAGGTGGGCGTGGCAACCCGCGCCGGCGCATCACCCGCGGTCGGCGCTATGCTGAGCGCCAAACCGCGCGCTCCCTCCTCGCTCTGCCCGGACACGTTCGCGATCGTCACCGTATCGTCGTCGGCCTCGAAGCCCTGCACCGAACCGGGGAGCTCGAAGTGAAAGCGGGCGCCCCCTTTCGGCGCCCAGGGCGGCTCCCCGGCGAGGGCGCGGCCGGTGTTGACGACATGAACCGTTTCGATCACGGCATCGGTGATGGCCCGCCCGCCGTCGGCGGTGGCGAGGTAGAGGCGGTCGGCGACGGGGCCACGGAAATCGTAGGGCGAGGCGTCGATCGTGGCCAGGCCGTTCTTGATCCCGAGCAAACAGCCGACATTGCCGGAGTTGCAGTCGGTATCCCAGCCACAGGTATTGACGATCGTCAGCGATCGTCGGAAGTCATTGTCGCCGTGGAGCAGGGCATTGATGATGAGGGCGTGGTTCGGCACCATGTGACAATTGCCGCGGTACTTGTCGTAGCCATAGTTGGCGGCAATCAAATCTCGCGCCTGGCGCCAGTCGATCCCGCTGTCGTGCCACTCCCGAACATCGTCAATGAGACGGGCGATGGTCGAATCCGGGGGGATGAATGACAGCCCACAATCGAGGAGCCGGTTGAGGTCGGACTCAACGAACGCCTGCGCTTCCATGGCGGCGATGACTTGGGCTCCGTAAATCGCCTCGCCGTCGTGGCTGACGCTCCCGGCGCGGCGGGCGAGGTCGGCGGCGAGCTCGGGGTCGCCCGGCGCGATCATCGCCCAGCCATCGACAAAGATCTGGGCCCCGATCTGCTCGGCGAGCATCTTGCCATTGAGCGCGATGGAGCCGCTGTGGGGAGCGGGAATGCCATCCTTCAGCCGGAGATAGGCGGTGTGCTCGGTCGAATTGCCCATCCCGCCCCACCAGAGGATGGTTCGCCCTTCGACGATGTAGTTGAGCCAGCTCTGTCCGATCTGAGCCGGGGAAATATCCCGGTTGTAGCCGTGATCGGCGAGGGCGCGGAGAAAGGTGAAGGTACCGGAGATATCATCGTCGGTCACCACCAGCAGACCCCCCTTGATCTCGGGCATGTAGCGATCGATCAATCCGATCTCGGTCGTGATCCATTCGTATAGCCGGCTCTCGACCGGGCGGCCGAGGTAGACACCGATGATTTTGCCGAGGACGCCAGCGTAGACGCGCTCCGCGTAGTCGCTGGGCAAGGACATGGAAACCTCCTTCGACTTGATTGGACGGACTCTCAGCCGAGTTGGGCACCGCGCTCGCCGCCTTAGCGGGCGGGGGTGCCCCCTGGGTCACTGGAAGTCCGCGCTGAGCATCACGAAGTCCCTCCGGGTACCCCCTGGGTGACTGAGAAGACCGAGCGACGGCCGTGACCGTGCCTACTCGGAAAATTTCGCTCTAGTCACTGGCGGCAAGGACGGCGAACATCCTGGCGTGCTCCTGATCTCGTGCTTGGCGGCGCCGCTGGAGCCGCCTCGTGAGGGCCGCGAGATCGTGGGCCAGGGGGTCGAACTCGAATCGATTGGCGGTCCGGATGCGATCGATCCAGCCGGGGCGAATCGTGGCGACGCCGTGCATCGCGCCAGCGATCGCGCCGGCCATGCCGGCGGTGGAGTCGCTATCCCGGCCATAATTGACCGCGGCCAAAACGCTGGTCTCGAAATCGCCGTCGGCGACGACCAGGCAGCCAAGGGCGATGGGGAGCTCTTCGATGGCGCGGAGCCGGCTCGGTGTCCAGTCGTCGGTGCCGTTCCCCCGATCGCGAATCTTTTCGGGCGCGCCGTCGTAGGGATGAATCGCCTCGCGCAGCGGCGCGATCGCGTCGTCGCCGCCGGTGATTCGCCGCGCCCGCTCGACGACGGCGGTAATGGCCGTTCGCGTGCCTTCCTTCGCCAGGCCGGTCGCCGTTGCCACGACCGACTCCACGGTGGCCTCCGGGTTGAAGGCTTCGGCCACACACGCCGCCAGCACCCCGGCCGCTTCCAGGCCGTAGCTCCACTGGTGGGCGCTGAAGATCTCAATCGCCTCCCGGTAGGCGTTCACCGGATCGCCGGCGTTGACGATCCCGACCGGCGCCGCGTACATGGCGGCGCCGCAATTGACCATGTTGCCGACCCCGCCCAGCCGGGGGTCGGCGTTGGCCAGGCGGAGCCGCATCAGCAGCCATTTTTCGGGGTAGAAGAGCCGGTCGATCAGCGGCATGTCTTGGCCCCGTTCGGCCACCCAGCGCGGCTCGTCGGCGATTTTGGCGACGATCTCGCGGGCGAAGCGGAAGACGTCAAGATGATCGTCCGCTTCGATGTAGATTTGGCTGAGCAGCGCGGTCATGTGCGTGTCGTCCGAGAACCGTCCGTCCCCTTTGCCAATCGCGGACGGTCCCGTCCAGGGCTCGACGAAATCGCCGATCCAGCCGTACCGCTCCCGGATTTCGGCCGGGGCTTTGCCTTCGGCGGGAGAGCCGAGGGCGTCTCCGATCGCTCCGCCATACAGCGCCCCGCGCACCTTGCTCTCCAGACTGCCCTGACGCACCTTGGTCACATCTCCTCTTGTTCGCGGCCCGATGCGATAGAACCGTTTTGCAACGACAGGTCAGCCTTTCATGCCGCCTTGGGTCATGCCCTCGATGAAGCGTCGCTGGAAGATGAGGAAGATGACGAGGATGGGGAGGATCATCATCACGGCGGCGGCGCTGGTCAGGCTCCAATCCCGGCTGAACCGGGTCGCGAAGTTCTGGTAGCTGGTGATCACCGTGAACTTGCTCTCGTCCTGCAAGAAGACGGTCGCCAGGAGAAACTCGTTCCAGACCGCCAGGGCGACGACCAGCCCGACGGTCAAGAACCCGGGCCAGGACAGGGGAACGACGATGCGGGCGAAAATTTGCCACTCCCCGGCGCCATCGACCCGGGCCGCGTCCTCGAAATCGCGCGGCAGTTGGAGCATATATGATCGTAGCAGAAAGATCCCCAGCGGGGCATTGAGCGCGATATAGATGATGACGAGGCCAACGAAGCTGTTGAGCAACCCGATCTCCCGCCACAGAACGAACAGCGGCACCAGAAACAAATGGATCGGCAGGCTGGAGATGACGAGCAGGAAGAGCATGAGGGCGCCGGCGCCCGAGAGGTTCAACTTGGCGAGACTATAGGCGGCCATCCCGCCGAGCACCAGAACCCCGACGACCGAGCCGGCGACGAGGAGGCCGCTATTGACCATCGTGGTCGCGAAGTTGCCGACCTCCCACGCCCGCGCATAGTTGGACCACTCAAAGTTGTTGGGGAGACCGAGCGGGTTCTCCCCAATCTCGGCGCGACTCTTGACGGAGTTGAAGAGCATGATCAGGAGCGGGCCGAGGGAGAAGATGAGGAGCACGACGAGGACGACGTAGTTTGGCGCCAAGCTGATGTCACGACCCCGGCCAAAGGCGCGATTCAAATCTCCCACCCCCGTCGTCGCAGCACCACGAAGATCGAGATCACGACCCCGACGAAGAGGCTCATGGTGATGCCGATGGCCGCCGCGTATCCGGCCTCGAAGTTTTGGAAGGCGTTCTTGAAGACGAGGATCGAAAGCACCTCGGAGGCACCGCCTGGGCCGCCCTGGGTGATGATCCAGATAAAGTCGAACGTAAGGAATGACCAAATGCTCGTCATCAAGATCATGAAGACGAGCACGGGGCGAATCCCTGGCAGGGTGACGTCCCGGAACTCCTGCCACCGGTTGGCGCCGTCAAGCCGGGCCGCCTCGAAGAGGTCGGGCGGGATGTTTTGCATCCCCGCCAGGAAGAGGACCATCAGGAAGCCCCACCACCGCCAATTGTCGATAAAGGCGATCGTGGGCAAGACCGTTGACGTGCGCCCGAGGAGGGCGATGTCGGTGCCGGGCACACCCAGCTCGTTCAACCAACCGACGACCCCGCGATCGGGGTGGATCAGCGAGCTCCACAGATGGGCGACGACGACGCTCGGGAGCACGTAGGGGATGAACAGGGTTAGGCGGAAGAAGAGGGCGCCGCGCTTGATCGGGGCCAGCAGGCTGGCGGCGATCAGCCCCATCGCGATCGGCACGGTGAGGAACATCGCCAGCCAGACGACGTTGTGGACAAAGGCGTTCAGGAACGAGGGGTCTTCGAAGAAGAGCTCCTGGTAGTTTGCCAAGCCGACGAAATCGGCGGCGCCGATCCCGCTCCAGTCGGTCATCGAGTAATAGACCGCCGCCACCGCCGGGCCGAGCACCACCAACAGGTTGATCAGCAGGATCGGCAGGACGAAGAGCCAGGGAACCGCGTGCCGGCGGAGGCGAGCCCTGCTCCACCGGGGCCGGTGGATGGCCAAGCTGGGGTGGGTCTGGACCGCGGTATCACGCACGTCGCCTTCTTCCCCGTGGCAACCGTGGGGCCGGGCAAAGGCCCCATGGTTGCCCGTTCTTGCCGGCACCCGATTGAGGCGCCGGTCCTCAGAAATTCGGAGTCGCCTCGTTTAGCCTGTTAGCGAGCGGTTGGGAATGGGTGGCACGGCCCCGTCCGCCACTTCCTCGTCGAAGGTCGTCTGCACATCTTGCAGGTACTCCTCAACCGTCATGTCACCGCTCCAGACCCGTTCGATGTTCTCGATCATGTGCGTCCTCGTTTCGGGCGGGAAGAAGGTCCAGACCGTGTACCCATAGGCGCCCGCCGCGGAGGCCTCGTTCTGGGCGACCAGGATCTCCGCGTATTGGGGATCGATCCCCGCCAGCGCGTCCACTTCCAGCGGGACCGAGGCCGGTGAGTCGCCACATTCGACGACAAGCCGGGCCTGGGTCTCCGGCGTGAACAGGTAATCGATGAACTCGGCGACGGCGTCCGGATTTTCCGCGTTGGCGTTGATGGACACCGTTGAGCCGATGCCGAGATCGTAGATGGCGTCGCCGGAGGTCGACGGCATGGGTATCCAACCCCACTCGCCGCCGCTCTCACCGAAGAAGGTGTTGAGATCGGCAACGGTCCACGAGCCCTCGATCTTCATCGCCGCCTCGCCCGCCGCGAGGGCGGCATTGGCATCGGCGAACGTCGTCGTGTAGTAGCGGTCGACGCCGCCCATGAACCAACCGTTCTGCTGCGCCTCATTGAGCGCGCTGATCGCGTCAACGAACTCGGGATCGGTCCACGGCTTAGCGCCGGTAAGGGCGGCGTAGACGTTTTCGGGGCCGGCGACATGGTTCAGATATTCGCCGATGAACCACTCGTTGGCGTCCCGGAACTCCTGATTGGCATGGGCGAACGGGATAATTTCGGCGGCCGCGATCTCCTCGGACAGGGCCACCAATTCATCGATGGTCGTTGGTGGTTGCCAGTCATTCTCCTCAAACAACGTCTGGTTGTAGAACAGGGCAAGCGTTTCAACCTGGTTCGGGATGTTGTAGAGTACACCGTCGCTCTTACCCAGGTCGAGGGCCCAGGGGGCGAATCGCTCATTCCAACCGTACTGCTCGGCATAGGCGTCGAGGGGCAGGAACTGACCGGCCTCTGTCACCTGGGTGGCGAAGGCGGGTCCCGGCGTGTAGACCACGTCCGGCCCCTCGCCGGCGGCTAGCGCCGTCTGCGTCGCTTGCCAGCGATTCGGCTGCAGCCGCGGCTCCACCATGACGGAGTCGCTTTGGGCATTGAAGGGGTCCACGGTGGCGGCGATGCGGCATTCAGCGGTTTCCGAGCCACTGGTGGAATCGAGCCACATCGTGATCGTGGTCTTGTCTTGGGCCCTGGTGGCCACGGACCCGCCGCCAACCGCCGCCAGCAGCACGAACGCCAGCACGACGGCCAACAGTCGGGGTCCCGCGCGCTTCGCCATCTTCACTGTTCCTCCTTGATGAGACGCTATCACTCTCGTTGGGAATCTGGGCCAATGCCGAGGGTCGTTGGCACATCTCACGTCACGTCAGTAAAGCACCTGTTGTCGTTTTGCACCTCCTACTCTGCTTTATACCGCGACCGCACCCGCTTGAGCGCGTCCCTGTCATGCCGACGCCCGAATGACGAGCTCATACGGACATGCTTCGCGGCGGCCGCCTTCGGGAGCCCGGCCCGTGAGCCGTTCAAAGAGCAATTCAGCGGCCCGCTGGCCGAGCCGCCGCGGGAATTGAGCGACGGTGGTTAAGGGAGGATCGACCAGCCGGGCTGCTGGGATATCGTCGAACCCGACCACGGCGACATCGGCGGGGACGCGCAACCCCGCCTCCCGCAGCGCGATCAGGGCGCCCATCGCCAGGAGGTCGTTGGCGGCGAACACGGCGGTAGGCCGGGGTGACAGCCAGAGGAGCTCACGCATCGCCTCGTAGCCGCCACTCTCGACGAACTCGGTTTCGCGCAGGAGGGACGGATCGAGGGCGATGCCATGCTCCCCGAGGGCGGCCTGGTACCCACGAATTCGGGGCCGCCGCGGTCCGCTGCGGCCGACGATCATGGCGATCCGGCGGTGGCCGCGGCCGATGAGGTGAACGACAGCGTCGTGGGCGGCGGCCTCGTTGTCGACATAGAGGTTGTCGAGCGGCAGCGGACCGGTCTCCTGCCGGGTTGCCTCCAACCGGACCACCGCGACCTGCCGCTCCAAGAGCGGCCGCAGGTCGTTCGCGGTCATATGGAAGAAGACGGCGATGATGCCATCGACCCGGCCTTGGGCCGAGCTCACGCAGCGGGCCTCCTTCTCGGCCTCACCGTCGGTGTTGTAGACGATCACGTCATGGCCGTGGCTTTCGGCGACATCCTGGATTCCCCGCTCGAAGGCTGGGTAAAAGGCATTAGTGATATCCGGAATGATACCGGCGATGGTGAACGTCTTGCGCAGGCGCAAGCCGCGGGCCGCGCGGTTGGGCACGTAGCCGAGCTGGGCGATAGCGGCGAGGACGCGCTGGCGGGTTTCAGGCGCCACCGGAATCAGGGCATCGCTATTGAGGACGTAGGAGACGACGGGCTGTGAGACGGCGGCCAGCCGGGCCACATCGGCCTGGGTCGGCCGTTTCTCGCGGAACGAAGGTACGTCCTTCATCGTTCGGCTCCGGCACGAATGGCAAGATCAATACGTATAGATACCTCGTCTATCGTAGATGCAGCCCGCGGCGATGTCAACTCAATTCTGAGGGAAAATTGGCCGCGCGGCGGCGATTCTCGTCATTTTCGCGAACGTCGAGTAGAGTGGGCGAGCGTTGACGAGGCATCCCCGCCAGCGGGGATGCCTCGCTTTTTGGAACCTGGAATCGGGATCGGGCCCCGGTGGGAACAAGATCGTTGATTAACTCAGCCCCGGCGGCGCGCCGTGATACGATGTCGCTCTTGAAGCGGTTCTTCGGCTACTACCGGCCACATCGCGCCCTGTTCGCGGTCGATTTCTCGTGTGCGGTGGTGGCGGGCGTGCTCGAGCTGGCGTTTCCGATGGCGGTCCAGGTGTTCATCGACCGGCTGCTGCCCGGCCAGGACTGGAACCTGATCGGGATCGCCGCCGCCGGCTTGCTGGCGTTGTACCTGCTCAACACCGGGCTCCTGATGGTGGTGACGTACTGGGGCCATGTGCTCGGGATTAATATCGAGACCGAGATGAGGCGCAAGAGCTTTGACCACCTGCAAAAACTCTCGTTCCGCTTCTACGACAATCAGAAGACGGGGCATCTGGTGGCCAGGGTCACCAAGGACTTGGAGGAGATCGGAGAGGTCGCCCACCACGGGCCGGAAGATGTCTTCATCGCGGTCATGACCTTCATCGGGGCGTTCGTCCTGATGTTCGTGGTGAACCCGAGGCTGGCGTTGATCACCGCCGCCATCGTTCCCATCACTGGCTGGATCACGACCCGGTTTGGGGGCCGGATGACGCGCACCTGGCGGAGCCTGTTCAGCCGGGTGGGGGAGTTCAACGCCCGGATCGAGGACAACGTCGGCGGCATGCGGGTGGTCCAAGCCTTTGCCAACGAGGACCACGAGCGCGAGCTGTTCGCCCTGGACAACGATCGCTACCGGCAGACGAAGAAGGAAGCCTACCGGATCATGGCCACCAGCATGTCGCTCAGCTACCTGAGCATGCGGCTGACGCAACTGGTGGTGATGATTGCCGGATCCTACTTTGTGCTGCAGGGGGAGCTATCGACTGGCGGCTTTGTCGGCTTCCTGCTGCTGGTGGCCGTCTTCTTCCGGCCGGTGGAGAAGATCAACTCGGTGCTGGAATCGTATCCGAAGGGGATCGCCGGCTTCCGCCGCTATACCGAGCTGCTCGACATCGAACCGGACATCGTCGATGCGCCGGACGCGATCGAGGTTAGGAACCCGCGGGGCGACATCGAATATCAGAACGTCGGCTTCGGCTATGGTGACCATTCGATGGTGTTGGAAGGGCTCAACCTACGGATCAAGGCTGGCGAAACGGTGGCCTTCGTTGGTCCATCGGGCGCGGGCAAGACGACGATCTCCTCCCTTCTGCCTCGATTTTACGAGGTGACCGCGGGCCGGATCACGATCGACGGTATCGATATCCGTCAGATCACGCTGGCCTCGCTGCGCCGCGAGATCGGCATCGTGCAGCAGGACGTCTTCTTGTTTGCCGGCACGTTCCGGGAGAATATCGCCTATGGACGGCTCGACGCGAGCGAAGCCGAGATTCGCGAAGCGGCGCGCCGGGCGAAGCTCGATGAGGTCATTGCCGGCCTACCGGCCGGGCTCGACACGATCATCGGCGAGCGCGGCGTGAAGCTCTCCGGCGGTCAGAAGCAGCGGCTGGCGATTGCTCGCATGTTCCTGAAGAACCCGCCGATCCTGATCCTGGACGAGGCGACCTCGGCGCTCGATAGCGAGACGGAACGGGCGATCCAGCAGTCGCTGGCGGAACTGGTGCGGGGACGGACGACACTGGTCATCGCCCACCGGCTGGCGACGGTTCAGAACGCGGACCGGATCGTGGTGGTCGATGAGAACGGCGTGGCGGAGCAGGGACGGCACCACGATTTGATCGCCGGCAAGGGGATCTATCGCCGTTTGCATGAAGCGCAGTTCGGCCCGGTCGCGGTCTGAACCGCTCTCCTGGCGCTTTCTCCGGCGGGCGTCTCATTTCGATGGAACGCGGCCGATCGTAGCTGCCGGACCCCGGTTCTCCACATCGGCGGCGATCTCGGCGCGTCGCTCCTCGTCGGTGAGGGCGCCTGGCGGCAGCGGGAAGGAAGTGGTGCTGGGATCCGCGTCGCGAAGGTCGGCCGTTTCGAGGTCGCAATCCGTCAGATCGGCGCCGGTCAGGTTGGCTCCTTGCATGCGGGCGCTTGTCAGGTTCGCCCCGGCCAGATTGGTGTGGCGGAGATCGGCATGCTCGAGATTGGCGCCGGCCAGATTGGTATGACTGAGCGAGGCGCCCGTGAGGTTGCCGTGAGTGAGATCAACGCCGTGCAGGTCGGCATCGTCTAGATTGGTGTTGCGCAACGTCGCATGGCGGAGGGTTGTCTCGGACAGATCGGCGCCGGATAGATCGTTGTCTGACAGGTTGACGCTGGCGAGGTTCTTTTTCGCGTAGGTGGACTTTGGCTTGGGCATTGATGCTCTCTCCTTGGGCGGTGGGATGACGGCGGCGGCGTTCGCGCCGCGAGCCGGAGACGCACGCGATGAGCCACGGCTGAGGAGAGTATCCATCGCGGTCGCGCCCAGTGCCAACATGGTGAGCGGCACGGCAAGTGAACGTACATCCTTGCGGCAGAGCGGGATCAGCGCCATCATACGCCCGAGCGGCTGCCGTCCCGCCCGCGCTTTTGGCGTATTCAGCGTCAGTTGGTCTGGCGCTTCGCCGTTGCTGACAACTCGTTTCGGCGCTCTCGGCCGCGTCTCGAGGTAAGGCATATTGGAGGCAATTATGACGACCCACGATCCGATCCCGGCGGGAACCCGCATCGGCCACATTCATTTGAAGGTGGCGGACCTCGACCGGGCGATCGGGTTCTATCGCGACCTGCTCGGCTTCGACCTGCAGGCGCGGATGGGCGATACCGCCGCCTTCCTCTCGGCGGGCGGCTACCATCATCACATCGGCCTGAACACCTGGGAGAGTAAGGACGGGGCGCCGCCGGCGCCAGGGACGACCGGGCTGTACCACTTCGCGATCAACTATCCAACCCGGCGTGACCTGGCCGGGGCCTTCAAACGGCTGGTCGATCAGGGCTGGCCGATCGGCGGCGCTTCCGACCATGGGGCGCACGAAGCGATCTACCTGGCTGACCCCGACGGCAACGGCATCGAGCTGGCCTGGGATCGGGCACCTAGCGAGTGGCCGGCGGCGAACGCGATGTATACGCGGGCGCTCGACTTTGATAGCCTATTGGCGGAGCTGTCGGCGGTGGAGAGCACCCCTGGCGCTTAGGTGCCCGCATGGCGTGGCCCCGGTTCGAGCGACGGGGCGAGCGAGCGTAAGAACGGGAGACTGACGATGGCAGCGAATGCGACATCGAGAAGCGACCTTCGGCCGTACGGAATCGCCCTGATCCGGATCGTGGTCGGGCTGACCTTCTTCATGCATGGGCAGCAAAAATTGTTCGAGATGGGAATCGGCGGGGTCGAGGGGTTCTTCGGTTCGCTGGGGATCCCGGCGCCAGCCCTGGCGGCGGTGGTTGTCAGCGTCCTGGAAACGGTCGGCGGCCTGGCCCTGATCTTGGGCGTGTTGACCCGGCTGTTTGGCGTGCTGCTGATGATCGACATGCTGGTCGCGTTCTTCGTCGTCCATCTCCAGAACGGGTTTTTCGTCAGCCCAAATGGCGGCTTCGAGCTGGTCTTGCTCTTGGGCGCCTCGGCGCTCGGCCTCGCCATGACCGGACCCGGCGCCTTGTCGGTGGACGAGGTGCTTCCGTTTGAACGTCGATTCACCGAGGCGCGAGTCGCCTGACGACGCCCAACGCCGTCCCCGCGGCAACCGCGGCGCGTTGCCGCCGCGAGCGTCACAGCGTCGCGAGCACGCCGGCGGTGAAGCTGTCGCCGAGGCCGATGGTCGTCGCCGGGCGCGACACCGCCAAGGTGGGAACCACAACGAGCCAGTCGTCCTCCTGTCGAGACACGCCGTCGGTCAATGCCTGGTGACGGGCAAGCGTCGCTTCAAACTCAAGTCCGGATGTGCAGGGGCCGTCCAGCGCGAGCGTCTGGCGCAGATCAGCCGGGGACGGGAAGTCGGCGCGGCGAGCAAAGGTGCCGCTGACCAGCGAGCCATAAAGGAGGGCCTCCTGCTCCGTGATCGGGTTTTCGGGCGTCAAGCTGAGGCAGTAGTGCTGGGTGTGCAGGCTCAGCCGGGGGACGCGAAGCCGGTACCTCAACTTGGCCAGCACGTTCACGAGCGCTTCGGCACCCGCCGGGGTCTGATTGCCCTGGAGTGACAGGATGCTGGACAGCTCGTCGGCGTTCAGCCCGATCGAGTCGACCTCGGGCGCTAGCCGGTCAAGGACCGCGGCCAACACATTGGCATCAGGCATCGCGGCCAGCTCGAGATGGATGCGCGGGGGAGCCGCCTTCTGTCGCCACCGCTGGATGGCGGTGACCGTTTCGTCGATCCGAGCGTTGCACATCGTGATATCGGCGACCTGACTGTAGCCCGACACGAGTGCCCAGCGGACGCGAAGCGTCGGGTCGCCCACGGCGTCGATAAAGTGCGGATCGATGGGGTGGCGGAAATTCACCGGATCGAGCGCCACGATCACCCGATTGGCCCGCGGGGCGACGACGGTCTCCGTCGCGAGCGAAACGGTCATGCCGGCCTGGAACTCGAAGATGAAGTGCTCCCGCACCGGGTCATTGGGACGCATCGCGATGCGTGGAATCATCAGGCCACTGTCACGGGGGATCACCACCCGGCCCGAATTGTCGATCAGCGCCGCCTGCTCGGCCGGAAGGGTAGTGACGTGAAGGATGGAGGTGAAGCCGAGTTTGGCCAGGGTGTTGGCGCCGCGGGCTCCAGTGCCGCCGGCCTGCGATCGTCCCTCAAAGTGCGCGGTGATCCAATTCCGTAATCGCGGGCCGGCAATCCAGATCTCGCCGCCCTGACCAGATCGGACGTAGGCAAGTAAGCTCGACAGCAGCTCGGCGGGCGTTCGCGGCTGATCGGGGGGCGAGGTGTCGAGCCCGGCGCCTTCGCGACGAGCGAGCGAACCAAGGGCGCGACCGTCCAGGCTGATAATGCGATCGATGCTGTTGGTGAAGCCGAAGGCGAGGCGCCAGGGAGAGGATGCCGCGGCATCGGCGGCCCGCGCTTCGGCGGCGTTCAGGGCGGCGAGATACCGGCCTCGCCAGTAGTCACGGCGCATCCGTGGCTAGCCCTTCAGGGCGCCGGCGGTCAGGCCGCGCACGATCCACCGCTGGCAGATGAGGACGAGGATGACGAGCGGCATGGTGACGATGACCGAGGCGGCGGCGATGTCGCCCCAGGGGATGGCGTACATCGCCGGCAGCAGGGCGATCCCGACCGGGATCGTCTGGTGCTCGATCGACGAGGTATAGGTCAGGGCGAAGAGGAACTCGTTCCAGGCGGTGATGAAGACGAGGATGGCGGTGGTGAAGAGGCCCGGGGCGGACAGGGGCAGGATGACGCGAAAGAGGGCGCCGAGGCGGGTGCTGCCGTCCGTTTGCGATGCCTGTTCGAGCTCGGCCGGCACGCCGCGAAAGAAGCTGGCCAGGATCCAGATCGAGAGTGGCAAAGCGAAGGTGTTGTAGGGAATCACCAGACCGGCGTAGGTATTGAGCAGGCCGAGCTGTTGCAGCATCGTGTAGATTGAGGCGACGACCGAGATTTGCGGAAACATGCTGACCGCGAGCACCCCGAGTAAGATCGGCACCCGCCCCGGAAAGGTCAACCGGCCGAGGGCATAGCCGGCAATGGTGCCGAGGAGGAGGCAGACGACCGTGGTTGCCACCGAGACGATCAGGCTGTTGAGGATGTACCGATAGAAGGGACGGCCGTTGACGATATTGACATAATGGCTCCAAGTCGGCTCGGATGGCAAGATCGGCGGCAGGGTCGCCAGATCGCGATCGAGCTTGAACGAGGTGATGACCAACCACAGGAACGGTCCCACCGACCAGATCACGATCAGGCCGATCGCCAGCCAAAAGAGCCAGGAGCCGAGGACAAGCCTGGTCCGGCGCCGGCTCCGGACGCGGCCGCTTTCGGCCAGGGCCGGGACAAGGCGCGGCCTCGCGGTCGATCGCATCCGGCTTTCGGTTCGGGTCGCCATGGCTTAACCGACCTCCAGCTTGTTGCGGAGGAAGAAGAGGAAGCCGGCGCTGAGCAGGAGGACGGAGACAAACATCGCCACCGCCAAGGCCGAGCCATAGCCAAACTGCGTCGCCGAGAAGAAGACCTTGTAGGTCAGGGTGGAGAGCACTTCGGTGGAATCGGCCGGACCGCCGCCGGTCATGACATAAATCACGTCGAAGACGCGGAAAGCATCGAGCGTCCGCAGCAGCATGGCGACAAGCAACACGGGAGCGATCATCGGCAAGGTGATATGCAGCAAGCGGTCAAGGAAACTGGCGCCGTCGATGGCGGCCGCTTCGTACAGCTCGCCGGGGATCGTTTGCAAGCCGGCGAGGAGGATCAATGCCATGAAGGGCGTCGTCTTCCAGATATCGACGATGGCGGCGACGTTGATCGCCAGGCTGGGGTTGCCGAGCCAGTTCTGATCGGCTGACATGATCCGGGTCGAAGTCAGCAGATAGTTGGCGAGCCCGGCATCGGTGTTGAAGATCAGGCCCCAGAGCCGGGAGGAGACGACCGTCGGGATCGCCCACGGGATCAGCACCGCGGCCCGGACCAGGGCCCGGCCGCGAAAGTCGCGATTGAGGGCGGTGGCGATCGCGAAGCCAAGGATAGTCTCGAACAGCACCGTCACCACGGTGAAATAGAGGGTGTTGGTCCAGGCGTTCCAGAACCCGTCGTCCTGAATGAGGCGGCGGAAGTTGCCCGGGCCGATGAAGGTCGAATCGGGCAGGATCAGCGAGGCGCGGTGCAGGCTGGTCCAGATCGTCTGTAGGAACGGATAGAGCGCGATCAGGCCGATGGCGAGCAGCGAGGGCGCCAACAGCAGGTAGGGGAATGCGTACTGGCGGATGAATTGGCGAGCAAGGGCCATAACCGGGGTGAACCCTTTGTCGTCGACGGGACGATTCGGCATTAGCGTCGGAGGAGCGGCCAAGCATCCCGCGCTTGGCCGCTCGTGAGGCGTTCGCCGGCTTAGCCGGTGATGAAGGTAATCTCCTCGGCCAGACTATCCAGGGCTTCCTGGGGTGGCGTCTGATTGGTGAGCGCGCCGGAGATAGCCGACTGGATGGCAAGGCTGATTTGCGGGTAGGCGGGATGGACCGGGCGCGGGATGGCGCCGGTGAAAACATCCCGGAGGCCGACCATGAACGGGTTCTGTTCGCCTAGCTCGGCGTCCTCGTAGACGGCTTGGCGGGTGGGGGCGACGCCGACCTGGAGGGCGAGCGTCTTCTGCGCTTCCGGCCCGGAGAGGAATTGCAGCAACTGGAACGCCTCCTCCGGATGGGCGCTGGTGGCATTCAGGCCGAACTGGTAGCCGCCGAGGCAGGCGGCGTTCTCGCCGTCGGCAAACATCGGCAGCGGCTGATAGCCGATCTGGTCGACGATCCGTGACTCGTCCGGATTCTGGGCGATCGCGTACACGTACGACCAGTTTCGGAGGAAGACGCCGTTACCGGCGGTGAAGGGGAGGCGGCTCGGCTCCTCGTCGTAGGTGAGGACCGCCTCCGGCGTGATTTGATGGGTGTAGATGAGATCCTGCATGAGCTGCAGGGCGCTGACGGCGGCCTCGCTGTTGACGGTAACCTCGCCATCGGTCAGGACCCGGCCGCCGGCCGAGCCAAGGAACTCGACCCAGTCGCAGACCAGCACCTCGGCCTGCCGGGCCTGCCAGAGGAACCCGAGCAGCTCCGGGTTCTCCTCCGCCGCCATGACCTCGGTCGCGGCGCCGATCAGGTCGTCCCAGGTCGCCGGGGCATCGAGGCCATGGGCGTCGAGGAGATCGGATCGGTAGTAGAGGAAGCCGGCATCGACGAACCAGGGCCAGCCGACCAGTTGATCCTGGTAGGTACAAGCTTCGATCAGGCCGGGGAAGTATTCGGCCGTTTCGGTCTCGCCGACGCCGAACTGCTCAAGCGGGGCCGATAGCCCGGCGGCGCCGAACTCGGCGATCCAGATGATGTCCTGGGTAAAGACATCAGGCTCGCCATTCTGGGCATTGAGGCTGGTCACGAGGTACTGATGGATTTCGGTGCTGTTGTTCGGGGTCGGCAGCTCGATGTAGCGGACGCTGATGTTCGGGTTCTCCTCCTCGAACTGAGCCAGCAGGGCCGGCATCGGATCGTCGCCGAAGATGCGGATGCCGGCAAAGCTGATCTCGACCTGATCTTGGGCGATCACGGCCGGTGCCTGGCGGCTCAGGAGGATCGAGGCGATGCCGGCGCTGCCGGCTTTGAGCGCGGTCCGCCGCGAGAGGGCGGAACGGGAAGGGAAGTTTCGATTCGACATTGGTCGTCTCCTCCGCTTGCGGCCAATCACGGCCGGGTCGTCCCGATCGTTGACCGGCGCTGTCTGACGCCCGCCTCGGCAAAGCGTCGAAATGAAACGCAGGTCCTTGCGTCCGGTCGCACCTCCTTTCCCCGTCTCTCGTCATCGCTGAACCGCCAACTGGTCGCTCCGCACGGTCGTGCCAACCTGTTCGCCTCGGCCGGGATCGCGATCGCTCAGATCAAGCACCGCCCGCGCGGTGCGGTCGTCGGTGACGAGGACATGAATCAGACCGGTCCGCAATGCCCCTAAGATCGCCCTGGCTTTATGGACGCCGCCGGCGACGACGACCGCGGTGCCGATGTTGCTGATCTCCGGCAGGCGGATACCGATCACCCGTTTGGTGATCCCGAGATCGAGGATGCGGCCCTCGTCGTCAAAGTAGGTGACGCAGATGTCGCCGACGGCGCCGGACTGGCGAATCGAGTCCAGGGTTCGGGCGTCGATGTAGCCGGCGGCGAGCAGGCCGGAATGCTCCGGCTCGGGGACGCCGATGCCGAAGAGGATGAGATCGGCCCGCCGGCTCAGGGCGAGGGCTTGGGCGATATGGGCGTCTTGGACAAGCACCGCGCGTACCGCCTCGCTGTCAACGATCATGGGGGCATGGAGGTAGTGCGGCGTGCCCTCGAGCTGGTCCGCCAGCAGCCGGGTGATCAGGTGATTGTCAAAGGCGGGGAGCCGGCTCCCGAGCGAACCCATGCTCTGCACGACCTGGATGCCTTGGAGGCCGCCGGGGGTGATCGCGCGGGCCACCTCATGCAGCGTCTTGCCCCAGCCGACGCTGATGATCGCGTCATCGCTGATGACCGTCTTCAGGTAGACGGCGGCCAGCTCGCCCAAGCGTGGCAGGAGGCGGTCCGCTTGGTGGTCGGCGGTCCGTAGCACGCGGGCGGTGCGCAGGCCGTAGCGGTGGACGAGGTCGGTCTGGAGCGACGGCTCGGTCGGCACCGGATGGTTGACCCGAATCTCGACGATCCCTTCATCTTGGGCTTCGGCCAGCAGGCGCGAAACCATGGCCACGGAGCGCCCCAACTGGCGGGAAATTTGCTCTTGATTGAGCTTATCGACGTAGTAGAGGGTGGCGACCTCGGCGAGGAAGGCGCGATGATCGGGACTGTCGCGGCGGTGACGCCGGACCCGGCGGCCGATGCTGGCGGGGGCGTCGACCATGACGACCTCAATCTGAAAAAACTTGCAATACTCACAACATATTGCAAGACTTTAACAAGTGCGCGGGGTCCTGTCAAGCATTGAGCAGCCCGGTAACTGTTCAGATCGGCCCGAGTATTGGGTGTGCGGCGCGGGGTGCGCGGAGCAGGGTGAGCAACTCGGCGACCGGGTTACGGTCCTGCAGGTCCCAGGTGACCACCAAGGATTGGAGGACCATCCGGGTCCGCGAGCCCCGCGGCGAGCGGGTGCCGCCGCTGATCTTGCGGGCGATGAACAGCAGCCCAAGGGTGCGCGTCAAAGGGTTGCCTTGGGGAGGAGAGGGGGTGGACCCGACGGGCGCCGGGAGCGGATGCCGAGCCCCGTGCCGCGGGAGCGGTGGCTGGCCGCTGCCGCCGCCCGCGTGGCGGCCCTGGCCGGGTGCCCACCCAGCACCTGCTGCAAAACCTTTGACGCGCACCCATGGGGTGCCGGGCGGTAGGGGTGCGTTTCACCTTTTGGTAATAGGCGGTAGGATCGGGGGAGTGCTGTCGTGCGGGAAGGTGCGCTCCCTGGCCATGGTCCCGGATGCCGCCGCGAACGGTGTGTCCCCCGCCGACGTGCCGGCGCGGCCGCGCGCCTGGCGGTCGGCCCACCCACGGGCCACCTGTGCCGAGATCGAAGCCGCCATCGATCCCTCCCTGG
>JALZJP010000151.1 GCA_030859715.1 Chloroflexota bacterium
AGAGTGAACCGTCAGGCGTTCGCGGCGTCAAGCCTTCGGCGGCCGCGAAGCCCGTCCTACGACTCACGACTCACGACTCACGACTCTCGTCCGGCCGGGCGGGGTTTGGAAGACTTCCAGCGGCCGATCGAGCAGGGTGGGGTCGCCGGTGAGGCGGACGCTGCCGCTGGCGATTGCTTCGGCGGGGCTGAGCTCGCCGGCGAGTAGGCCGCGGATCGCCGGTCCCGCTTCGATGACGAGATCGGCGGCCGGGTACGGCCCGGCGTCGGATTCGAGCCGGCCGTCCTCGACGCGGGCATTGATGACGACGTCACTGAAGCGAAGCTCGTAGCTAGCCCGTACGCCGCGGGCGGCCTCGGGCTGAGAGGCGGCGCGCGGGACCATGACCAGCGAGTCGGCGGTCAGGATCTCTTCCGGCCGTGGCTCCCCGAGCGATTGCGCCCCCACCGGCCGAGCCGGAGCACGACCTCCTCCAGCTCGCCGCCGTACGCGGTCAGCTCGTAGACGACGCCAGCCGCCGGCCGGGGGAGCACGCGGCGCTGGACGATGCCGGATCGCTCCAACTCCTTGAGCCGGGCCGAGAGGATGTTGGTCGGGATCCGGGGCAATCCCCGGCGGAGGTCGGTGAACCGCTTCGGACCAACCAGGAGATCGCGCACGATGAGCAGCGCCCAGCGTTCGCCCACCAGCTCAACCGCCCGCGCCAGCCCGCAATATTGCCCATAGGCCCGCCCCGCCACGCCCGTCGTCCCCCGTCATCGTGGCGCCACCGAATGCTTGACAAAGCACCGCACGGTTGTTTATACCCAGTGTCAGTACATCGAACTGATGTACTGATTTGCCGGCCGGGACATGCCGGCCCGAGCGAGCTCGAGATGTGGTCCGCGCCAGTGTTTGGTGTCTTGGCAACATCGTCGAACGCACGACAGGAGGCCACCATGTTGGGCAACACCGACGCGGTCGCGAGCATCGCGGTCAAGGATTTGGCCGTCGCCAGGCAGTTCTACACCGGCACCCTCGGCCTAACGGAAACCGGGGCTGATGGCGAGGAGATGTTCACCCTCAAGAGCGGCAACTCCGAGTTCAATGTCTACCGCTCGCAATATGCCGGCACCAACCAGTCCACGGCCATGACCTGGGCGGTCGGCGACGTGGACGAGGCCGTGCGGGCGCTCAAGGCCAAGGGCGTCGCCTTCGAGCACTATGACGTGCCGGGCATGACCCGCGAGGGTGATATCCACATCGCCGGCGAGATGCGGGTCGCCTGGTTCAAAGACCCGGACGGCAACATCCTCAACTTGATCAATCGCTAACGGTGCCCGCGTCGTGGCGTGGCGCTGGCCGGGCCAGCGCCACCCACACCAGTATTGTCCGGGCTGAGCATGATCCGTGTCGTTTGACTCACGGGCGCCGAACTGTCCCGCACCATTGGATCGGAGAACCGACGCGATGCCTACCGGTGGGTTTTCGACGGCGCGGCTGCGCCGCATGCACGACGTCATGGCCGGCCATGTCGAGCGCGGCTCCTTGCCCGGACTCGTCACCCTGGTCAGCCGGCGAGGCGAGGTTCATCTCGACGAGATCGGCACGAAGGCTGCCAGCGGCGGTGACCCGATGCGGCGCGACACGATCGTGCGGATCGACTCGCTGACCAAGCCGATCGCGGCCACGGCGGCGATGATCTTGGTCGAGGAATCGCGCCTCCGGCTGGACGATCCGGTCGATCACTGGCTGCCGGAGCTGGCCAATCGCCAGGTCCTGCGCGCGATCGACCGCCAACTCGACGACACCGTGCCGGCACATCGACCGATCACCCTCCGCGACCTGCTGACCTTTCGCTTAGGGTTCGGCATCGTGATGGCGCCGCCGGACACCTACCCGATCCAGCGGGCCGTACGCGAACTAGAGATCATGGGGACGGGGCCGCCGAAGCCGGCGACGCCGCACGACCCGGACGAGTGGCTGCGGCGGTTCGCGACACTGCCGCTGATGCACCAGCCAGGAGAGCGCTGGTTGTACAACTCCGGCTTCCAGGTGCTGGGCGTGCTGATCGCCCGCGCCGCCGGGCAACCGCTCGAAACGTTCCTCCGGCACCGGCTGTTCGAGCCGCTCGGCATGACCGACACCGGCTTCAGCCTGTCGCGGGAGAAGCTCGAACGGCTGGCTCCCTGCTACGAAACCGACGCCGAGAGTGGAGCTTTGACGCTTCATGACGGGGTCAGCGACAGCCAGTGGAGCCAGCCGCCCGCCTTCCCCAATGCCGCCGCCGGGCTGGTCTCGACCGCCGATGATCTCCTCGCCTTCGGCCGGATGATGCTCAACCAGGGCACATTCGGCACCGAGCGCATCCTGTCGCGGCCCGCGGTCACGCTGATGACGACCGACCAGATCACCCCCGCGCAGATGGCCGTATCCGATTTCTTTCCCGGCTTCTGGGACAACCGCGGCTGGGGATTCGGCCTCTCGGTCATCACCCGCCGCGACGATCTGGCGATGACCCCCGGCCGCTACGGCTGGGACGGCGGCTACGGCACGTCATGGTACGTGGACCCCGCCGAGGATCTGATCGGCATCCTCCTCGCTCAATGCCTGGGCGCCCCAACGATCAATGCCGACTTCTGGACCGCGACCTACCAGGCGATCGCCGACTGAACCGATTCACGTATTCGAGAACGGAGAACCACGATGACCGACAGGGTACCGGTGGCGGAACGACTCCTCACCGCCGACGAGACGCCGGCCACCGCCTGGGCGCAGGCACGAGAGCGCTTGGAGGCCCCGCACACGTACTGGCTGGCGACGGTGCGGCCGGACGGCCGGCCGCATGTGATGCCGCTCCTGGCGATCTGGCTGGAGAGCACCTTGTACTTCTGCGCCAGTGGCGCCTCTCGCAAAGCGAAGAACCTGGCGCATGACTCGCGCCGCGTACTTTCCGTCAGCAGTCTCACGTTGCCGGCGCTCGACCTCGTGATTGAAGGCACGGCCGTGAACGTGCGCGACGACGGATGCTCCAGCGCGTGGCCGATGCCTACGCGGCGAAGATGGAATGGCCGGTCACGGTGCGCGACGGCGGATTTTACGGTGACAGTGCGCCGACCGCCGGTCCGCCCCCGTACCATGTCTACGAGTTCACGCCCACGGTTGCCTTCGGCCTGCCCGGCGTCGCCGGCACCGACAGCACCGGGCAGGGGCCGGCGGGGATGATTGCGCCGACCCGCTGGCGCTTCTAGCGAGCGCCCGCGCTCACGGTTCGCTCCAGCGGCGGACCGCCAACGCCTCGAGCGCGGCCAGGGGACCGTGGCCGGCCCCCGCTTGCTTCGACCTCGCTCCAGCCGCGGCCGATATATCGTACTCTTCGTCGCCGGTCCGTCGCCGCGAGGGTGACGGGCCGGCTCATCAGAACATCGCGGCGGACCCTGGCAGCGGGAGAGCGAGCGGACATGACCACCGAGGAAGCGCTCGTCGCCGCCGAAATTGAGGCCGGGGCAAACCTCGTTCCCGGACTCCTGCCTGACGCCGGGGCGGTCGCGCCGGAGCCGATGACGCAACGCCGGGTGCTGCGGCTGGCGACCCCGATCATCGGCGAGAACCTGCTCCAGACCGCGGTCGGCGCCGTCGATACCTTCATGGTGGCCCGGCTCGGCGCCGCCGCCGTGGCCGGGGTCGGCACCGGCTTCGAGATCGTCTTCTTCATCATCGCGATCCTCTCCGCCATCGACATCGGCGCCACCGTCCTCGTCTCTCAGGCCATCGGCGCCGGCGACCAGCGCCGGGCCAACCTCCTCGCCCGCCAGGCCATCGTCTGGGGTCTGGTCCTGGCCGTGCCGGTCTCCATCGGCATGTTCTACGCGACGCCCGCTATTATCGGCCTCTTCGGCACCGCGCCCGACGTCGCGGCGGCGGCCATCACCTACTTGCAGATCGTCACCGCCGCCAGCGTGGCGCTCTTCCTCTCCTTTGTCTGCGGCGCCGTGCTGCGGGGCGCCGGTGACAGCCGGACCCCGCTGGCGGGGGCCGTGATCGCCAATATCGTCAACGTGGCGGTGACCTACGCCCTGGTCTTCGGGAATTTCGGCCTCCCCGCGCTCGGGGTCGCCGGCAGCGCGGTGGGCGCCGTCGCCGGGCGGTCGCTGGGGGCCGCCTATATGCTCCTCGTCATGGTCTATGGCCTGAAAGCGATCTCCCTGCGCGGCTCGTGGGGGTGGCGGCCGCGGGTCTCCATCGCCCGCCAGCTCTTCACCCTCGGCCTCCCGGCCGCCGCCGAGCAGATGCTCTCCTCCGGCGCCTTCATGACCTTGATCGCGGTGGTCGCCCTGATCGGCACCCCGGCCCTGGCCGCCCAGCAACTGGCCTTCACCGCGCTCTCGGTCGCCTTCCTGCCGGGGATCGCCTTCTCGATCACCGCCACCGCCCTCGTCGGCCAAAGCATCGGCGCCCGGCTACCAACCGACGCCCGGCGCGCCTGGGAAATTTCCCTGCGCTGGGCCGTGACCTGGCTGGGCACGGGCGGGGTCCTGGTCTTCCTCTTCGCCGAGCGGATGATGCGAATCTTTTCGAGCGATCCCGAGGTGATCGCCGCCGGCGTCAGCGCCCTACGGGCGTTAAGCATCGCGCTCCCCTTCTGGGCCGTTTGGTTCGTCAGCAGCGGCGGCCTGCGCGGCAGCGGCGATACCCGCACCCCGCTCATCATCGGCGCCTCGACGATGTGGCTCTCGGTCCTGGTCGCCTGGATCGGCGTCCGCTGGTTCGCCGGCGGTCTCGGCTGGGTCTGGGTCGCCTTCGTCATCACGACCACACCGGCCGCGCTCCTGATGTGGTGGATCTTCCGGCGGCGCGTGCGCGACTATGAATCGGGTCGGCGCCCGCTGCCCGCGGTCAGCGGCGCCGTCAGCCACTGATGGCCAGGCTCAGCATTCCCCGGGCCAGGATCGCGGCTTCATCTCGCCGGCGCCGGCATGCCGCGGACCACGGTGCCGGTGATGGTCAGCGTCACCGACCCGGCTTCCACGTGCGGCGCCACCAGGGACCGGACCGCGGCATCGAAAGCCGTCGCCTCATCCAGCGCCATGCGGTCCCGTGAGAAGCCATTGCGGGCGTGAAAGGATTCGACATACTCGGCCACGGGCTGGGTGAACGTGACCGGTTCCGTTGACCGCCGCCCAAGCTCCTTGAACAGGCCCCGTTGCGTCAGCTCCTCGACCAGATGATAGGGGCGGTACGTCCGGTTGGTCGAGTAGCGGTCGATCACCGCTTGGAGCGCGGCATCCCAGGGATTGGGCGAGGTTGCCTGGCCAACGATCGCCAGCACCGCTCCTGGCGACAGCGCGTCGCGGAAGCGAGGGAGCACCGCCTCCCACTCCATCCAGTGCAAGCTAGAGGCGGCGGTGATGAGGCCGTAGGGAGCGCCCAATGGCGCATCCTCGGCCCGGCCAAGGAGCCAGGTCAACGCCGGGTGATCGCCACCGGGCAAGGCGCGGCCGGCGGCGATCATGCCGGGCGATGGATCGAGCGCGTCCACGCCCGCCACGCGCCCGGCCAGGCCGCGGGCAATCTCGCCGGTGCCGGTGCCGGCGTCGAGCACCCGGCCAGGCGCCACGACCAGGTCAACCAGCGCCGCCAGCACCTCGTCCGGATAGGGCGGCCGATACCCGTAGGCCGCGACGACACTCGGGTCGGCGAACTGGCTTCCGAATTCGGGACCGAGATGATCCGGTTTGGGCACCACGGTAACCGCCTCGCTCCGTGCGCAATCACGGACGCGACCCCACCTCGGATGCCTCCGAGCTGGGCTCGCGATCTTGATCAGCCTCAGCGTCCTCCCGGAGCAGGTCGCTAAGCCAGTCCGAGCTCCGCCGCTTCAGCAGGGTGCCGAGGTGCATATCGGAACGGACGCCGAAATCGACGCCATACTGGCGCTCAATCGTGCCCACATGCGTATCGCTCCGCTTGCGCCGGGGCGGGGCGCCGGTGGCCGGGAGTCGAGTCCCGCGAATGTCCGAAATGGTGGTCGCCATGCCGAGTCTCCATCTTGTGTATGCGCGAATATCAATCGTGGAACAGTCAACCAGCAGATCCTGGTCCAAGCTGATGGATCCGAGGCGGTGACCGATGAACGATCACGGCGATGCTCCGGTTGGTCAAGCAAGGCAACGAGCGCCGCCGTTCGAGGCGGCTCGACGACGTACCGCCCTGACCGTCCATTTCAGCAGGTCGGCGGATACTTCGCCTCGCATCTCACGGACAACGGGCGAAACCAGCGGAGGAGACACCACGAACCTATGGAATTATACCAAATTTCTCGCGGTTTCGCCCGTAAAACGATCGATATGCGGGGAGACGACGGTCGCCTCTGGATCGAGCGGCTCCCCGCCCTCATCGCCCGCTGCGCCCATCGGTGGACGCTGACCGTCCACCCTCCGTACGACAACCTCTCCTACAATTATGTCATGCCGGTTGAGCGGGCGGACGGCGCCCCGGCGGTGTTGAAGATCGGGTTTCCGGCCGACAACGAGCTTCAGACCGAGCTAGCCGCGCTGGAGCAGGTTGCCGGGCGCGGCATGGCGCGCTTGCTGGAAGCCGACCCCGAGCAGAGCGTCATGCTCCTGGAACGCGTCGAGCCGGGAACGCCGCTGACGACCCTGGCGGACGATGACACGGCCACCCGCATCGCCGCCACGGTGATGGCCCGAATCTGGCAACCAGTCGCGGAACCCGGCCGCTTCCCCGCGATCGCGGATTGGGGTCAGGGGTTCGGCCGGATGCGTCTCCGCTTCGCCGGCGGCAGTGGCCCGATCCCGCCCCAACTGGCGGACCGGGCGGAACTCCTGTTTGCCGAGCTGCTGGCAACCCAAGCCGAGCCGGTGCTCCTCCACGGCGATCTGCACCACGACAACATCCTCTCCCGGCGGGACGGCGCCTGGCTGGCAATCGACCCCAAAGGCGTCACCGGCGAGCCGGCGTATGAGACCGGCGCCTTTCTGCGGAACCCGGGCTGGCTCGCCGGCACCCCCGACGCCGCCAACCTGACCCGGCGGCGGATCGCGATCTTCGCCGAATTGCTCGGCCTGGGCCGGGAACGGCTGCTCGGTTGGGCCGTGGCCCAAGCGGTCCTCTCCGCCTGGTGGTGCATCGAGGACAACGCCGATTGTCTCGATCAGGCTATCGTCCTGGCCGATTTGTTCGCTGGGATCACCCCGCGGGAGCTTTAGCCTGCTCACGGAACCCGCGGGGCACCCCTTTCAGGGCACTGCACGTGACGTGACTGACGTGACCCCCAAAAATTGATCCAGGGATAATGAGCGTCCTCCGGGGGCTTGGTCCGCACCCTTGAGAGCCGCATGTCGAGTATCATAGTAGCGAATTCCCCGGGTTTCCCCTGATCTCCTCGCGGGGAGGATACGATCCCGGGGTACGATTCTTAACACGCCGTGGAAGCCGGCGAAACTCCTTCTACCCCACAACGAAATCTCGTTTTGTGGTGGCGCGCTCACAAAGCTACGGTCCCAGCCCAGGCGGCGCCGGCGCCGCTCGCGCTGTTGGCGCCGCATCAACATTTGGCGCAACGTCGTCACCAGCAATCGGCGTGGCGATGATGGCGTCGGATCCCGGCGGTCCGAGCTGGATGTCGGATCGTGGCGGCAGGACCAGCGGCGTGTATCGGAAGACGGCGTTGGCGAGGGTGTCGGTGATGAGGATCTCACCGTTCGGGGCGGTGCCGATCCCAGTCGGGCGTTGCAGGCGCTCGCCGTTGACGCTGGTGATCGACTCGACCTGTTGGCCGTCCGCGTCAAGCACCTCGACGCTGCCGGTATCGGCGGCGGTGACATAGAGGTCCCCGGTCCGGCCAAAGGTCAGATAGGGCTGGAAGGCGGGCCGCATCCCGCTCGGGTCCGGGGCCGGCCAGGCCGCCACCGGCCAGGGCGCCACTGGCTCCCCCGCCGCCGTGAAGCGGCTGATCCGGGCGTTGCCGGAGTCGGCGACGTGGATGATGCCAGCGCCATCGACCGCGATCCCGACCGGCTCGATGAGCTGCCCGGGGCCCGTGCCATAGCCGCCCCAGAGCCGGCGAAACTCGCCATCGGCGCCGAAGACCTGGATCCGCTCGTTGCCGGTGTCAACCACGTAGATTTCGTCGTCGTAAGCCACCACATCGCGCGGCCCGAAGAACGATCCGGTCTGGCTCGTCACCAGGGCCGGGTCATCGGTCGTATCCGCCGCCACTCGGAAGCCGGCGGCGTCCGGCGCCCCGCCCAGCTCCAGGGCGACGCTGCCGTTCTGATCGAGGGCGACAACCCGGTGGTTCCAGGTATCGGCCACGTAGATCGTCCCCGCCTCGTCGACGCTGATCCCGGTCGGGCCGAGCCCGTTCGGCGTCCGCGCCAGCTCCAGATCGGTCGTCCCGTCGCCCCAGACGTCGAGGAAGGCGCCGTCCGCCGTGAATAGCTCGATCCGGCTGTTGCCCTGATCGACCACGTAAATGGTGCCGTCCGCCGCCGCCACCCCGACCGGCTGGTTGAACTGCCCGTCGGCCGCGCCCGGACCGGCCCGATCCGTGAGCGAGTACGGACCATTGCTGGGCGCGATCCGTGCCGCCAGCTCGGCGTTGAGCCCGATCGCCACCATCTCGTATCCCGGCTCGACCAGCCCTTCCCGGTAGAGCAGGAACCGGCTGGCGGCCAGCCACCGCGGCGGCCAAACGAGGTCGCGCAGCACCGCCCCGGCATCGGGGTTGGCATAGGCGGCGGGAACCTGACTGACCCAGGCGACCTCCAGCGGCCGGTAGCCGGCCGCTTCCAGGGCGTCGCCGTCTTGGCCGATCACGACATCGGCCCCGGTGGTCCCCACCGCTCCGGCCGGGACCACCGAGAAGTCTGGATAGTCGCGGAAATACCAGCGGAAGGGCCATTGCACCGGCTCCTCGGCGGCGATGACCAGGCCGTGGCCGCCGGTCGCGTCGCGGGCCGAGGCGTCGGTCACGGTCGCGTCCCGCGCCAGCCGGTCGAGGCGCTGCACCGTGGGCAACACCGCGCCGCTGGAGGTCCGCTGGGCCAGCAGCTCGGTGCCGGTATCGCCCCGGAAGAGGGTCAGCATCACGGCCGAGCGCAGGGTAAACCCACCCAGCAAGGCGGCGGCCACCAGGAGGAGGATGAGCCCGGTTTGGGCGCCGCGGCCGGCGGCCCGCTCGGAGCGGGCCAGCATCCAGGCGGCGTAGGCCAGGGGCACCGTCACCAGCATGACGACGACCACCGCCGGCAGGGAGGCGGCGACGCCGCTCACGTTCGGCGCGGGGTCGGTGAGCAGAATGTCGACGGCGGCCAGCGACAGCAGAAGGCCGAGGATGACGAGGGCCAGGGCGCCGCCGGCGCCGGCCCGGACATGGCGCCAGTCCACCCGCGCCAGCGCCTTGCCGAGTGCGGCCCCGCCCAGCAAGACCAGGGGCAGGGCGACGAAGGCCGCGTCCTCGCTGCCCCGGCCGGCACTGAACGACCAGAGGAGCAGGGAAGCGACGAACCAGCCGCCGAAAAAAGCTCCCCCGAACCGCCGCACGCCCGGCAAAGCCAGGCCCAGCGCGGCGAGGAGGCTCATCAGCGCCGCCAGCGGCTCATAGAGCAAGACCTCCATCAGGAAGAACTGGACCGGCACGGCGGCAGGCCCTTGAAAGAGCAGCCGCCACCAATCGGCCAAGGTTTGCCCGGCGCCGGCAATGGCCAGGGGGTCGGTGAAAAATCGCGTGAAGAGCACCAGCACCGTGGCCACGAAACCGCCGGCCAGCGACAACATCGAGCCGGGAGTTCGCGCCAGCGCGACGAGGCCGCGCCGCGCCGCGCCCTCCGGGTTGAGCAGGATCGTCAGGCCGGCCCCGATCAGCATGGTCGCCAGGACGGTCAGCGCCGCCGCCCCGGCGCCGAGCATCGCGCCCAGGACGATCCCCGCCAGCACCGCGTGGCGTCGCGCTTGAATCGCGGCGGTGACAGGGGCTCCAGCCCGGATCACGATCACCACCAGCGCGATCGCGAGCAAGGCGACGACGATCCCCGGCGTCGCTACCCGCGAGGCGTAGACGAGCGTGGGCGAGATCGCGGCCAGCCCCGCCATGCCGAGCGCCGCCGGCCGGCCGATCACGGGGCGCAACGCGAGCGGCAGCGCCACCAGACCGACCCCGGCCGCCGCCGGCACAAGGCGGGCGATCACGTCAGTCGCGCCGAAGAGGAAGAACGTCATCGCTTGGGCAATCAGCAACAGGGGCCCGGTTTCGGGCAGGAGATCGCCCGCCGGCGCCGGCTCGCCGCGGACCAGGAGCCAGGCGTTGTAGGCATGGCTCGCTTCGTCGGGGGCGAGGGCCCAGCCGTCGAGCTGGACCAGCCGCAAGGCCAGGGCGACGACGAGGACGACGATCCACGCCACCGTTTCCCAGGTCACCGCCGCCAGGTTGAGCGAGCGGTCCAGGATTGATCCGCCCGGCGCCATCGCCTCGGGTTGACTCGTTGTGGCGCTCACGTCGCGGAGCCTCCCGTGACCCACTTCTCCATGGACCATTAGTAGCGGATCGTGTTAAAAAGCGGGATGAGATCGTCCCGCACGTACATGGTGTAGGTGACGCGGCCGATCGGCTCTTGCAGATCTCGGAACATGACTAACCGGAAGAGGTTCTGCTGTCCCTCGATCGTGCCCAGCGTCGCCAGGCTCTCGCCCACCGAGGCAAGGATCTGACGCGGACCGCGCGGGTCGTCGCCGGCCTGCCAGGCGGAGCGGCCGGGCGGCAACTCGGGCGCGATCGCGAAGTCGCGGTAGAGCGTCTCCGGGAACCACCAGCGCAGGACGTACTCCTGGGCCGTGTAGCCATCGACGTACGGAGCCACGCTGGCGTTGTTGTGGCTTCCGACGATCACGACCGGCACGTTGGCGGGCCGTTCGCTGAGGCTGCCGCCGAACATGTGGCGGTTGGGATAGTGGCGCAGATACCACTGCAAGGGCCAGGAGACGCCTTGATTGTTGTCGTACCAGATCTCGAGACCGGCGCCGCCGGTCAGCTCCTCGGACAAGACCGCCAGCTCGCGCATCATGCGGGAGACGTCGGGCGCGGTCTGGGTGTAGACCATCATGTCCCGCGGCACATCCCCTTCTTCGTACACCAACCGCCAGGCCACGTGGATCTGCAACCCGGCGAGCATAACCGCCAAAGACAGCAGCACGGCCAGACCGGTGCGGCGCGCCCCGCGCCAAAGCAAACCGCCGCCGATGATTGCCAGCGCCGCCAACGGCGGCAGCGCCAGCCACCACCAACGCCCGGCAGCCCACGGGCTCACCGCCCGCTCCCAGCCGCCCGCGGCCGCCGACGGCACAAACTCGCCGTAGGAGAGGCGAGCCGCCAGCAGGAACCAGCCCACGCCGACAACCAGAAAAGCGGCGCTGAGCGACCACTCCGGCAGCGCGCGGGCGCGGCTGTCCGTTGCCCGGTGAGACGGCGCCCGCCACCGTTCGATCAACTCCCCGATCAGGGCGGCGGCCAGCAGGGTCGCCGGCAGCGTGATGTGCGTCATCAGCCAGGGCATCTTCTCTCCGGCCCAGGAGAGCCCGCCCAGGATGCCGGCAAACCAGGCCAGCAAGAAGAGCTGAAAGAAGAAGCGGGATCCCGGTGCGATCCGGCCCAACCCGACGCGCACCGAGCGCACGGCAATCACGACCGACGCCGCCAGGCCCAGCAGCACGGCGATGAACTCGTACTGCGGCAGCAACAGCAGGTAGTAGAACCAGGGCTGCTCGCCCCGCCGGTAGTCGTGCTGCCCCAGCCAGTAGAGGAGCGTGCCGTCGGTGGCGATAGTGGCGGTGGCGAGGCCGTAGAGGTTGGTGAAGAGGCTGGTAAAGAGCACCACCGAGATGCCGATGGTGAGGCCGATCATCCAGTTGAAGCCGGTCCGGTCGAGCCAGAGCTGGTAGACCGCGGCCTCGACCGTGCCGGGACGAGAGCTCCCAAACAGCGACGGCACGAGACCAACGCCAGGAGCCTGGTCCGGCACCGGCTCCCCGCTCCCAATCGTGGGAGCGGGGTTGGGAGGCAGGGCTGTTC
>JALZJP010000157.1 GCA_030859715.1 Chloroflexota bacterium
GCGGCGGACCGAGTGGCCGCCGAACGAGCGGGGCCGGCCAGCCGGCCCGAGACACGGAGGCAACCATGTCCACGCCGTCCCCCATCCGTCGCTTCGGCGCGGCCGCGCGCGTTGCCCGCCGCGCCACCCTGGCCGGCGCCCTGCTCCTCGGCACGTTTCTCGCGGTGGCGCCAGCCGCCGCCCAGGCGGCCGACAGTGACGGCGACGGCCTCTACGACATCGACGAGACCAGCGTCTATTTCACCGACCCCTACAACTGGGACAGCGACGGTGACGGCGCCAGCGACGGAGCCGAGGTCTACTACGGCACCGACCCCACGGCGTCCGCCCGGCCGGACAGTGACGGTGACGGCCTGTACGACGATGATGAGCTGGCTATCTACGGCACCAACCCCGGTATCTGGGACACGGACGGCGACGGCACCAGCGATGGCGCCGAGGTTTACTACGGTACCGACCCCAGGGCCGGCGGCGACTACGCTACCCAATGCGTCTCGGCTGACCAGTTCGGCAACACCGGCAACCTCCAAACCGCCCCAGGCGTAGCCGCCGAGACCGTCTGCGACACCAACGTCCAACAGTCGAGCGCGGCTAGCAGCGACTAGCGACCACGCCCGGCCTTTGCCCGGGCGTGGAGGCGGGCCAGGCGATGCCGCCCGGTTGACGGCGACAGAGCCAACCCGTGGGTCGGCGCCGCCATTCGCGCGACGCCCGTGGTGACTCACCGGCGGAATATCGGCGAGCGGCCGCTCGACCGCGATCGCCATCCTCCCGTCACCGGGCGCTAACGACACCCGGCTGAGCTCACGAAAGCCCGGTGAACCGGGCAGCGTTCCAACTTGATGCACAGGAAGTTGGCTTGAGCTCGACGTTTTCAGGGCCCTTCAGGGTCCTTTCGGGGGTCAGCCGGGTGCCTCTAGCGCCCGGCGTCACCCGGACGGCGATCGCGAACCAAGAATCGCTTCCAGCTCCCATTTCACCCCTTCGTCGGCGCCAGCGCCCGCTCCGGTTCCAGGTCGTAGCCGAAGAAGCGGTCGAAGGCGCGCGATTGCCAAGCCCAGCGCACAATCACCGTCCAGACCGCCACCAACAGCCCAATCCCGAGATACTCCGCCAGCGGCAACACATGGAGGCCGAAGAACCCGCGCAGCACCGGCACCGCCAGGATCACGACATAGAGCGGCACCATCGCCAGGGCCAGCAGGGCCGGCCGCCAGTCGCCGGTCGGCTCCTCCAATACGGCGAACCACTTCACGGGCGGCGCCGCGAAGAAGACCAGCACTAAACCGGCCAAGATCAGCAGGTGGGCCAGCGAGTCGCGGGCGATCCGGTCCGCCGCCGGGATCTCGGTCACGGCCGCCACGCCGCCGCCGCGCAGCCCCATTAGGTCGACGTCATTGGCGAAGTAGGCCAGAGCGTAGACGGCAAAGGCGGCGATGCCGAGCGTGATCGCCGCCGGCAGCACGAACCGCAACAGCGATTTCCCCAGGGTCGGCGGCGCCGCCCCCGGTTTGGCCCACAGCGCCAGGC
Organism: Chloroflexota bacterium; assembly: GCA_030859715.1. GTDB lineage: Bacteria > Chloroflexota > Chloroflexia > Thermomicrobiales > UBA6265 > JACCYK01. The sequence goes on from JALZJP010000157.1 coordinate 1,531, forward strand.
CAAAGGTCGGCACCCCGACCGTCAAGAGCGTCAGCAACGAGATATGACCCGGCGAGAAGGGAAACCCAGCCTCAACCATCAGGCAGGCCAAGATGACGAAGGCCACGGTGAAGACGCGAGTCAGGAACAGCGCGAGCACATCTTGCAAGCCGCGCCGAATCCGTTGTCCCTCGCGAAACGCCGCCGGCAGCGCCCCAAACGAGTCATTCAGCAGGATGATGTCGGCCACGTTGCGCGCCGCCTGGCTGCCGCTCTGCATGGCGACCCCCAATTGCGCCTTCTTCAACGAGAGAACGTCGTTCACGCCGTCGCCGGTCATCGCCACGTAGAAGCCCTGCTGGCGGAGGGCATCGACCAACCGCTCCTTCTGCTCCGGCGTCACCCGGCCAAAGATCGTCGCCTCGCGGGCGGTCTCGGCAAACTCGGCCTCCGTCATCTCCGCCAGCTCGATCCCGGACACCAGCCGGGCGTCCGCCGGCAGCCCGGCCTGGCAGGCCAGGGCGGCGACCGTCTCCGGGTTGTCGCCGGAAATGACTTTGAGCGTGATCCCGGCCTGCTCGAAGCCGGCGATCGTCTCCCGGCAGTTGGGCCGCAGCTCGTCGGTGAAGGCCAGCCAGGCGACCGGGGCCAGGCTCGCCGGCAGCCGCGGCTCGCCGGCGCCGTCGTGGAGCGAGGCGACCTCGGGCGTGGCCGCGAAGAGTAAAATCCGCATCCCCTTGGCCGCCCATTCGGCGGGCGGCCGCAAGGCATCGCCGCCGGCGGTGTGCGGCCCCAGGAATTCCGGCGCTCCCATCGCGTAGACGCCGCGCAAGCCGTCACCGTCGGCGGCGACCGCGCTCCACTTGCGGGCCGAGGTGAACGGGATCTCGTCGGTCACCGGCGCCTTGCTGCCGCCAAGCGCGGCGATCAGGGCGTCGCTGGTCTTGGTGCCGCCGGAGGCGCTGGCGGCGACCGTGCCCAGCACCGATTTCGGCTCGATCAGCGGCTGCCCGATCGGCTCCACCTCGGCCAGGCTGAGCCGGTTCGCGGTCAGCGTCCCCGTTTTGTCCATACAGAAGACATTGACATTGCTCAGCGACTCGACCGCGTTCGTCTGCTGGATCAGCGCATCCTGCTGGGCCAGGCGCACCGCCGCCATCGAATAGGTGACGATAATCATCAGGAACATGCCGGAGGGCACGATCCCGAGCACCACCGCCGCCGCCAGCACCGTGTCCTGGAACGGGAAATTCCAGATCCAGGAGGCGAGCAGGATCATCGCCAGGAAGAACCCGGCCACCACCAGCAGGTAGCGGACGATCATGTTGACCGTCTCTTGCAATGGCGTCAGCGTCGCCTTGTAGAGCCGGGCCCCGGCCGCGATCGTGGCCGCTTTGCTCTGCATGCCGACCTTTTCGGCCTCGTAGGCGCCGGCGCCGGAGGTGCAGTAGCTGCCGGCAAAGACCGCGTCGCCATGCCGCTTCGCCACCGGGTCCGACTCGCCGGTCAGCAACGACTCATCGACCTCGATCTGACCCGGCCCGACGAAACAGCCGTCGACGAAGATCTGGTCGCCGGGGGTGACCAGCAGCACATCGTCGACCACGATCTCGTCCGGGTCCAGCGTCGTCGCCGCGCCATCGCGCAGGATCGTCGCCTGCGCCCGGTTCAGCAAGGCGATCCGGTCCAGGCGCCGCTTGGCCCGCACCTCTTGGATGATCCCCACCAGCCCATTGAGCACCACCAGCCCGGAGGCCAGCACCGCATCCTTGGTCTGGTTCATCACGATCAAGACCAGGCCGACCACCAGCAACGTCACGTTGATAAACGTGAACATGTTCTCGCGGATGATCTGCCAGTAGCTCCGGCTGGACTCCAGCCGCATCTGGTTGCCCAGCCCCTTGGCCCGTCGCTCCCGCGCCTCCCGCTCGGTCAACCCCACCGGCACCGCCACCTCCGTCGCGGCCAGTGCGGGGCGCTCCTCAATTACGCTTGCTGCCTCTGCTGACATCGTCGTCTATTCCCCGTTGCATACGGCACCGGCCCCGTCGCCGAGAGGAGGCGCTGGTTCGATTGTCGCTCTGGCCCAAGGGTAGCACGGACGATACACGAATTGAGGATTGTGCAAGCCGGAATGGAGCGAAGGCACGAAGTCGGACAGCCCGGCCGGTACTGCCGCGGTTTCGCTCTGGCCGCTTATCGCGCTGGCGCGAGAGAAATCACCGCCGTCTCCATGCAGCGGATACAATGACCGCGCGAGGTCGCCTTGTCGGCAGCGTCGAGACGGCGTTTCCACGGCAAACATCAAGGCCAAGGAGCGGCGGCTATGGCCATACCACCCGACGCGAAGTTGGAGAGCGTGGCTGAGATCGATCCCACCGAGGAGGCGAAGATCCGCCAATTCGATCCCCGGATGCCAGACTTTTTTGCCTTCGGCCAGGTTGAAGCGGAGCTGATCTATGATCGGCCGCTCGATACCATGCTCATCCTTCCTCATGGCCGGGATCGAGCCTCGTTCGTCTTCTATCTAGTTGATGACTACGCGCTGCTCGTCGATGTCGATACCGAGGAAGTCATCGGGGTTCAGATCGAGGACTTCCTGCACAGTGCGGTGAACGGAGAGCCTTCGCTCGTCGAGCTCTTCACGTTTGCCGACTTGCTGGGGATGACGGTCGAAGACGTACGGCGCGAACGCCACCGGGTCTTGGGCTATCGGGGCCGGTTCAAGCTCTGGGTTAAGCGGGTGGCCGGATCGATTGCTCGCCGCGGCGAATCGCGCGAGCAGAACCTGGTTGAAGCGTTGGTGAACCGCGGGCGAGTCGGCTCCGCCATCCGGAACGCGACCGGCCCTGCCTAAGGGCCGGCCCCTTCATTCGGCATGGCGGAATCGCGTTCGCTCAGGCGGCCTCGCCGGAATCGGGATCGATCATGAGCGAGGAGCTATCGACGGCCTCGAAATCGCGGCCAAGGATGCCCTCTCGCAACTGGCGCAGGTCATCGTTGTCCCAGCGGTCATCCGGCGACCCGGTCAGGAACCAATCGCTGCCGTTATCGGCCAGCAGCATGCCGTAGGTCTTGAGCGCTTGCAGGATGATCTGGTTGGTTGGCGAGAAGTCGCCAAGCTCGACCCCGGCCTTGAGCCGGAAGCGTTGCCCCATCGGCGGCACGTCGGGGTCGGTGGTTGACCCGGCCTGATGCCGCGCCGGCCAGACATACTCCTCCCGCGTGGTTTGGGCGGTGAAGCGCAGCGCGTGCGGGATGACGCCGGCCGCGATCTCCTCGTAGCGCACCAGCCCCGCCAGGATCGGCAGCCCCGCCGCGTCGGCCGAGGTCCACTCCGCCGGCCGCAAGGCGTTCGCGGTCAAGTCAAACCATGCCCCCGAGCCCGCTTCCCAGCCGCCATCGGGTTGCGGGTGGGCATCGAACAGCTCGTAGAGCAAACATAGGCCCTCTTGGACCACGATCACATGGCGATCGCCCGTCCCGCACGATCCCCCTTCGATCGGCGCATCCGGCGGGATGGGGTACGGCCCGAGGTCACTCTCCTCCCCGGAGGCGGTAAACGCGATCGCCACCAGCGGTTGGGTGCCGGGTACGCTCACGAACGGGAGGCCGATCGGCTGGCCCTCGTAGAGGCCGGAGCCAAAGTCCGGATGCAATCCGGTGTCGGGCCCAATGCTCGCCACGTACGCATCGGAGTTACTCTCCACGGGCAGGGTATCGACCGGCGTATTCCAGATGTTGTTCGGCGGAAAGAGCGTGCAGCCCGCCGGGACCTGGCCACAGACCGAGCTGGTGCAGCCCAGCGTGCAGTCCTGGCGTGACGGCGCGCGACGCACCTTCGCGGCCGCACCACGGTCGCCCGCGAGCACCCCGGCGAGGAGTCCCGCCACGATCGCGCGCCGGGAGGCACCCTGGCGTAGCGCCGCGCGCGGGAGTGCGAGCCAATCGTTATGCATCCGCGTCGTTCGGTTGGCGGTCCAGCGGTCGAACGTGCGTGGGTCCATATCTGTGCTCCTTCGCCAATGGCGCGTGGGCGACGCGGTGCGATCCCATCGCGGCGCCCGGGAAGCACCGCCACTACCGAGTGTAGGAGCCACGCCCAAGGAAGGCTATTGGTAAAAATAGGCATTTCGGCTGTCGCGGCGTGAGGCGACCCGGTGAGGTTCGAGTCCCGCCAACCGGCGTCCCACGGTCGCGGGACGCCTATTTCCGGCTGGCGAGGACGACCGCAACGATGATGATGCCGCCGCGGATGATGATTTGCTGGCTCGTCTCCAACCCCATCAGGATCAGCCCGTTGTTGACGACGCCGATCAGCAACGCGCCCAACACCGAGCCCAGCACCGAGCCGCTGCCGCCGAAGAGGCTGGTGCCGCCGAGGACCACGGCGGCGATGACCGACAGCTCGTCCCCCTCGCCCCATTGGAACCGCCCCGACTGGAGGCGGCCGGCGTAAAGCATGCCCGCCAGCGCCGCTACTACCCCGGAAACGGTCAGCACCAGGAAGCCGATCCGTCGCGTATTGACGCCGCTGAAGCGGGCCGCGCGTTCGTTGCCGCCGGTGGCCAGCACCTGCCGGCCGTAGGGCGTCTTGCGCAGCACCACCGCCCCGATCGCCGTCACCACGACGATCCAGATCAGCAGCGAGGGGACCGGCCCCAGTGAACCGGAGCCGAAGACCTGGTTGTAAGGCTGGGAAAGAATGGGGACCGGCGCCGTGTCGGTGATCCACATCGCCGACCCCCGCGCCACGCCCATCATGCCGAGCGTGACGAGGAAGGAGGGGATCACCAGGCGGGTCACGAGGAGGCCGTTCAGGGCGCCGACGACGAGCCCGGTCAGCAGCCCGGCGACAATCCCGGCCACGGGCCCAAACCGGACGATGGTCAACGCGGTGGTGACCGAGGCCAGCCCGGCCACCGCCCCGACCGAAAGGTCGATCTGGCCGGCGGCGATGACGAAGGTCATCGCCACTGCCATCGTGGCGATGATCGCCGTCTGGCGGGCGATATTGAGGAGGTTGTTCGGAGTGGTGAAGCCGGAGTCGCGCAGGGTGATCGCGAAGAAGGCGAAAATCGCGACGAAGCCGACGTAGACCAGATACTGACGCCAGTCGATCCGCACCGCGCGCGGCAGCTCAAGCGCTCTGGACCGCATGGTGGAGATCCTCCTCTGTCGTGATCGCCCGCCGGTCGAGCTCGCGCCGCAAAGTGCCGTTCTGCAGGATGATGATGCGATCGCTGACCGCGAGCAGCTCCGCCGGCTCCGACGAGATGACGATGACCCCCTTGCCGGCATCGGCCAGCCGCCGGATCAGCCCCAGGATCTCGGTCTTGGCCCCGATATCGACGCCGGCGGTCGGCTCGTCCAGGATCAGGATGTCGGGGTCGGTGGCCAGCCATTTCCCGAGCACCACTTTCTGCTGGTTGCCGCCGGAGAGCAACCGCACCGGGGTCCGCAGCGACGGCGGCTTGATCGCCAGGCTCCGCACGTAGGAGCCGGCGACCCGCGCCCCCTCGGCGTCGTTGACGAGGCCGTATCGTTGCAGTCGTTGCAGCAGCGGCAGCAGCAGGTTGTCCCGGACCGGGTGGTCGAGCACGAGCCCCTGCGAGCGCCGGTCCTCCGGAATCAGGGCGATGCCGGCGGCAATGGCGTCGTCGGGGTCGCGAATGGCCACCGGCGTCCCGCGCACCAAAATCTCGCCGGCGTCGAGGCGATCGATGCCGAAGATGACCCGCGCCAGCTCGGTGCGGCCGCTGCCCATCAGCCCGGCGATGCCCAGAATCTGGCCCGGATAGAGGCTGAAGCTGATGTCGCGGACTCGGTTGCCCGCCGTGAGCCCGCGCACCTCGAGCAACGGCGTGCCGGTTTGCTCGACTCGTCGCTCCTGCCAGGCAAAGGCCGCTTCCATCGTCTTGCCGACGATATCGTCGATGATGCGCTCCATCGTCAGGCGCCCGGTTGCTTCCGTGCTGATCCACCGCCCATCGCGCAAGACGGTCACGCGATCGGAGATCTGGACGATCTCCTCCATGCGATGGGAGATGTAAATGATCGAGATGCCGCGCGCTTTCAACTTCTGCATGAGGACGAAGAGCGACTGCGTCTCGGTCGCGGTCAGGGTCGAGGTCGGCTCGTCCATGATCAGGATACGGGCAGCCTGGGCCAGGGCCTTGGCGATCTCCGTCAGTTGCCAGTACCCGGTGCTGAGATCGCCAACCATCGCCCGGGGATCGACCGGTTCGTCCAGCTCCGTGAAGAGCGCCCGCGCCCGCTCCTCAGCGGCGCGGTCGTCGATCAGCCCGGCGCCGGTGCGCGGCTCGCGGGTCAGAAAGATGTTCTGGGCCACCGTCAGGCTGGGAATGAGGCTGAACTCCTGAAAGATCATGGCGATGCCGAGGGCGCGGGCATCGTGCGGCGAGCGAATCGCGACCGGTTGGCCGGCGACCGCGATCTGCCCGGCATCGGGCGTGTAGACCCCCTGCAGGATCTTCATCAGGGTCGACTTGCCGGCGCCGTTCCCCCCGACCAGCGCGTGCGTTTCCCCACGCCGCAGGCCGAAATCGACGCCATCGAGCACCCGGACGCCGGCAAAGCTCTTGCTCATCCCCGTCATCTCGACCGCGAGGTCGCTCATACTTCCTCCGGCTGACTGCTTCGCCAGGTACGACAACTTCCCTCTCCCGACATGGAAGAGCGCCTGCTTGGAGGAAGACTCCCCTCGCCCACGATTGGGAGAGGGGGTTGGGGGTGAGGGCCGTTACTCCGCCGCGTCCAAGAGCGCTTGGGGCGGGTCCAGATGATAGACCTGCTCCCAGGCTTCCAGGACGTTTTCTCGCGTCACCGGCAGCGCGGGGAGGGCGACGTAGGCGGGGGCTTCCTTGCCGAGCAGCCCGTAGCCAGCGAGGAGCGCCTCGGTGACGCCCTGATCGAAGGGACGCTGGGCGCCCAGCCCCTTGACGATGCCGTCCTGCGCGATCGAGACCGCCACGTTCAGCCCGAGGTCGATCGTGGTCACGATCACGTCGCCCTCGCGCTGGTTGGCGCGGACAGCATTGACCACTCCTTCCGCCGGGACATCCCAGACCGCCCAGATGCCGTCGAGATCGGCGTGCTGGGTCAGCATCGCGGAGGCGGCCCGCTCGGCGTCGCCGGCGAAGTCGGGACCGACGATGCCCTGCTCATCGACGATCTCGATCTCGGGGTAGCTCTCCGCCATCGTCGCCTTGAAGGCATCGTAGCGCTGGCGGGTGACAAAAAAATCGGCGCCGTGAAAGACGAGGCCGATCCGCCCGGCGCCGCCGAGCTGGTCGGCCATGATGTTGGCCGAGGCGACCCCGTTGCCATAGTTGTCGGCGGAGACGACGCTGACGTAATCGGTGCCCTGCGTGAAGCCCTGGGGCACGTTGTCCATGAACACGATCTGGACGCCCTGCTCCGCCGCTTGACGATAGGCGGCCGCGGTCGCCACCGGGTCGGTGGGAATCGAGACGATGATACTCGGGTTCCGGGCCAGGGTGGTCTCGATGTCGGAGACCTGGGTCGCCGGATCGAACCCGGCGTCGGTCTCGGCGATCACCTCGATCCCCATCGTGCCGAACTGATCCCGCAGCCCGTTGATCTGAGCCACCGACCAGTCGTTGCCGCCGTAGTGCATGACGATGGCGGCCGTGGCGCCCATCGCCGCGATCTCCTCCAGCTCGGCCTCGGTCAGCGAGACCTCGGAGGCCGCCGTCGGCGCTTCACCGTTGGGACCGGTGCTGAAGACTTCACCCGCCGCTCCTACCGCGGGCGTCGCCTCCTGCCAGGCAAAGGTGCGGTGCGGTGCGGCGGCCGAAACGCCCGCCGCCGTGACGATGAGGGCGGATACCTGCCGACGATTGAGCCGCTTGTCCATGATCTCTTCCTCCAGTTGATCGGCTTCGGATCGAGTCAATTGGTGTCGGCGGCGATGTCGCTCAACTTGGTGTTTCGTCTCGCGCACCCTCCTTCCGGAACCGCGTCGTTCCCATGTGTCGCCAGCAAGCCAACACGTCGGCTATGGTTGCGTCCCCCGCCGGGCCACGATTGCCTCCGCCACCCGCCAGGCGTTGGCCATGATCGTCAGCGTCGGGTTCACCCCGGTCGAGGTCGGAAACGGACCGCCATCGACGGCGTAGAGGTTCGCGACTTCGTGCATCCGGCACTCCTTGGTGAGCACGCTGCGCTCCGGATCGTGCCCCATCCGCAAGGTGCCGTGCTGGTGTGAGCAATTGCCCGTGACCTTCGTTATATAGACCGGCCAGACCCGCGTTGCCCCGGCGGCCTCCAGGATCTCGGCGTTGCGATCGATGATCCAACGGCCCTGGGCCAGGTCATTCGGGTGCGGGCGGTGCGTGATCCGCGCCACCGGCAGCCCCCAGGCGTCTGTCACCGTATCGTCCAGCTCGACCCGGTTCGTCTCCTGCGGCAAGTCGTGCAGCACCAGGCCGACCGCCATGGTGTGATTGAAAAATTCCCGGTCGGCATCCTTCGCCGCCTGTCCCCAAAGCGGCTTGCCGGGGAGCGCAAAGCTGATCGGCAGGGGAATGCCGACCCCCGCCGCCGCCACATGGCAGCCGCCGATGAATCCGCGCTCCTCGGCATGCTCGAGGAACTCGAAGGTGCTAGCTCCGACGTAGCCGCCGCCGGCCCAGCCGTAGACCGGGTCGGCAAAGGCGCCGATGGCGGCGCTGTATTCATGGAAGGTGGCATTGCGCCCGACCTGGTCGTTCCCGTTCGCCAGGCCATTTGGGAAGCGGCCCGACCGCGACAGGAGGAGCAGCCGGGCCGATTCGACGGCGCCGCAGGCCAGGATGAAGACCGCTGCTGTTTGCTCGATGTCATCGCCGGCCGCGTCCTGGTAAACCGCGCTCCTGGCGTGGCCCTGGCCATCGACGGTGATTTCCCGGACATAGGCGTTCGGTCGCAGGTCGAGCCTGCCGGTCGCCAGCGCCTCGGGGATGAAGGTGGTCAGCATGGTCGAGCGGGTGCCGGTGGGGTCGCCGTGCTGCTGGGCAAAGGCGCTCTGAACGGTGGCCGGTCGGCCGTGGTAGGGCCGCGACAAGGCGGCGGCGGGGGTCGGAAAGGCGTTGTAGCCGAGCCGGGCGCACCCCTCGTAGAACTTCTGGTTGTAGCGGGTTGGGGGCAGCGGCGGGCAGGGGTAGCCGCGCCGCCGGGGAGCTTCGTGCTTGTTGGCGCCGGCTTCACCAGAAACGCCAAAGGCCCACTCGACTTTGTCGTAATACGGTTCCAGCTCGTGATAGGTGATCGGCCAGTCCGCCAGGTTCGCGCCCGGCACGTCGCCGTAGATGGTGTGCGGCCGGAACTCGTTTTCCGTCATCCGTAGCACCCAGCCGGTCCAGTGGGCAGTGCCGCCGCCGACCATTTGCGGCACCGGGCAGAAGGGCTCGACCTTCGCCGCCTCGTCGGCCGAGGCGCGAACGGTGCGCGGGTTGAGCAGGGGATCGGGCCAGAGATTGAAGCGATGCACGTTGGCCAGCTCGTCGCCGCCGAAACTCTCCGGTTTGCGCCACAGACCACGCTCCAACAGCACGACGCGCAGCCCGCTTTCGGTCAGGACCTTGGCGGCGGTCGCGCCGGAGGCGCCGGCGCCGATGATGCAGACATCGACCGGCTCCGGCTTGCGCTCAGCGGTCATCGCCGTCCTCCTGTGGGGGTTCGACGCCGGGCGCGAAGTAGGACAGGGTGGAATACCGGCCGGCGTGGGTCTCGGCCAGGGAGCCAGGGCCGGGAAAGCCGATCGCCCGCCAGCCGGCGTGGTCGATGTTGCCGCCGTAGATCGGATCGGCATAGAACCCCTGCCGGGTGTGCAGGACCAGCAGCGGGAAGAACGCCAGCTCGGCTTCCGCCGCCATCTGCTGCAAGGCCGGCTCCGCGGCGGCGACGGCCGCCTCCGCTTCAGTGTCAGCCTCCTTGGGCGGCGCGGGCCGCTCCAGCTCGGTCAGCACGCGGTCCTGCGCGTCCTCCGGCAGCCGGGCAAAGTCGTCGCCGCCCAGCGCCCGGCTGACCCGGTCCAGCTCCGCGACGCCGGCCTCGTAAGTCCGCCGCAGGGCATCGATGCGTTGTTGCCAGGCCGCCGCTTGCTTGCCGGCGAGGACCTCGAACCCGCTGCCGTCCGGCTTGGCGAAGACGTATCCGATGCCCGAGAGGTAGCGATCCAGGAAGTCGATGGTCCCGGCCTCCCGCGCCCCCGGCCGGTCGTCGCTCGGGATGATCCGCGCCATCGCCGCCGCGATCGTCTGCCGCTGGTGATGATTGAAAAAATGTGCCGTCTCGCTCGTTTGCCGCGTTCCCATGCTTGCCCCCGATTCACCCGGCGGTCGCTGGCCTTTGACGGCGCCGGTCGCCGGGCCGGGCGCGAAGGAGCGTTTCCTCGGCCCCCGCCGGTCCTGATCGTCGGGACGTCGACCGTGCCGGCCGCCATGATCCGCGTCGATCGGCCGCGCACCGGCGTCGCCTACCAGGTCAGCCCGACCGGCGCCGTCGGCGACATCGCGTCGTCACCGTCCCTGTCTAGGCCGTGGTCGCGGCGTCCACCAGCGGCTTCATGTACTCGTAGGCTTCTCGCGCGAACTTGTCGGGTTGGGCGTTGCGATAGTTGAAGCCGATCTCCATGGCAAGGAAGCCGTCGTAGCCGATCTCCTTGAGCGCCCGCACCAATCCGACGAAGTCGCCGCGCCCCTGGCCCGGCGGCAGGCGGTCGGTGTCGGAGAGATGGACGTAGCGCAGGTCCGGCCCCATGCGGTAGACGTAGTCGGTGGGCACCTCGTTGCGATACATGGCGTGGATGGTGTCGAACATCAGCTTGACGTTGGGCGCAGCGACGGCCCGCATCAGCTCGATGCCGTCGTCGCAGCTTTCAAGCAGGTTGCCGTCGGCCGGGTTTTGCTCGATCACCACGGTGACGCCGAGATCGGCCGCGGCCTGGCCGATCTCGGCCAGCGCCTCGCCGCTCCAGGCGAAGGCCTGCTTCCATTCGGTGCCATAGACGACCCAGCCGGCGACGTAGAGCAGCGTGTCACCGCCGAGGTCGGCGCAGAGCCGGGCCACCTCCTTGTATTGCCCGATCGCCGCCCGGCGCTCCTCCGGCGATGGCGAGGCGACGTTGAACCCTGGCCCGCCGCCCGGCGCCGGCAGCATCGCCGAGACGACGATGCCGTTGTCGTCGAGCAGCTGCCGGATCTCGCGGCGTCGCTCCGGGCCGGTGTAGGCCGGGTAGGCATGGGGTGCCGCCGCCCCGATCTCGATCCCGTCATAGCCAATGCGAGCGATCCGCTTGATCGTCTCCTCCAGCGGGTAGGCGGGCACCCAGAGCGGGAAGCTGGAGTAGACCCAGGTATTGAACGCCAGTTTCATCCGTCCTCCATCCTTTCGCGTCGAGCGGGTGCGGAAGCGTTGCCCGGCGCGATCGCCACGTCCGCTTCGCCCGCCAGGCATCGGACCGGTGAGTGAGCGGCGTCCTCCCGCGAGCCCGGCCCTGGCCGGGATGCAACGCTTCCGTTCAGTAGGCCATGTGCTCAGGCCGTCCCGCCGGCAGGCCCCGGTCGATCCAGGCGGCCATCCGGTGTGGGGCAAACAGCTCGTCGATCGCCATTGCCGCGGCGCCGACGACGCCGGCCCGCTCGCCGAGGGTTGACTGTCGAATCTGCAAGTGCCGGGTGGCGAGCGGCAGCGAGCGGCCGTAGACGATTTCCCGGATGCCGGCCATCAGGATGTCCCCGACGCCGGCGACCCCGCCGCCGATCACGATCAGCAAGGGATTGAGGATGTTGACCATCGTCGCCAGCATCTGGCCGATATGATGGCCGGCCTGGCGAAGGAGGTGGATGCTGACGGCATCGCCGTGACGAGCGGCCACCGCGATATCACTGGCGGTAAGGGCGCCGCGCCGGGCGAACGCCTCCGCCAGCAGCGGGCTTTCGCTCTGCTCGGCCGCTCGCGCGGCGGCCCGGCCAAGCGCGGCGCCGCCGGCCACCGCCTCCAGACAGCCAATCTTGCCGCAGCGACAAATCACCGACGTGTCGGCGACGACTTGGATATGGCCGACGTCACCGGCGCTCCCCTGGGCGCCGCGTTGCAGGCTGCCGTGGGAGATGATGCCCGCCCCGATGCCGGTGCCGACTTTGATGAAGATGACGTCGTCGTAGCCGCGGGCGGTCCCCTCGGCCCACTCCCCCAGAGCCATCACGTTGACGTCGTTGTCGACCCAAACCGGGACGCCGAAGCGGCCGGAAAGGCGCTCCCGCACTCCGTAGCCGTCCCAGCCCGGCATGATCGGCGGCGAAACCGGCCGCCCCGTGGAAAACTCGACGGGCCCCGGCACCCCGACGCCGATGGCGCAAAGGACACCCGATTCCGGCGCCGCCTCGGCCCGAATCTCGTCGAAGAGACGCTCGACCCGATCAAGGATCCGCTCCGGCCCGGCCGCGATGTCGGCCGGCTCGGAATGATGCCGGAGGACGTGGCCACGAAGATCGGCGATGCCGACATCGATGCTGGTGGCCCCCAGGTCGGCGACGAGGAGGCTGCCGCGCTTGGCGTTGAACTGCACCTGGCGC
>JALZJP010000195.1 GCA_030859715.1 Chloroflexota bacterium
ACTCCCGACTCCCGACTCCCGACTCCCGACTCCCGTTCCGCCGGCGCTGGTATCATCGGACGGAGTGGCCGGGCAGTCCGCGTCGGGAGGAAGCCTAGGTGATTGGGCGTCGGGTGCGCATCGGCCCGTCAATCCTTGCCGCCGATTTCCTCCGCCTCGGTGAGCAGTTGGCGGAGGTCGAAGCGGCGGGCGCCGATTTCGTCCATGTCGATGTCATGGACGGCCGCTTCGTGCCGAACCTGTCGATTGGCTTGCCGGTGGTGGAAGCGGTGCGGCGCGGCACCCGGCTGCCGGTCGATGTCCACTTGATGATTGAGGAGCCCGACCGCTGGGTGGAGCGATTCGCCGCCGCCGGCGCCGATTATGTCACCGTCCACGCCGAGGCGTCGCCCCATCTGCATCGGACCGTACGCGCCATTAGCGACGCCGGGGCGGAGGCCGGGGTCTCGATCAACCCGGCGACGCCGCTGATGATGATCGAGGAAATCTTGCCCGTGGTCCGGCAGGTGCTGGTGATGAGCGTCAACCCTGGGTTTGGCGGCCAAACCTTCATCCCGGCCTCGCTCGAGAAGATTCGCCGCCTCCGCGCCGCGCTGGACGAGCGCAACCCAACCTGCCTGCTCGAGGTTGACGGCGGCATCAAGCCGGGGAATATCGAGCGGGTCGTCACCGCCGGCGCCGATGCGATCGTCGTCGGCTCCGCCGTGTTCACCCACGACGACGGCATCGGCGCCGCGGTCGCGGCCTTACGCCGCGCCGTATCCGAGGCGGATTGACCGCGAGACAACCGGCCTCTACACTGGACGTACAGGCAACCAGGCCGCGATCGCGCCCCGCTGGCACGTTCGCGGCTGACATCGAACCAACGATCTTGCGGCAGGGCGGGTCGAACGGGGAAGCGTGACCGGGCGCGGTGTTCGCGATCGCGGTCCCGATCGCGGCCCGCGGCGCGGAGGGGGAGCGGCCGGCATGGAGTGGCATCCGATCAAGCTGACGGCGCCGGTGCGCACCTATGCTTTTGGTGCGCGCTTGATCCCCGAATGGCTAGGGAAGACGGACCTGCCGGAGGGGATCGTCGCCGAGACGTGGGAAGTCAGTGATTATCACGCCTCGCCCAGCACGGTGACCTCGGGGCCGTACGCCGGCCGCCTCCTGCACGATCTGGTCGAAAATCATCCGGCGGAGCTGGTCGGCGCCGGCTGGCGGGGTCCGCACTTCCCATTGCTCGCGAAGTTCCTCGATGCCTCCCATATGCTGCCGGTCCACCTGCACGCCGACGACGAGACCGCGGCCCGGATCCACAATGCGCCCAATGGCAAGACCGAAGCCTGGCATATCCTCTGGGCCGGGCCGAACGCCTCGATCCTGGCTGGCATCAAGCCCGGCGTGGGTGAGGACGAGTTGCGCGCCGCCTTCAACGCGCAAGATTACGATGCGGTGATGCCCCGCTATCCGATCCAGGCCGGTGATACCGTCTACGTGCCCGGCGGCGTGATTCACTCGTTTGGTCCAGACACCCTGATCTTTGAGATTCAACAGACCTCGGATCTCGGCCAGAGCGTGATGCCGGCCGACCTTTACGGCAATCGCCACGGTCCGGAGCAGTGGCAGTCGAACATCGACGCCACGCTCGCCGAGCTCCGGACTGATCCTCTGCCCAAGCCGAATCCCGGCCTGGAGCGCCCGAGTCCCGAGCCCGGCAACCGGCTCGTGATCGGCGGCGCCGGGCCGCATTTCGCGCTGGAGCGCTGGACCCTGAGCGAGCCGCACCGGGAGCCGGCCCGGCCCGACCGCTGCCTCGTCCTGTCGAACGTCGGTGACCCGGTGCAACTCGGCTACGCCGCTGGCGAGGAGACCCTGGAGCGGGCGGCATCGTGCATTCTGCCGGCGGCGCTCGGTGCGGTGACGATCCGTCCCCCAAGCGGCGGCGCCAGCCTCATCGCCTGTTATGTGCCCGATCTCCAGCGCGACATCATCGCCCCGTTGCGGGCGGCGGGTCACGGTGATGACGCGATTCGATCACTGGGCGAGGTGACGCTGTAGCCGGAGCGTGACGATCAAGGATGGCGGAGTGGCGGGCATGCTGAGCAAACACATCTTGGCTGGGGACGACTCGCCGGAGATCCTGGCCCTCTTGCGCGACATCCTCGAGGGCGAAGGCTACCGGGTGACGATGGCGCCGGAGACGTTGTCGCTCGCCGACATCAAGCGGGTGCGGCCCGACCTCGTGATCCTCGACCATATGCTGGAAGATGGGGCCGGCTCCGGCTGGGAGCTGCTCCGCGACCTGCGGCAAGATCCCGGCTTGGCCACATTGCCGGTGGTGGTCTGCACCGGGGCCATCCAGCGGGTCCGCGACAACGCGGCCGAGCTGGAACGGCTCGGTGCCCAAGTCGTCTTGAAACCATTTGCCATCGACGACCTCCTGGCCGCCATCCGGCACTTCTGCCCGGCCGCCGACCGAGCCCAAGGCCGGATCGGGGACTAACGCGGGCAGCGGGTTGTCGCCTCGGCTTTCGGAGGATCATAGGTCGAAACCAGCCCAGACCCGCCAGACGGGCAGAACGTGTATGGACTGAGCGGCCGCCCGGTGCGGGCGCGGCGCCGCTTCGTCCGGTTGCTCGCTGATGACCGGCGGCCGCGTGTTTGGACAATGCTGTCGGGGGGCATCGGTATCGCGGACCGACCCGTCGCAATCAGTTTCGGGCGACGGTGCCGCACCGGACCATGCACATGGTGCCACTCGTACAGATGCCGGCGCAGCGGCCTGCCGTGAACGGGACGCGGGCGGACCCCGGCGGAAACCCCTTCTTCTCGCAGTCGGCGTCCCGTTTGCAGACGGCACACGCACTGCAGGTGGTGCATCCACCCGGGACGAAGAAATCCCCGCGGAAATTGGTGCCGGCGGTCGTGCGGACGCAACCGCAATTTTGATCGTTGTCGCAGCGGCTCAGCTCAATTTCTGGCGCCGTGCAGACCAGGTGCTGCCCCTCCTGCTTGCAGGTCCCGGCCCCGTGACCGCGGCACTTCTTCGTGCCCCGTTTCCCCCGGCAGCGCCCCGAGCAGCACTGAGTCGCCCGGCGGCATGGCTGGCTGACCTTCGTACAGGTAGCCGCTTCGGCTGTCCGGTTCCCAAAGCCGCTTCGACGAGCAGGCTGGTCAGCGCCGTGCCGGCGACGAGCAGAACTGTACTCCGGCGCGAGCGCGGCTTTTGCGTCAGGCTCACGATGAGGTCGTCAAATCGCTGCTGGTCCATCGGCCGCTCCTCTTGGTGTAGCGCGGGCGGGGCGAGGTGACCCGCGCGGCAAATCCTCGGGGTGGCGTGGATGCAGACGGTTCGGTTCGCGAACGCGAGCCGCTCACCTGATCGGCGTTTCGCCGATGGCCGGCGCCTTGCAAACGCCATCCAGCGCCAAGCCACCGAGCCCATCATCTCGGTGGCGGGCACTTCGCGCATCCTCAAAACTATGTAGGTCGCATGTGTAGCTCAGAAGCCGCCTGGTCGCGCCGCGCGTATCGGCCCGGTGCCCTATTCGTCAACCGAGCCCGAGGCGGTGAGCGTAGGCGGCCGCTTTCGCCCGTGAGTCGACACCGAGCTTGCTTAAGATGTTGGCGACGTGCCGGGCCACCGTCGTGGCGCTGATGAAGAGGTGCTCGCCGATCTCGCGATTGCTCTCGCCGGCGATAAGCAGACGCACGATCTCAACCTCGCGCGCGGTCAGTCCCCGCGAGGCGGCGATTGAGCTGCTTGCGGCCGGCGTCGCCGGCTTGACCGGGAAGGCGGTCGCCTCGGCCAGCGCCTCCTGCCGCGACAGCGAGCGGCCGGCCGCCAGGAGGGTCGCAAAGTCATCGGCTCCCAAGGTGTCTCGCAGCGTGGCCAAGACCGGCTTGAAGTAGGCGGCCTCGGTTGGCGGCCACGGCATCGGAATCTCCTCACGGAGGGCGGCTGCCGCTCCGAACAGGCGGGTTGCCCGCTCCGTCTGGCCGGTGGCGGCGCCCACCCGCGCCAGCCCCTCCAGGGCAACGGTGACATCGCCGAGGTTGCCCCGGGCGTGGCCCAGCGTGAGACCCTCGCGGAGCATCTCGGCCGCCCGCTCGTAATCGCCGCGGTCCGCAATCGTCAACCCATACGAGATGAGGATCATGGGCACGATCCAGTCCCACCCATGCTCCCGGGCCAGCGCCAGGGCTTCCTCACTTCGCGTCGCCGCCGTCGTGGTATCACCTTGGATCCATTCCAGGCAGGCCAGGTTCTGCAGCGCCAGCACTTCCGCTTCGGAGGCTCCTTCGGCCCGAGCGATGGCCAGGCCCAGCTCGTAACTGGCCCGCGCCCGGTCGTGGTCGCCCAGCTCGATGGCCTGCACCCCGAGGTTGCTGAGTGAGAACGCTTCGGCTACCCGGTCGCCGACCTCCCGCGCCAGGGCCAGCGCTTGCTCGTGCCACTGAAGCGCCCGCTCGATCTCGGTTTGACACCAGGCCAGGGTGCCGGCCCCGGTCATCGCTCGCAAGCGGTCCGCCGCCGGCGCCGCCCGCCCCAGGTCGAGCGCGATCTCCAACCAGCGATGGCCTTCACCGAAGTAGGTGTGCTCCTGCCAAAATGGCCAGAGCGAGCCGGCCATCCGCACCAGGCGGGGCCCGTCCGCTTGCCCGTTGAACCAGGCCAAGGCGGCGCGGAGGTTGGCGTGGTCCCGCTCCAAGGCGTCGAGCCACGGCGCGGCGCCCGGTTGCTTGGCCCGCGGTCCGGCGTCCTCGGCAAACCGGAGACACCATTCGGCATGTCGCCGCCGCGCCGCCGCCTCCTCGCCGCTCGCCGCCAGCCGTTCGAGCCCGAACTCGCGGATGGTCTCAAGCAGGGCATAGCGTGGCTCGCCCGCTTGATCCCCTTCGAAGCGAACGAGGCTCTTGGCGACCAGGGAGCCGATCCCTTCCAAGACCGCGAAGTCGTCCACCTCGCGGACCGCGGCGGCGGCATTGACGGTAAAACCGCCGACAAAGACGGCTAAGCGTTGGAACAGCGCTTGGTCGGCCCCATCGAGCAAGTCGTAGCTCCAGGCGATGGTGTCGCGCATGGTCTGGAAGCGGGCGGGCAAATCACGGGGGCCGCCGGTCAGCAATGGCAAGCGAGCCGGGCCCGGCAGGCTCAGACGGTCGAGCAACGCGGCGGCAGAGAGATGGGCAATGCGGGCGGCGGCCAGCTCGATCGCCAGCGGCAACCCATCGAGGCGATGACAGATCGCCGCGACCGCGGCGGCGTTGTCGCCGCTGAGCGTGAAGCCGGGCCGGGCGGCGCTGGCGCGTTGCGCGAACAGCCGCACGGCCTCGGCTCGCGGCGCCACGTCGAATGACGACCGATCGGATGCTCCACCGGGGCGATCCGGCAGCGACAGCGGGGGAACCGGGTATTCATGCTCGCCCGAGAGCCGGAGGATAGCGCGACTTGTCACCAGCACCGTTAGCCGCGAACAGGCACCCAGCAGGCCGGTGATCGTCGTCGCCGTCGCCACCAAATGCTCGAAGTTGTCGAGCAGGAGGAGGATCTCGCGTTCACCCACCAGTTGGTAGAGCCGATCGATCGCGAAGCCGGTCCCGGCGTCGCGGCCACCAAGGGTCCGAAAGATCGTCGACGCCACCAGGTCGGGAGCTCTCACGGCGGCGAGCGAGACAAAGGCGACGCCATCGGCGACCGTGGGGCCGAGGCCCGCCGCGACGTGGATCGCCAACCGCGTCTTGCCGACCCCGCCCGGACCGGTCAGCGTGACCAGGCGAACGTCGTCCCGGCCAAGCAGGGCTTGGACGTCATCCCGCTCGCCGTCACGGCCGACCAAGGAGGTTAGCGGTCGTGGCAGATCGGCCAGCCACCGCTGGCGCTGGTCGGCGGGCGCCACCAAATGCAGAAGGGGACCGGCGGCTGTACCCGGCGGGAGTTGGCGGCGCTTGGGCTGGACACCCGCCCGTCGTGACCGCTCGGTGGTTGGCGGCAGGTGGACCTGGCGGGCGGCCCGGCGCGACCCGGCGCGACCCGGCGCCGCGGTATCGCTCGAGGTCGGCGAGCGCGATCTGGAAGTTCCCGGCGCGCTTGGCGGCGGGCAGCTCACCCCGGCCAATGGCCCGCCGGATCGTTCGCTCGTGGACACCGATGCACGTCGCCGCTTCACGTGCGGTGAGCGGAACCTGTCCGGTGTCCATTGTCCGGTCCGGTGCTCGCTCGTCCATGGTACGCGTAGCATCGCCGATGCTGGTCGCCAGCGCAAGGGCCAGGCGAGGCGCCGGAACGTGCCAAGCCGGCGTTTCACACCCCCTCGCGGTCGGGTGGTCGCTGTCAGGTCCGTCGCCGGCCCGGCTTGGCTCCACCGCCCGGGCGCATCCAGTATCTCCTCTATTCGCGGCTACCATCGGGATCGGCCGTCCGGTGACAGCGGCGGGCTACCCGAACCCGCGAACCAGCTAGGAGCCAGAGGCTACCCGGACGCCGCCGCGATTGAGTGGAACCCGTGAACATACGGCGGCTTTGCTATCCTAGCCGCTCGACCCCTCACCGTACCTGGCCGCGCTGGCGCCGGAAAGCCGACACGGTCCAGAACGGGACGGCCGCGTTTGCTCGTTGAAGGTAGCGCGGCTCAATGCCAAGCTCCCGGCCTGGGCCACGGACCTGGACCCTGAGGCGGCAACGGTCGTCGCCGCCCAGGGCGAGCTGCCTGGCTGGTCGACCTGGCCGGCGGCCGGGGTGGGGATGGCCGGCGACCGCGCTCCTCGACGTGGTGCTTGATGAAGGGACTCAGGAGGCGTTTGCCGAACTCGTCCCCAATTGCTTGGCGGACGTTGGCCACCTGGCCAACCGGACGCGGGGGAGCTCGTCGCCCCCCTCGCTCCGACCCAGAGGCGACCAAGGAGCTGCCTCCCTGGTCGCCATCAATGCGAATGTGAACCCCTTCCAGCAGCCCCGGGAATCGGCCCGCTGGGATCTGGTTGCCGGCTATTGCCGGGGTCGGCCGCCATCGGTGCCGCTGGCATCGTTGGTCTGGACGGCGCCACTGCTGGTATTCGTCGTCCCCGCGTCCGATCCGGTCGTCGTGGTGGTGCTCGTCGTGCTATCTGACGGTGCGGCCGCCGGCGGCGCGCCGGTGGTGGGCGCCGGCGTGGCGTCGCCGGCCAGCGCCGGGTCGCCGTCTTGACCGGCGGTGTCGTCGGTGGTCGCGGGCTGGTCGCGGCCGTTGCTGACCTCGCCATCGGCGCCGCTGGCGCTGCTGGTTTGTCCCCCGGCGGACGTGCTTACCGGGGCGGGCGCGGCTGCCGCGCCGGTGCCGGTCGAAACCGGATTCCCCCCGCTCAGAATGGCGTCCAGGTACAGCTTGGCACCCGCGGCGCACAGCGAGCCTTCGATACCGCTGGCGATACAAGTGTCGAACTCGGCCCGCATCGCGTCGAGCGGCGCCAGCTCGTGCTCTTGGGCGCTGACCGGGAGCGCGAAGGCGAGCGGCACGGCGGCCGCGAGCGCGATCGAGGCGACGCGGGCCCGCCACCGGGCCGGTTGCTGTCTGCCGTGGTGTTCCATGTTCCCCCTCCTCGTGGCCGCGCTTGCCCCGCCCCGCTCCTCGATCATCGATTGAGCGGGCTGGCCCTACACCCGGGTCGCGCCGGCCGTACCGCTCCACTGTACCGAACGGACACGAGTTCGCCAACCCCGACCGGGGTGTCCCACTCTGTCCTTGACATCCTGGGATCCAAGCGTATGCTACACATTAGAACCAGTTCACAATCACTAGTGGCGACTGACGACTGGCCTGGTGACCAGCCTCGACCGCTTGAGCTTCGCGCGCGTCTTCTGGGAGGAAGGGCCCCAGGACGTCCCTCGGCCTCGTCACGCGGCTCTCCCGGCATATCGTCGAGTCCTCGGAGGACGATTCCATGAACGAACGGTGGTATCGGCGCGCGATCTTGGCCCTCGTCCTCGTCGCGATCATGTTGGCACCGGTCGCCCGGCTCGGTTAGGGTGCCAGGGCGCAAGAGGCGACGCCTGCGAGCGAGCAACACGGAACGTCTGTTGTTGGCACGCAAATGGGGACTCCCGTTCTCGGGGCGCAGACCTGGCACGTGCTCGTGAACAACCTCAGCCCCGACGGCAAGAACTGGAGCTTCAACACCTTCTACCCCGACTACCTCCAGGCGCACCCCGGCGACACGATCGTCTTCAGCCTGGCGTCGAATCCCCAGGCGTTCCACACCGTCCAGATCCTGACGGCGTGGCGGCTTGCGCGGACACCACTGGAGTTTTACCAGGGCTTCCTCGGCGGGTTCCGGCAACCCGACCCGACCCGGTCCGGCGAGTGGCAAAGCACGTACTTTGGCGTTGTTGACCCCCGCGTCCCGTGCGGGCGCGTTGGGCAAGACCCGTGCCTGATGCCGTTCTTCCCACCTGGCCGCTTTGGGTTAGGGATCAACTCCGGCGTCTTGGTCAATCCTCCGCCCGACGGCGGCGAAGGCAATCCGTCGTTCACCGTCACACTGGACCCGGCGCTGGAGCCCGGCCCCTACGACGTCCTGAGCCTGGTGGACGGGCCGACGATGAACGCGCGCATCGACATCGTTGCGGCAGATCAGCCCGTGCAAAGCCAGGAGCTGCTGGACGCCGCCGCCGAGCGCCAGTACCAGGCCGACCTCGTGGAGCTCGCCGGCCTCGATCGGAACAGCATTCTCCCCGAGGCATCGAACCCGGATGGCACCAAGACGTGGCAGGTTGCGGCGGGGCGCAGCGACCCGGACAAACCCTGGTTGTCGATCAACGAGTTTGCCCCGGCGAAGATGGTGATCATCGCCGGCGACACCGTGACGTGGACCAACGATGGCCCTGGCGCGGTGGCCCATACGGTGAGCGGGTTCGGCCCCTTCCCTGGCGCGATCCCGCACCACCTGAGTCCCTACCAGCCAGGGTGCATGGCGAGCAGCGGCGAGGTCCAACTGCCGCCGGCCGGAACATTGCCGACCGACATCTGGAACACCTGCGTCGGCTCGGAGGTGAACAACTTTACCGAGTTCAGCCAGCCGTCGGCGCCATCGGGCGATCCCTACGCCGACGGGTCGCGGACGTCAGGTATTCTCCTCAACGAGGAGTACCTCAACTCGCCGATCGGCGATGGCCTCCCCTATGCGAGCAGCTACAGCGTGACCTTCCCGGAGGCCGGAACCTACCAGATTCATCCCGGCATGGAGGGAACCGTAATCGTCATTCCCAAGCCGATGCCGCTCTGAGCACGATGCACGCCGCGCCCAGCGCTTGACAGGGACGGACCACGATATGGGAAAGGAAACACCCCAATGGACCGATCGCCACATCCATCCACGCGGACGCAATCAGATGCCACCGGTTGTGTGCGGCGTGCCCAGCCAGTGATCGGGCGCCGGAGTCTCATGACATTGGCTGCCGGCGCCGGGGTTGCCGCCATCGGCACGGCGGGGCGGGGCTTGCTTCTGCCATGGTTCGACATCGGCCGAGCCGCCGCGGCCGCGGAGCTCGTTGAGCCCGAGGTCCGCGCCAGCCGGGACGGTCTGCTGGACACGACCCTCACGGCGCGCGTGATGTGGTTGCCGCTCGCTGGTCAGAGCGCAACCGTCTCCGTCTACGAGGGCTCCTTCCCGGTCCCAACCTCCGGGTGCGCCCGGGCGACACGCTGCGGGTCAACCTGGTCAACACGTTGGACGCGCTCCCATCAGGGCTGCCCCAGAACAGCCCGTTCATCTGCTCCCCGGTCACCGGTCCCGGTCACGCCTCCAACTCCGAGCACGCAATGACGTGCGACACGAATCTCCATGTGCACGGGCTTCACGTCTCGCCCGAGGGCAACTCGGACAACATCTTCCTCACCGTCAAGGCTGGCGAGAACTTTCAGTACGAGTACCAGATCCCAGCCGACCATCCCGGCGGCCTCTACTGGTACCACCCCCACCTGCACGGCACGGTGACCAACCAGGTCTTCGGCGGGATGGCCGGTCCGATCATCATCGAGGGCGACATCGACGCCCTGCCCGGCATCGCCGGTGTCCCCGAACGGCTACTGGTGCTCCAGGCGACGCGGCTCTATCGTGATGGTAGCGTGATCAACATCGTGGACGTGCCGCCAGCGGGCCCGAGCATGCAGAAGACCTATTTTGCGCCTGGTCAACGGCCAGCTGAACCCGACGATGACGATCCGGCCGGGCGAGACGCAGCGCTGGCGCATCCTGAACGCGACGGCCAACGTGACGTACCTCCTGCACCTGGATGGTCACCAGCTCCACCAGATTGCCAAAGACGGCACCACGCTCAACGAGACCTGGACCCGCGATAAGATCGTCCTCAGCCCCGGGGAGCGCGTCGAGGTGCTCGTCCAGGCGGCCCCGGCGGGGACCTACGCGTTGCGCACCCTCCCCATCTCCACGGCGTTCACGACCCAGAAGGACGCCACCCTGGCCACCCTGGTGGTGGATGGCGACCCGATGACGCCGGAGCCATTGCCGACGACACTGCTGCCGGTCGAGGACCTCTCGACCGTCGACATCGATGCGCAGCGGCGATTCACCTTCCAGAACGGAACTTTTCCGCCCAATCCCCGGGACACAAGCTTCTGGATCAATAACCAGCAATTCGATGGCAGCCGTGACGACGCGGTCGTCCGGCTCAATACGACGGAGGAGTGGGTGATTCGCAACGCCAGCGGCACCTGGCACCCGTTTCACATCCACGTCAACGACTATCAGGTCGTCGCGGTGAATGGGTAGCCGGTCCCCGTGCGCTACCACGAGGACACGACAAGCATCCCACCATTCGGCGAGATCACGATGCGGACGCGATTCCGCGACTTTCCGGGCCGGTGGGTCTTTCACTGCCATATCCTGCTGCACGAGGATCACGGCATGATGGGCAAGGTGCGGGCGCTTGCCTGAGCCGGATGGTGACCACCCGTGGGCAGGCGCGGGCGAGCGCCCGGGAGGCAGAGTGACGAAGCCCGCGATTGCTACAATGCCACCGCCGCGGTAGTCGGGCGGCGGTCCGCACAGAAGGAGGTCCAACGCACGCGTCGCACCCTGCTTCCCGTCCTCGTCATCGTTGCCGCGCTCTTGGGCGCGCGTGTCCTCGACCGTCTGCCAGCAACGACCGCCCAGGAGGCGACCCCGGCGGGAGCGGCGTGCCCGACCACGAGCGCGGATGAGAACAAGGCCCTCGTCAGCCAACTCTACGAGGCCATCGGCGCCAACGACGAAGCCGCCATGGCCGCGCTGATGGCCGCGGAGGTGGAGTACTACACGCCAGCGAAGGGCAACCGGACCGGGAGCCCAGAGGGGTTTTTCACGGGTCAGCGGGTCAACTTCCCGGAGGCCACCGTCACGGTTGATCTGCTGGTGGCTGAAGGGGACATGGTCGCCGCCTACACGAGCTGGTCCGGCACGTTCCAGGACGACACGGCCGTGTTCTTCGGCAATGAGCTCGACATCCCGGAGGCCGGTCTCACGTCCGACTGGGTGAGCACCGTCTTCTTCCGCATTGAGTGCGGCACGGTCAGCGAGGTCTGGCCCATGTCGGACCGGCACCGCCAATTGCGGCACCTGGGCGTGATCACGGAGGACGAACTGCAAAGCGTCCACGCCCCGGCGACGCCCGAGCCGTAGCGGTGAGGCCGAGCCGACTGGTGACCTTGCCGCGGCCAGCGACACTACATCGATCGGGACGCGGCATTCAGCGCCGCGCCGCGCCGGACGGTATGATGGAGCTGTCCGGTCGCGGTCGACATGGCCGTCAATGTATCGTCGGGAGGAGCCCATGCCCCGCCGCGTCATCCCCGTCGTCGCTATCCTGTTCGCCATCCTCATGGTGGGGACCGCGCTGGTCCCCGGCTTCCGGGAGCCCGTTGCGGCTCGCCAGGCCAGCCCGGCTGCCGGCACGCCCTGCCCGGCCACGAGCGAGGTGGAGAACGAGGCGCTGGTCCGCCGCTACCTCGAAGAGGCCTACAACGGGCGCAACCCGGCGATGGCGCATGAACTCCTCGCCGACCACTTCGTTCGCCACAGCGTGGCCTCCCCGCATCTTGATCAGGCCTACGGCAACGCCGATGACGTTGCGCGCGTCGAGGAGTGGCTGACCGCCTTCCCGGACCTGCACGTTGCCATCGAGAAACTCATCGCTACCGAGGACACGGTGGTGGTCTGGTCCATTTGGAGCGGCACTCATGAAGGCCCCATGCCGCATTGGGAGGCGCCGGTCACGGGACAGGCGATGGAGCGGGAGTCCATCGTCATCTACGGCGTGGCGTGTGGCCAGATCGTGGAGAACTGGATCGTGCAGGACAACCTGACGATGCTGCGCCAATTGGGCATCATCACCGACGACGAGCTGGCTGACGCTGGCACCCCAACCGTGGCCACCCCCGTGCCGTAGCCATCCCGAACCCAACCTCAGCGCAGCATCACGCGGCGCGGACCACGACCCCTGGGTGGATGAAATAGGTGCTCGGAAGAGGACCCAGTGAGGTAGGACCCCAGCACTCGCGCCCTCCGCGCGAAGCTCTAGCACTCGACCGGCCAGCGCTGGGTGAACGGAGCCGCTATGCCGCGGTCCCGGGACCGCCATCGTGGCGGCCGGGTCGTGATCGGAGGGCACCATGATGCGTCGTCTCCTGTTCCTCGGGGTGGTCCTGGTCCTGCTGAGTGGGGTGGTGGCCCTGGGAGCCACCTTCGCGGCCAGGGCCCAAAGTGAAACGTTCCCCAGCGGCCACCCGATACCGGATCAGGGCGAGGGGGAGAGTGTGTTCACCAACGCCACCCCCGAGCTGCTGGCCGCCGGCCCGCTCCCGTCCGCTCCCCCGCGGCCGGCGGCGCTGGCCCTGCAACGCGTGACCATCGCGCCCGGCGGCCACATCGTCACCCCAGCCGACGACCCACGGGTGGTCCTCCTCTACGTCGAGCGGGGAACGCTGACCGTGCGCTACACCGTGGCCACGGAGGTCACGCGGGGAGCGGCCCTGGCCACCCCGGTGGCCCAGGGCCGGGAAGCCATCCCCGCCGAGACCGAGTTCACCATGCGCGCGGGTGATTCCTCGCTCAGCCCGGCCGGCACCGGCGGGGAGTTGCGCAACGACGGGAGCGAGGACGTGGTCCTCCTGGTCGGCCTCATCGTCCCGGTGCCAGCCGGCACGCCGGTCGCCGGGACGCCCGTGTCGTAGCGGGCAGCCAAGGAAAGGGCGCCGCTCAGCAACGCCGGAATCCTGTCCCACCCGCGGAGAACGGACCTTTGTCTGGCACACGGAGTGTTGACACCAGCCGCCCATGGTGCTCTATGATGCGACTACCTCAGACAGCAACCCATCCGGCGCATGATCCATCCATGATCGCCCGCGCCGCGATGACGGACCCGGCGCTTCCGGCCTGAGCGGCACTTGTCCGCCGGCTCGGATGCCGACGCCCCCGAGCCATCGTGGAGGAGTTCATGATGCGTCGTCGTTCGGTCCTGCTTGCGGCCGTTTCTGGCGCCCTCACCGGCGCTCTCGCTGTCAGGCGCACGACCACGGCCCAAGAAGCCACGCC
>JALZJP010000208.1 GCA_030859715.1 Chloroflexota bacterium
GGTTTCCTGGAAGACGTGCGCGAGATGAAGCAGAAGAACCTCGCGGTCGAGCTCCTCCGGAAACTGCTCAACGACGAGATCGGCAGCCGCGCCAGGACCAACGTGGTCGAGCAACAGCAGTTCTCGGCGCGGCTCAAGCAGGCGCTCCTGAAGTACCAGAACCGCTCGGTCGAGACGGCCCTCGTGATTGAGGAAATGCTCGCCATCGCCCGCGACCTCAAGCAGGCTGCCCAACGCGGCGAGCATCTCGGCCTTACCGCCGACGAGCTCGCCTTCTATGACGCCCTCGGCGGCGCCGACATGGCCACCATCATGGGGGATGATCAGTTATTCACGATCGCCCGCGAAGTGGCAAACACCGTCCGCGCCAACGCGTCCATTGACTGGACGATCCAGGAGAGCGTCCGCGCCAACATGCGGCGCATGGTCCGTCGCGTCCTCCGCCGCCACGGCTACCCGCCCGACCGCCAAGAAGACGCCACCGGCACCATCATCCGCCAGGCTGAGTTGCTGACCGCCGCCCAGGCCGCGTAGTCAGTCGTCAGCATCTATCCTCGCTTCGGCTGTCACATTTATCTGCTGCTCCGCGACATTGACCTGCCCCCCCAGCACCGTCATGGAGGCGATCAGCCGGCGCCCGTCCCGGTAGCACTTCATCAGCCGCAGGAACTGCCGCTGGAAGCGATCGGCCATCTGCGCTGCCCGGTCCACCGCCTCTACCTCGCTCAGCCGTGGCGGCTCGTACCGCTCCCGGCCACTGGCGGCGCGCTTGAGCCGGCCTTCGTCAATCGAGTCGAGTTGCACCATCCGGTGCAGCCAGTGCCGGTGCATGATCAAGGCCTGGGCCATGCCGTCGATCAGCAGGCGTTCCGCGCCATTGGCCGGCTTCAGCCCATCCGCCAGCGCCACCCAGACCGCTAGGTACTCCGCCCGCCGCATCGGTCGCTCGTGATAGCCCTCGACCGCCTCCGCGCCGGTCTTTCCAACCGCCAACTCGTCGCGGGCCGTCTGCCTGATCCGCTCCCACAGTGCCCGGCCCGCTTGCTCATCGTGGCTCCAGACGTCCATCACGTTGTGCCAGGAGTAGTCCGCCAGCGCCAGATGCTCAATGTAGCCGGGGCCGTCCGTGCCCACCCGTTCCAGGGCGTCGACCGATTGCCGGGTGAAGTCGAGCAACTCCTTGATGCGCTCGCGCTCCCCTTCTGGCTTCCAGCGTGCCGCCTCGTACTGCTTCGAGACGTCGGCCAGCACCAGGCGCCACTGGGTAACGGTGAAGTCCATGTAGCCGACGAGCGTGGCTTGCAGGTCGCTCCCGACCTCGGCCACGGCGGTATCGCCGGCCTTGGCCGGCACCGGGACTGAGGAGCTGGTCATAGCTGTTCTCCTTGCTCATGCAGGCGCGCTTCGTATGTCTCGACCCGCCGGGCGAGCTGCCGCCAGGTCCGCAACCCGAGCGCGTGCTCCAGTCGCTCCCACTGGCGCTCCGCCCGGCGCTGTTGGAGGATGGCCCGCACCAACGGCACCTCGGTTGCCTTCACGTAGCGCCGGCGCTGGACCGTTCCCTCCCGCCAGTGCAGTGCATGGTAAGGACCGTGGAGCCGGCCAGCCGTGCAGCGACAGTTGGCCTTGCCGCACCGGGTCCAGGTCGTGAGCAAGGTCGGAATCTTATAGAGCGTTTTCGCAACGTCGATCGCGCCACACTCGGAGACGGCACAGGTAAGGAATCTCTTTTTGCCAAGATGGCTCATGCCACCAAACCTGCGAGTCCTCGGAGTGCTCGCCGCCGGCGCCGCCAGCGTTCGATTAGATCGCGTAATCGTTGCCTCATGCCGCGTCCCTTCCTGCTGCCTTTGCGTCCCGGATCGCGGTCCAGTCCCGCACAAGCTGACGATCGAGCGGCGATGCGTCAGGAGCGCTAGCGCGAGCGGTCACGCGGGCAAGCCGGTGTTCAATAGCGGCAAGGGGGTGCTTGCCGGCTTCGCTGGCTATGATCGCGCTGTCGAGTGTCGGGTACGAGTTATACGAGTTACACGAGTTAAGTCGCTCACTCACCGGACTTTCCTCGTTTTTCTCGTATAACTCGTTCGTGGTTCCGGTTGGGATTAGCGTGCTCGACGCTTCTCGATACCGCCGTGCCCGCTCGCCAAACGTCAACGTACTCATGGTCAGTGCCTCCGCTTCCGGGTACGAGTGAGAATGGAGAATCTAGGAATCCCCCTAGATCGCGGTCCACACGGTTCGAGGTCGCCCCTTGCGCTCCTCATCGTGCTCGCGGGCAGAGCAGGCCAGCTTGGCCGCGAGTAAGGTCTCGAACGCTTTCCCGAGCCGGCCCGCGTTCACGTTGCGCCCCAGCAAGTCGCCGATCTCGCCCTGCGCCATCGGCCCATTCGCCCGCAGCGCGGTCAAGATGCGGTCCGCGATCGGGTCGCCAGTGGCGTCGCCAAACAGATATTTCGCGCTCGCGGCACAGTAGTCCCAGAGGCACAGCGCCGCCGTCAGGTGGTCAGCGGTGATGACAGCGGAACATTCGAGCAAGGCGTAGAGCAGGGAGAGCCGAAGCACATGGGCTTCCGCCCGGTCGGTCAAGGCGCCCCATAGCCCCGTTCCCGCCTCGGAGAGGTCTGGGTAGACCTCAGCCCAGAGCGCCTTTGCCTCAGTATCCCGTTCAACCGTCGTGATCTTGCGCGCCGCGATGATCGCTTCACGAGTTCGGCGCACCAGTTCAACGCGCTCGTCATCCGGCAGCCGGCCCCCTTCCGGCAAGATTTTGGAACGGCGCACGCAGAGCCAGAGGTAACGATTGCCAAAGCCGTTGCCGGCGCTGACATCGGTCAACTCGCGTTGCAACTCCGTCTTGGTGATGTGCGCCAGCATCGAAATGTGCGGCGACTGGCACCGGGCGCGGCGGTTCTTGGTCAGAATGTGCAGCGGCTTGCCGTCCCAGGCGCGGCGAATGATCTCGGAGACAGTGTTCCCCTCGCGCGCGGCGACCTTCAAGACGGCGGCGTACTCTTCTTCGACGAGCAACAGGCGCTTGTCTGGCTCGCCGGGGTCGACGATCGTGATCTCGCCCTTCTTCTCTTCTTCGATGGGGTCACGGACCGCCCAAATGATCCCCTCGCCGCTCGACACTCCGCCTTGGACGCGGGTTGCCCATCCGGGATCAGCCTCGCGCACAATCGCTTCTGGCGTGTCGTGGGACGTGCCCTTCCGAGCCTTGGACGTAGCGCCGACTAGGACCACGCTCTCATTCCCGTGGTGGCGGCGATCTCCGACCAAGACATGCGGCGTTGGGCCAATGGCAGAGCCGGCCATGATCAAAATATTGGCGAGAGTCGCCGCGAGGTCACTTTCGGTATGGGGATCAATCGCCCGCGCCACGTCGCCGGCGAGACCATAGAGGGCGCCGGGGTCAAGTTGCGGCCAATTTGGTTCGCGTTTAGCCGCCGGCGCCGCTTCGTCGCCGCGATCCGCCGCACCGCTCGCCCCATTTCGGCCGGCACGGTGCGCAGCAGTCACCATCCGTGGCTCCGTGCCCAGGAACACTTCGAGCGTCTTCAGCGCCCGGTCCGGCACCAGGTCCGTGAGCCGGTCCCAGCCGGTGACAACCTCGCCGGCGGCGTACTTCTGATAGGTGGTCTCCACGTTGCGCCGCCGGCCCGGCAACTCGGGATCATCAACCGCGAGGCGTTCGATCAGCGCGATTGCCGAGGCTTTGGCGTAGTCTTGTTTCGCCAGCCAGCCCGCCAGCGCCTTAGTCAGCTCATGGCGCTGGCCCTCAACGTAGGCCGGCTCCAGGATCGCGGTCGCCGCGCTCAACTGATCGGCACTCAGGGTGTCGGTGCCAACGCTAGGACCAGGCGTGGTGCCCTGGCGCGCCGGCTCGGGCTGCGCGGTGGCGTGCCAGAGTCCGGCGAGGTCGGGAATCGTGCTCCATTCGTCGTCTGGCGCGCTGGCGAAGTCGCGTGGCTGTGCCGCAAGCCGCCGGATTGCGTCTACGTCCAGGGTCAGCAACTCGGTTACCGTCAGCGCGATCTTGTACAGGCCGGACTTGCCATTGATCGTATTGAGCCAGCGCCAGAGCCGGACTGGATCGTAGATACTCACGTCGAGCGTGCTCATGTGGTCCGCAAGTGCGACGGCGAGATGCTTGAAGCGCGCTGCCAACTCCGGCGCAGGCGCTGGCGCGAACTCGCCAAAGAGCGTGCCGGGCAGCTCAAAGCTGAACCCTTTGGCACCCGAGAACGCGATGTGGAGCGCGCCCGGCGGCACGTCGTAAGCGTCACTGAGCACATGTGCGAATGCCTGTGCGTCGCGGTGCGCCGCTGCAAGGTCGCCGGCGCAATCGAAGTCAAACACAACGCGCGGCGCGTAGGCCGTTCCGGCGTAGCCGCTCACGCTCGGCTGGCCTTTGTTGTTGCGGTTGGTCGCCAGGTAAGCCGGCAGCGAGTCCGGAAAGCGAAGATAGGTCGTGAACACGTCGCGCGCCGCCGCCGGCGGCTGAAAGTCCGCGAAGGCGCACACGTGGTTTCGGTTGTGCGCGCCGCCAATCGCGGTATCCACGAAGCGGAAGGTATCGAGCGCCGGGGAGGCCGCCGTCGGCCGGGTTGCCGTGCTCATGCGACTTCGCCCCACTCCGAATCCGCGAGGTTGTCCGCGATCTCGTCAAGGCGCTCGCGTTCCAACCGCTCGACGTCCTTGGTCCGGGCCAGAACGTCCGGGTCGATATGCCGTTCGATGCAGCTCCGGACCAGTTCGCGCAAGGTCGCTGGCGGGATTGCGTCAAGCTCCACGCTCTCGCCGGTGAAGTCCCGCGCCCGGCTATCGCTCTGCTTGGTTGGTCGGGTCGGCAACTTCCACGCGGCGATCTGCGCCTCGGTGACGGACACCCTCTCCACGGTGACGGGGAAGCTCGGCAGGAAGTTGGTGATCTTCCGTTCGACATCGCGGGCGCTGGCGAGTCCAGACGGGTCGTGATCGGTCAAGAGGTAGAGGTAGGCCGGCTTATCGTTTGCGGCAATGTGTTGGCTTGCCTCATAGACGTAGCTCTCGCTGGCAAAGCCGCGCACTACCATCAGCGGCACGTCCCAGGTGGCAGTTTCCTTGTCCAGGATGCAGGCTAAGGTGTCTTTCTCGCACCAGATTTCGACGTAGGCGGCTTGGTCATTCCACAGTGCGCGGCGGTAGGTCGCCGCCGTCTGCCAGAGGGCATTTTCCAAGGAATTGTACGTCCGGTACTTCCGCATCCACCTGGTGTGATCGGCGATCCACGCATACGGGATCGTGCCGTCGCGGCGCAGGTTCAACAGGTAGCGTCCGACTTTCTCGTACTCGTTCTCGGTCTTCGGAATCAATCCCTCGCTGACCAGCCGGTAGTAGAGGCCGCGTAGCGTCATTGGGTGATCGGCGGCGATGATCCGAGCCATCGCCTCGGTGATCGTCGCGATCTCGGCATTCGTCCGGCGATGGTGTTTTGCACGGCTAGCCGCGTAAACAGTGGCGGCGCTCATTTGGTCGCCAATCCAATGCTTACCCACCGCTCACGGTCATCATGAAGGTGTACAGTACTCATGCTGGATCTCACTTTCGACACGATTGATGCCGGTACCGGTCACCACGGTGCCGGCGCGCTCTGTTAGGCAGCTTCCTTTTTGTCAGCCTCAGCGCAAGGCGATGAGCCGGCCGACTTCGTCGCGGCCCCGGCTTCGACACGCGCCGCGATTGCCGCGAGCGCCACCACCACGCCCCAGAGCGGGCTTGTGGCCGGCGTTGTGATGGGCGCTGACGGTCCCGCCGGCGGCATGGCGCTAGGCCGCCGCATCGGGCAGCCCGTCGGCATTCGCCGCGTGCAACACGGCCCGCACGCGGTCTCTGGCGTCCGGCGAAAGCTGGCCCCGCCCGCGTTCAAACTCACTGAGCCGGGGCGGCGAGACGTTGGCCCGCCGGCCAACGTCGAACAGGGTCAGGCCGGCGGCTACGCGCGCCAGCCGGAACCGCGCCCCTTCATGGAGTCGATCAATATCAAGCATGCCGTTACCTCTCTTGGCTTCAGCGTCGTTACGCCGTCACAGAGAGGCTAGCGGATGATTTAGATTTGCGAAAGTTGGGAAAATATGGATGAAGAATCATCTATGTTCGGTTTCCATGGGAATAATTAGCCGCCTCGGTGAAGCGCTTTCGTTCCCATGGGAAAATTAGAGCCGGAACGAGGTAGGGTATCGTTCCCAGGGCACAGCTTAGGCGGCATCCTCGTCTTGCCACACCCAATTGATGACGGCG
Organism: Chloroflexota bacterium; assembly: GCA_030859715.1. Classification (GTDB taxonomy): domain Bacteria; phylum Chloroflexota; class Chloroflexia; order Thermomicrobiales; family UBA6265; genus JACCYK01. Next base: position 6,280 of record JALZJP010000208.1, read on the forward strand.
AGCCACTTCTGAGCGCGGCCGATCCCGTACCGAACATGGCTCCGTGCATCATCTTCGCGCCCCCGCTCGCGGGCGACATCGCCAGCAATTCGGTTAATAGACTCGCGGCGAATATTGCGTCGGTACCACCATTCGACGTAGCGGCCGATGATTTCCGCATCGGTGCGGCGCCCCGCCGGCAAGTCAATACTGCCGGCCAGCGTCTCTTCGGCTAAGCGAGTGATCGCATCCTCAAGCGCTTCGCCCGGTCGGGTCGAGAATGGCGCGGCCGGCCGCTCCCATGGCGCCGCCAGCCAAGAGGTCTTCTGCGTCGTCGTCCGATTCGTCAGGTCCATCATGGAATAGCACCAGCATTCCATCAGCTCATACGGCATCCACGGCCATGAATGCGCCCATTTGGCACGAACGTACGTGATCGCCTCACCAATGATGTGATCGGCCTCTTCCTCCCCGGATAGTGCCGATAGCGCGGACTCGTATTCCTCGATGGCGCTCTCCATCGCGTCGCCCGCCTCATCTAACTCCCGCTGAATCGCTTCGCCGTCATCGTCGATGTCCACGTCAACAACGATGGTTTGACTCTCGGGGTTTATCCGCTCTACAACGTCACCCCAATGAGCTAGCCCCAATATCCGGGCGATACGGTCTCCCTGTTCCCTACAAACCGCCGCGAGCTTCGCGGCCCGCCCGATGGACGTCTCCTCGGTCCACTTCGAGAAAAGTTCCCGCACGCCGGGGTCGGTCACGAGAAGATTGATGAGCGCCACCCGTGCAATGACATGGTTCTTGTTATCAGCCTCGGTTTCCCCAGCGAGACCCGATACGAACGGGGGATCATCCAACACGAAGTCAGCCGGGTCGAATTCAAGCGCGTCTGATTCCGGTATGCTTCCCATTGCCTCGACTCCTAGCTAGTCGGTGCCACCCGCCCCGGCCGCTTCCAACGGCGCGGGGCGATCATTTGTTCAAAGTGTACGTCCATTCGCGCCGCTAGTCAGCCGCCGCGCTCGGCGGTGTCCGGCGGATCGCTCGGACCGTCTCATGCGAAACGCCGAACCGGGCAGCCAGGTCGCGCAAGCTCGAAGCGCGGTCTCTACGGATGGCGGCTTTCTGTGCGGGTGCGAGCTTGCGGGGTCGTACGGGCCTAGCCCGAGCCGGCACGGCGGCAAGCACGATCGCCCCCGCTGGCAGAGTTCACGCATGGGACGAAAGCCCGTTGCTTCCGCTATCTAGAGTCTAAACTTGACGATCTTAGATTTGCGGTCCGAGTCCAGCAGGTTGAAGACGGGCGCGAACTCCGGCTGCGGCCCAATCGCGATCACGTGGACACCCGCAATCTCCACGGACTGAACAACGATCCGTGCTTGCGCGTTGCGCTGGTCCGGCGTCGCGATGTCCCACGCGGCGGTCAGATCGCGCAGAGAGGCCGTCCCCGGTCGCAGCAGGACCGCTCGGTCCGCACTCTCCTGGAACCTCATTGTCGTCCGCGCATGCTTCGATAGGGGGCGCCACCGTTCATGTCAGTTTTTCTATGCAGCACCGTCACTTTCCTCAGTAACATCGTGGGAAGCACGCGCGCTGGGAGCGGGATCACGAGGAGAAAGCAGTCGCTGTTGCCCGCCATCAGACGCGCTTACGGGCGGGCACCGGTCAGCACGCCGTCCGGCGTGGGATAAGGTCGCTTCAGAGTTCGGGCGCCTTCGTTGCTGACTCTGGCACCGTCATCGTGGTGGCGAGACGGGGCGGCATGAAGGTCGCCTCAGCCATCACCCGTCGCTCTTGCTTTCTGCGCTAGTTGCTCGGTAAGTCAAATACGAAGTATCGTAGGGTGCTTGACGTACATCAGACCGGGCGTTCTGATTATGGAACCCCACTTTTTCATAACGCGTGTCATGACTTGATAGTGAAGTGAGGTGTCAGGTGGTACCACGCAGCGTGTCTCCTGAGTCCTCGCGGGAAGGGCTGCCCAGTCTCTTCCCCGTGCCCAACGAGCGCCACACTGAAACGCGTGCCCTACCGGTACCGCGAACATCGTTTGTCGGCAGAGAACGGGAGGTCGGGCTTGTCCAGGCGCTCTTGCGCCGCGGCGATGTTCGGCTTGTCACCCTGACCGGGCCCGGCGGTGTCGGCAAGACACGGACCGCCATCCGTGCGGTCTCCTCAGCCCCCCACGCCGCCCAGTTCGTGGATCTTGCGGACGTGCAGCAGCCGGCACTCGTCCTGCCCACCATTGCTGCCAGTCTCGGGGCGAGGCCAGATCGCCGCCCGCTCCTGGACGTTCTCCGGGCCTTGCTGCGAGACGACGACTATCTGCTGGTGCTTGACAATTTTGAACAGGTGCTGCCGGCCGCCTTGTCCCTCGCTGATCTCCTCGATGCGTGTCCAAAGGTGAAGCTGCTGGCTACCAGCAGAGTGGTGCTCGGGATTCCTGGTGAGCATGTCGTCGATATTCGACCGTTTCCGCTGCCGCCTTTACGGCCTCCAGGATCCGAAGCGCATGCAGTCGATTTCGACGCTTGTCGCCTCTTCGTGGATCGTGCTCAGGCGCTCTGCCCCGAATTTGCGCTCACCAGTGCGAATGCCCGGAGCATCGTGGGCATCTGCCAGCGGCTGGATGGGTTGCCTCTGGCGATTGAACTCGCAGCCTCGTGGGTACCCGTGCTTTCGCCAAGTGCGCTGTTGGCGCAGCTCGAAAACCGCCTGGCTCTGCCGAGTGCCGATTCTCTCGGCACGCCTCAGCGACAGCGAAGCTTACGGGACACCATTGCGTGGAGTTACGGGCTGCTCGGGGCTTCGACTCAGACACTGTTCCGGCGGATCGCGGTCTTCAATGGCGGATGCTCTCTCGACGCCGTTAAGGAGATTTGCGGGGACGGCTCCCTGGATGTGTTGCAGGAGCTCCGGGCGTTGGTCGCGAACAGCTTGGTCCGACGTACAGATCACCCTGATGGGGACTCTCGCTACACACTGTTGGAAACAGTGCGCGAGTTCGGCGTTGAGCGTCTCCTGCAGAGCGGTGAAGCCAGCATCATCCGCCAGCGGCACGCCGCGTATTTCCTGGCGCTTGCCGAGCGAACCGAGACGAGGCTGAGCACGGGCGAACGGGACGTCTGGCTGGACCATCTTGAATCGGAACAAGGAAACCTGTATGGCGCGCTCGGGTGGGCCGTCGAGCAGGCGGAGGCGGAGATCGCCGCCGGCCTTGCCGGATTACTGTTGCCGTTTTGGCAGTTCCGTTTTTACTCCAGTGTCGGGCGGGATTGGGTACGACGAGCTCTGGAGCTCGGCGAGGATGTCTCTGCCCCCGTAATGCGGAAGGCGCTGTACTGCGCGGGGACGCTGGCCTATATGCACGGCGAACACGCCGAGGCAGCGTGCCTCTTTGCCGACGTGTTGGGGCGATATCGGGAGGCCGATGATCCGGGAATGACCGGACGCGTCGAGTTGGCCCTCGGACGCCTGGCATGGGATGACGGCGACCTAGACACCGCCCGCGGGTGGTTTGATTCCGCGAAGCAGCGGTTCGAGCGGTGCGGAGACGAGGTCGGGCTCGCACACAGCCTTCACGATGTGGGATTGGTTGCCTTCAAGGACGGTGACCATCCCCAGGCAGAGGCATTCTTGCGTGACGCTTTGCGGAGGTGGCAGTCGCTCGGTTTCAGTTGGGAGCTGTCGCAGTGCATTCCCGGCCACCTCGCTGACGTGGCGCGGGCAGCGGGCAACCTCACCGAAGCGATGATCCTGTACCAGAAGTGCCTTTCGTTGAACTGGGATCGACAGGATCTGGAGAACGTCTCCTGGAGCCTCGCCGGGTTGGCGATCATCGCCGCCACTGATGGGCAGGGGGAACAGGCCGTTCGCCTGATGGGATTGGCCGATCAAATAGAGGACCTCACGAGCGCCCCTTTGACACCCCACATTCGCCGTGATCATGACCTCGCCGTGCGCATGCTCATCGAGATCGTTGGGGCGGAGCGCTTCGCGACGATTCAAGCCTCGGTCAGGAGCGCCGATCCCGCGGTCGAGATTGGCGCAGCGCTGGCGCTGACGCGGCGTGAGACGACAAAGAACGCTCCTGCGCTTGCCGGCCCCGGGCTGACGCGGCGCGAACACGACGTGCTGCGGATGATGGCTTCCGGCCAGTCGAACCGGGAGATTGCCGACGCGCTGTTCGTGAGTCTGGGGACCGTCAAGGTCCATGTCACCCACATCCTGGCCAAGCTGGGAGTGAAGTCGCGCTCGGCGGCGACGGACTACGCCCACCGCCACGATCTCGCCTGACAGCTCGTCGGCGCACGTGCCAGCCATTGTGGCTACGACTTTTGTCATAGCCGAGTGCGTGGCCTGCCGACCACGAAATATGACCTTCGACAGACGCGAACCTCGCGCATTCCACCCATAGTAGAGATCAGGCTCCAACCAGGGTCTGGGTCATCCAGGTGACGTGGAACACGTCACCCGAAAGAGTGTCGCGCACAAGGAGACGCACAATGCATCAGGAGCGATTCGGCCACCTGGCATGCGGCGCATCGCGCCCGTATTGACACCCTGAGTCGGGGTGTATGCCACACCCAGGCGATTCACAAGCAGCGTCTTTTCACACCCAGTGCTGGCGGTTTTCCGCCATCCTGACGTCCGGCCGCCGCCGCTGAGACTCGTGCTCATCTTCGGAGGCATGCGATGGAAGCCCTGGGCTCCTTCACGCATCGCCTCGGCGTATCGTCGATTACTCGGAGGCAATTTTATGAACTTGAGCGAACGGCGCCACCGGCGCGTGGTCCTGGCTCTCGTCCTCGTCGCGACCCTGCTGGCGCCGCTGGCCCAGCACGGTTGGGGTGCCAGGGCGCAAGAGGCGACGCCTGCTGGCGAGGGACACGGGGTTTCTGTTGTTGGCCCGCATACGGGGACGCCCGTTCCCGGGGCCCAGACCTGGCACATCTTGGTCAACAATGTCAGCCCTGAGGGGGAGAACTGGAGCTTCAACACCTTCTACCCCCGCCACCTGCAGGCGCACCCCGGCGACACGGTCGTCTTCACCCTGGCGCCGAATCCCCAGGCGTTCCACGCCATCCACGTGCTGACCGTGGGCATGACGCCAATGGAGTGGTACAGCGGCTTCTCCGGCGGGTTCCTTCAATCCGACCTGACGCGCCCCGGCGGCTGGCAAAGCCCGTACTTCGGCAGCGAAGCGGCCACTCCTTGCGGGCGCGCCGGTCAGGACCCTTGCCTGTTCAACGCAGACGACATTGGATCACCCGGATTGGAATTTGGCCTCAACTCCGGCGTCCTCGTCAACCCGCCGGCCGAGGGCGGCGAAGGCAATACGTCGTTCACAATTACGCTGGATCCAGGGCTTCTGCCCGGCCCCTACTACGTCACCAGCGATGTGGACGGATCGACGATGAGCGGCCGCATCGACATCGTACCGGCAGACCAGCCCGTGCAGACAGCCGGTGACGTGGAGGCTGCGGCCCAGCGTCAGTACGAGGCGGATCTGGCCTGGCTCGCTGGCCTCGATCAGTGGAGCAATCCCGCTGAGGCATCGAACCCGGACGGCACGAAGACGTGGCAGGCCGCTGCCGGCATGAGCGATCCAACCAAACCCTGGTTGTCCATCAATGCGTTTGCCCCCTCCCAGATGGCGATCATCGCTGGCGACACGGTGACGTGGACGCATCAGGGTCCAGGCGCCGTGCCCTACACCGTTACCGGCTTCGCCAGCACTCCCGATGCGATCCCCCAGCATCTGAGCCCATACCAGCCGGGCTGCGTGACGAGCAGCGGCGAGCTGCAGCTGCCGCCGCCGGGGAGCTTCCCCCCCGACATCTGGAACACCTGCCCCGGCATGGAGGTAAACAACCTCACCGAGTCCAGCCAACCATCGGCCCCATCAGGTGATCCGTACACCGATGGGGAGCGCACTTCGGGCATCTTGCTGAACCAGGAGTATCTGGATTCGCCGATCGGCGCCGGACTCCCCTTTGAGAGCAGCTACAGCGTCACCTTCCCCAACCCCGGGACGTACTACTTTCACAGCGCGATCCACCCGGGCATGGTCGGCGTCGTGGTGGTCCTCCCGAAGCCGCGGGCAAATTGACCACCGATTCGCTCCGCGCCTCAACCTTAGATCGCGCCGACGCAAGCGACAGAGGAGACAGTGCCATGGACCGTTCATCGAATCCACTCGTTACGACGCATGCGGATCGCACTCGGCAGGCCCGCCAGAGACAACACTTAATCGGGCGGCGGGGTCTCATGAAGCTGACGGCCGGGGCCGGGGTGGCCACCATGGGCGTTGCCAGCCGGGGATTGATCCTCCCCTGGTTCGACTTCGGCCGGGCTGCCGCGGCTACAGACCTGGTCGAGCCGGAGGTCCGCGCTAGCAGCGATGGTCTGCTCGACACCACCCTCACCTGCCGCGTCCAATCGGTGTCGCTCGCCGGTCAGACGGCGATCATGAACGTCTATGAAGGCTCCTCCCCCGGGCCGACGCTCCGCGTTCGCCCGGGCGACCGGGTCCGGGTCAATCTTGTCAACTTGCTCGATGATCTCCCGCCGGGGCTGCCGGACACCAGTCCGTTCCTCTGCTCCCCCATGGACATGGGCGGTGCCGAAATGGAGGCGATGTGCGACACGAACCTCCATGTCCACGGGCTGCACGTCTCGCCGTCCGACAATTCGGACAACGTCTTTCTCACCGTCAAGGCCGGCGAGAGCTTCCAGTACGAGTACCAGATTCCGGAGAACCACCCGGCCGGTCTCAACTGGTACCACCCGCACCTGCACGGCAGGACGGCCAACCAGGTCTTCGGCGGGATGGCGGGAGCGCTCATCATCGAGGGCGACCTCGACGCCCTGCCCGGGATCGCCGGGGTTCCCGAGCGGCTGCTCGTGCTTCAGGGGACGCAGCTCTATCCCGACGGTAGCGTGATCAACATTTTGGACGGGCCGCCGGGGCCGAGCCAGGAGAAGAAGTATTCGCGCCTGGTCAACGGTCAGCTCAACCCGACGATGACGATGCGGCCGGGGGAGACGCAGCGCTGGCGAATCCTCAACGCCTCGGCGAACGTCTTCTACCGTCTGCATCTGGATGGTCACCAGATCCACCAGATCGCCAAGGACGGCAACACCTTAAACGAAACCTGGACCCGCGACGAGATCGTCCTCTCGCCTGGTGAACGGGCCGAGGTGCTGATCCAGGCCGGCGCGGCGGGCAGCTACGGGTTGCGCACGCTTCCGATTGCCACCGGCTTCAACACCCAGATAGACTCGACCCTGGCGACGCTGGTGGTGGATGGCGATGCAATGACGCCGCAGCCGCTGCCGACGACGCTGATGCCAGTCGAGGATCTCTCCACTGCCGAAATCGACCAGAGCCGCCAGATTACCTTCCAGTTCGGCCCGCCAATCAATCCACCGCTGACCATCTTCTGGATCGACCACCAGATCTTCGATGGCGATCGGGATGACCAGGTCGTCCGCCTCAACACGACCGAGGAGTGGGTGATCCGTAACGCCACTGCTAACCCGCACCCGTTCCACATCCACGTCAACGAATACCAGGTCGTCGCGGTCAACGGCCAGCCGGTGCCGGTGCGCTACAACGAGGACACGACGCCTGTGCCACCGTTCGGCGAGATCACCCTGCGCACGCGGTTCCTCGATTTTCCGGGCCGCTGGGTCTACCACTGCCATATCCTGCTGCATGAGGATAAAGGCATGATGGGCACGGTCCGGGCCCTTGCCTGAGCCGATGGCGCACGCGAAGGTGCTGGCCGACCCGGCCAGCACCTTCGACGCGCAAGCGTCTCATTACGACGCGCGGGTCGGACTTCCTGAGTCGGTC
>JALZJP010000210.1 GCA_030859715.1 Chloroflexota bacterium
GAGCCGGTCTTCCTCGATAACGAAGACGTGGATTACAAAGACATGGCCCGGCTCCGGCGCTGCATCGACGAGCGGGGCAAGATCGTCGGCCGCCGCAAGACGGGCAACTCGGCCAAGATCCAGCGCAAGGTGACGATTGCGATCAAGCGCGCCCGCCACATGGCTCTGCTACCGTTCGAGATCCGCGACGTTCGCCGCTAGCGGCGTCACCGCCCTCGCTCCAACCCAGAGGAGAGCCGATGACCTACCCACGGACGGAGCGGCAAGCCGAGCTGATGGCCCTGGCCGACCGGCTGGCCGCCCGGTTCGCGGAGACCGCCGCTCGCTACGACCGGACCGGCGACTTCCCGTTCGCCCATTTCGCCGCGCTCCATGAGACCGGATACCTAGCGCTCACCGTGCCCGAGGAATACGGGGGACGCGGTGCGAACCCGCTTGAGCTGGCCCTGGCCCAGGAACGGCTCGCCCACGGCTGTGCCGCGACCGCGCTGGGGGCGACGATGCACCTGACGGTGATGGCCATCCAGGGCGAGACGCGGACCTGGCCGGAGGCGGTCTATGCCCGGGTCTGCCGGGAAGTGGTCGAGCGCGGGGCGCTCATCAACTCCATTCACAGCGAACCGGACATGGGCAGCCCGAGCCGGGGCGCCTTGCCCAGCACGACCGCGGTTCGCACCACGAACGGATGGGTCCTGAATGGCCACAAACGCTGGGCCAGCCTCGCCCCCGGCTTGACCTATGCCGATGTATTGGCGGCGGTCTCCGATGGCGACGAGCCGCCCCGGCGCGGCAATTTCCTGGTGCCGATGGATCTCGGGGGGATCACGATTGAGGAGACCTGGGACAACCTCGGGATGCGAGCCACCGCCAGCCACGACGTCATCTTCACCGATGTCCACGTCCCGGCCGAGGCGTTATTGCCCCCCTCGACGCGGAGCGTGCCGGGCGGCAACTCGGGGTGGGGCCTGTTCCCGGTGCCCGCCGTCTATCTCGGCATCGCCGGCGCCGCTCGCAACGCGACCATCACGTTTGCCCAAGAGCGCGTGCCAAACGGGATGAGCGGTCCCATCGCCGAGCTGCAAACCGTGCAGCACCGGATCGCCGAGCTGGAATTGCTCTACTGGCAGGCGCGCACCGTCTTCTACGACGTGGCGGAGCGTTGGGTCGCTGACCTGGCGGCGCGGCCCGGCATGGCCTGGGAAGCGGCCGCCGCCAAGTATGTCGTCACCAACAACGTGATTCGGATCACCGACCTCGCGCTCCGGGTCGCCGGGTCGGCCGGGCTCTCCCGCGCGCTGCCGCTGGAACGCTATTTTCGTGACGCCCGGGCCGGCCTCGGCCACCCGCCAATGGACGACGTGGCCCTGACCACGATCGGCAAGCACGCCCTTGGCCTGGATGGTGAACGACGCTAACATCTCCGCTGAACACCGCCAGCCGCTATCGGATCGGACCAAGTCAGGACTATGCGCGACACCCCGAACCAATCCGTTCGAGACCGGATCGCCCTGGCCCTGATGGCGGTCGCCGCCCTGGGCGCCGTCGCCTCGTTCGTCTTCGCCCTCCCGATCGTGCGCGATGCGCCACCGGAGGCCAAGCTGGTCGAGGTTTGGCGGATGTATGGCTACCTCGTCTTTGCCGGCTTGTTCGCCCTGCTCGCCATCCGACCACGGCTCCTGCCCGGCCTCTGGGAGTTGGTCATCTTCCACAAGCTGGCCATGTCCGTGACCGCGCTCATCCTTGGCTCGAACCAAGCAACCGGGGCTGAGGCCGTCGCGATCGCCGACGGCATCCTGACCATCATTCTGATCGCGGCCTATGTCCTCAGCCGGGGCTACGCCGCCTGGGCCCGCTTGCGACCCGTCAGCGAGCATGCCTAAGGCTTGGCCAGCGGTTTTCAACGTGACGCGAGGTGACGCGAGTGCGCCAGCCGGCTTCTAGCCGGGGTACCCTCTGGGTCTGGCGCATTCAGCGCGATGGCTGCAGCCCCGCGCTTGGCGGTCAGCAGGCGGCTTCATCAGTGGAGTATAGTTTGGCCGGTGGCAGGCATCCTGCCACGGACGGAGCCAAGCGCCGCCGGGATGCCGCCGACGGCACGGCCGTCAGGCAGGAGCGGATCAATCTTCGCCGGGCAGGCATGTCACCCGCGTCCATGTTCGCCTCCTCCGGCCCAGCAAAGGAGCGGTCAATGGCGACCGAACCGATCGTTACCCCTGATCATGCCATCCAACGCGCCTTTCAACCCGGCGCGGCGCCGGCCAACGGTGCCAGCGACCCGGGCGATCTCGGTCCGGTGCCGATTGCCGACCCGCTGATCGCGACCGTGGCCCCGGCCTCGACCGGTGACGCCGGCCTGCCGGCCGAGACCCTGCGCCAGATGTACCAGGCGTTGGTCCGGGCGCGCTCCCTCGATCAACGTATCTGGCAGATGAACCGGATCGGCCAGGCTCCCTTCGTCGTCTCCGGCCAGGGCCACGAGGCGGCCCAGATCGGCGCCGCCTTCGCCCTCGACCGCGAGCGGGACGTCCTGGTGCCCTACTATCGCGACCTCGCCTTGTGCCTGGCCTGGGGCCTCACCCCCGCCGACATGATGCTCAGCGTCCTGGCCCGCGCCGCCGATCCGACCTCCGGCGGCCGCCAGATGCCGGGGCACTATGGCTCGTCCCGGTTGCGAATCATCTCCGGCTCCAGCGTCGTCGCCACCCAGTTGCCGATCGCGACCGGCGTCGCCTACGCGGCGAAGCTGCGGGGCACCGGCCAAGTGACCATCGTCACCTTCGGCGAAGGCGCCTCCTCGGAAGGCGATTTCCACGAGGCGTGCAACTTTGCCGGGATTCACCGGCTGCCGATGATCTTCTTCTGTGAGAACAACCAGTACGCGATCTCGGTCCCCCAATCGCTTCAGCTCGCGATCGACCATGTGGCGGATCGGGCCGCCGGCTACGGCTTTCCGGGCGTGGTGGTCGATGGCGACGACCTGCTCGCGGTCTACCACGCGGTAGCCACGGCGGCGACGCGGGCCCGGACGGGCGACGGCCCCACCCTGGTCGAAGCCAAGGTCTATCGCTATACCCCCCACTCCTCGGACGATGACGACCGCTCCTATCGCGACCAGGACGAGGTGAAAGCCCGGCGGGCGCGGGACCCGGTCCGCCTCTTTGAAACCCGGCTGCGCGACCTCGGCCTGCTCGATGACGAGGCCATCGCGGCCATCCAGGCCGCCATCAATCGCGAGATCGACGACGCGACCGAAGCCGCCGAGGCGGCCCCGCTGCCGGACCCGGCGACCTACGATCGCCATGTCTACGCCGGCGGGTAACCACCACGAGCCACTTCCGGCAACCTTGTTTGCGCCCGCGAAAGGGACCGCGATGGTACAAGCCCCCGAACGCACCGCCAGCGCCCCGGTCACGACCGATCCGGACGGGCGGGACGAAACCAGCATGACCTTCGTCGACGCGATCCAGGACACGCTGCGGGATGCGATGCGGGCCGACGATCGGGTTGTGATCCTGGGCGAAGATGTCGGCCGCCGCGGCGGCGTCTTTCGGGTGACCGCCGACTTTCTGGAAGAGTTCGGTGACGATCGCGTGATCGATACGCCGCTGGCGGAATCGGGCATCATCGGCAGCGCGATCGGGATGGCGCTCAACGGCCTGCTCCCAATCGCCGAGATCCAGTTCCTCGATTTCATCGCCCCGGCGATGGACCAGATCATGAACGAGGCCGCCCGCCTGCGGTATCGCTCCAACAACGATTTTCATTGCCCGATCGTGATCCGGGCCCCGTTCGGCGGCGGCGTCCATGGCGCCCTCTACCATTCGCAGAGCATCGAGGCGATGTTCGTCCACACGCCGGGCCTCAAAGTCGTCGTCCCGGCGACGCCGGCCGACGCTCGCGGTCTGCTCTTGGCCGCGCTGCGGGATGAAGACCCGGTCCTCTACCTCGAGCACAAGAAGATGTACCGCTCGATCCGGGGCCCGGTGCCTGCCGGTGACGAGATCGTGCCGCTCGGGGTGGCGCGGCTGGTGCAAGCAGGCGCCGACGCCACGATCATCGCCTATGGCCTGATGGTCCACGAGGCGACCCTGGCGGCCAACGCGGTCAGCGAGGAGACCGGGGCCAGCATCGAGATCATCGACCTGCGCTCGCTGAAGCCGCTCGACGAGCGGGCCATCCTCGATTCGGCCCAAAAGACCGGCAAAGTGCTGGTCGTGACCGAGGCGAACCGGCTCTGCTCGGTCGCCAGCGAGATGGCGGCCCTGGTCGGCGAAGAAGCCTTCGCCTACCTCGACGCCCCGGTGATGCGGGTGGCCGCCCCCGACGTGCCGGCGATGCCCTTCAGCCCGCCCCTGGAGCGGGCGTTCATGGTCGGCGCCGGGCAGATCGGCGCCGCGCTGCGGCGCCTCGTCGCCTTCTAGCGTTCGTCCGGAGGATTCGATGGCCCACGCCGCCACCGCCACCACGATCACGATGCCCCAGCTCGGCGAAAGCGTCACCGAGGGCACCGTCGGCAACTGGCTGAAGCAGATCGGCGATCGGGTCGGCAAGTACGATCCGCTGGTCGAAGTCGAGACCGACAAAGTACAAACCGAGATTCCCTCCCCGGTTGCCGGAGTTCTCGTCGAGATCCTGGTTGAGCCCACCACCACGGTGGCGGTCGGCACCGGCATCTGTCGGATCGACCCCGGCGGCGACGTGGTGTCCGCCGAACCGCCGGCCACCGCGGACACCGCACCCGCGGCAAACCAGCCCGGACCGAATGGACAGATCGAGCTGTTGCGCACGCGCTCCTCGCCCGTCGTCCGCCGGATCGCCGAAGAGCATCGGATCGAGCTCCACGCCGTCACCGGCAGCGGCATCGGCGGCCGGGTTACCAAGCAGGACATCCTGGCCCATATCGCGGCTTCCGATGCCGTATCGCCGCCAGCGGACGAGACCGCGCCGATGCCGGCGCCAGTCAAACCGATGCAGTTCCGTCAAGTCGCCGACGCGACCCAAGCCTCACCTGGCCGCCTGCCGGTGTTCCCTGGTGACGAGATCGTACCGCTGACCATGATGCGCCGGCAGATCGCGGAGCGGATGACCCGTTCCGAGCGCACCGCGCCGCATGTGACGACGGTGATGGAAGTCGATATGACGGCGGTCGTCGCCTTCCGCACCGCGCGGCGCGAGGCGTTCCGGCGCCAAGAAGGTGTCGAGCTCACCTATCTGCCGTTCGCGATCCAGGCGGTAGCCCATGCCCTGCGCCAGCATCCCCGCTTGAATGCCGTTTGGGACGAGGACCGGATCATCCACCGCCGGGCGATCAACATCGGCGTCGCGGTGGCGCTCGACGACGGCTTGATCGTGCCGGTGATCCGGGATGCCGACCGGCTCAGCCTGGCCGGCCTCGCCCACGCCATCGCCGATCTCACCACCCGCGCCCGGGCCGGGCAGCTCACCCCGGACGATGTCGCCGGCGGCACCTTTACCGTCAACAACCCCGGCACCTTCGGCTCGGTCGTCTCGACCCCGATTTTGGTCCAACCACAAGCGGCGATCCTCTCGACCGAGGCGATCATCAAGCGACCCGTCGTCATTGACGACATGATCGCCATCCGCTCGATGATGAATCTCTCGCTCAGCATCGACCATCGCCTGCTCGACGGCCTGGCCGCCGCCCGCTTCCTCCGCCAGGTCAAGGACTCCCTCGAAGCGGTGCCGGAACAGGTGCCGCTCGACTAGACCAGCTTCACCCGCGTTGCGACCGCAAGCTGGACCGAGCAGCTCATCCGACGTCTGGAAGCGGGCGAATACGTCATGGCCGGCGACCTGGCAGGCGGTGCGCCCGAATCGCTTCGGTGTGCGACCTTGGCCATCGCCGCCGTATGCACTGTGGCTGAAGCCGGCACCAAGCGGGATCAGCGCAGGCAAAGGACCACGCCGAGGAGGATCAAGCCGCCGCCCAGCAGATGCGTTGAGGTGAGCGGCTCGCCCAGCACGAAGGCCGCACTGACGACGCCGACGAAGGGGACCAGGTTGACGAAGGCGCTGGTTTGCCCGACATCGAGGACCGTCAGCGCCCGGTTCCACAACCAGAAGGCCAGGGCCGACGCCACCGCTCCGAGGTAGAGGACGGCGAGCCCGGCCTCGGCCGAGATCGGCGGCACCGGCCGCGTAGCATATTCATAAGCCGCCGCTGGCAGGAGGAAGACCGTTCCCAGCAACGTGCTGTAGGTGGTCGCGCCCAGCCCGGCGGCCGTTCCCAGCCGCCGCCCGAGCAGGCTGTAAACCGCCCAGGCGATGACCGTCCCGAACATCAAGACGTTGCCCAGCAGTCCACGTCCGGCATTGGCGCCGCCACCGCCGACCACGACGACAAGCGCCACCCCCAGTATCGAGGCGGCGATGCCGAGCGCCCGGATTGGTCCCAATCGCTCCCGAAGGAACGCCGCCGCCGCCAGCGCCGACACCGCCGGGATGGTGCCCTGGATCAGGGCGCCGTCGGCCGCCGAGGTGTAGACGAGGGCAACATTGAAGCCGGCAAAGTAGATCGTGACGCCGGTCAACCCCATCAGCGCCAAGTCGCCGACAGGCAACGGCCGCGGCATCGCCGCCAGCGCTCCCGTGGCCTGAGCGGCAATCATCAGCAGGACAGAAGCGACCGTGAACCGGAGCAAAGCAAACAGCAGCGGCGGCACCTCGGCCACCACCGATTTCGTCACCACAAAGGTGCTGCCCCAGATGAGCATGACCAGCACCAGCGACCCGATCGCCAACAGCTTCGCCGGCGGGGCCGCGGCGTTCGTAACGCGGGGTCGCCATGACGTTCTCTGACTCATTCAGGACTCTGTATTCATGCCGCGGCTCAGGTTGTCTCAATTCCAGCCACTCCCAGACGTCCAGCTCAGCCGGCTTTCAGCCGGGGAACCCCCTGGGTCTCGTGTCTTCAGCTCGGGGCGCCCTCTGGGCCATTCATTCCCGAGCTTGTCAGCCGAAACCCGCATAAGCTAGCGACACTGAGCCGCCGATCTGAGCGTCGCCGAACGACTTGTCCTACCCCAGCACGTCGTCCAATGCCGCGCCGATCGCATTGGCCAGGAAATCGAGCTCCGGCTGCTGGATCGTCAGCGGCGGCGCCATCGCGATCCCTTCGGCCACCGGCCGGACGATGATGCCGTGAGCGCGGGTGGCCGCGTTCAGCTTGCCACCGAGGTTGAACGACGGCTCGAACTTCGCCTTCGTCGCCTTATCCGCCACGACCTCGACAAACGTCATCAGCCCCTTGCCCCGGACATTGCCGACATAGGGCCGGTCAAGCAGCTCGCTCAAGCGGTCGAGCAGGTAGGCGCCGGCCCGGCCCGCGTTCGCCGGCAGGTTCTCGTCCTGAATGATCCGGATGTTTGGCAAGGCCACGGCGCAGGCCAGTGGGTGGCCCGAGTAGGTAAAGCCATGCATGAACATTTTGTCCGGCTCGCTCAACACGTCGAAGATGTGGTCCGTGATGGCGACGCCGCCGAGCGGCACGTAACCGGAAGTAATGCCCTTGGCGAACGACGCGATATCGGGCAGGACGCCGTACTGCTCCATCCCGAACATGGTGCCGGTCCGGCCAAAGCCACAGATCACTTCGTCAAAGATGAGCAAGATGTCGTGCCGCTTGAGCACCGCCGCCATCGCTTGCCAGTATGCTTGCGGCGGCACCACCACGCCGCCGGCGCCCTGGACCGGCTCCGCGATCATCGCCGCGATGCTGCCCGCCCCTTCGCGGGCGATGGTCTCTTCCAGCTCGTTGACGAGAAAGGCGACGAAATCGGCTTCGGACATGCCGTCCGCCCCAAACCGGTACTGGAACGGCGGCGTCAGGTGAAGAAATCCCGGCGCCATCGGGCCGAAACCGTCGTGGTAGGCCGGGATCCCGGTCGCCGCCAGGGCGCCCATGACGATGCCGTG
Source organism: Chloroflexota bacterium (assembly GCA_030859715.1). Taxonomy (GTDB): domain Bacteria; phylum Chloroflexota; class Chloroflexia; order Thermomicrobiales; family UBA6265; genus JACCYK01. Next base: position 7,936 of record JALZJP010000210.1, read on the forward strand.
ATAGCCCATCTTGCGGGAGAGGATTTTTATCTTTTCCGGCTTGCCGCGCAGATGCCAGTAGTAGCGGGCCATCTTGAGCGCGGTTTCGTTCGATTCCGCCCCGCCCGACGTGAACTGGAAGTGGTTCAGGTCGCCGGGGAAGATCTCGGCCAGTTTCGTCGCCAGCTCGATCGCGGGGGGCGAGGCGAGGCCAAAGAAGTTCGGCACAAAGGCGACTTCCGCCATCTGCTCCGCCGCCGCCGCGACCAGCTCCCGCCGGCCATGACCGACGTTGATGTTCCAGAGCCCGGCGAAGGAATCGAGGTAGCGGTTGCCATCCGTATCCCAGATCCAGACATCGTCGCCCCGGGCCAACACCAGCGGGCCATGCTGCCGGAGCGCGTGCAAATTGGAAACCGGATGGACGAGATGGGCCTTGTCTTGGGCCACGAGCTCGGCGGTGTTCCAGGTCTGTGTCACGGTCATCGAACGCTAGCTCCTTTGACGATTTGCCACGACGGGTCAGTGCCCCCATGATAGCGTGAACACGCCGCCTCGGGGAAGAAACTCGCGGGCGCTGATGTCGGGATCGTCCGAACCGCACACCCCGAACCGGCATCGACCGCCTGAAGACGCAAGGGAAACGATGAGCGCTTCTCCGTCCCGCCCCCAATCCTTAGTCATACCGGGGCTGACGCGGTCCGACCACGGCGAACCGTCGATCTTCCTGCCCGAGAACCTTCTCCGCGACGCGCGGCGGCAACGCGGCCTGGCCGAGGGCCGGGTGCCGGCTATTTGCGTGCTCGATCCCGATCTCGACATCGTCCGCTACGTCCGGCGGCGCCAGCGCGCCCGCGAGTCACCAACCTGGCCTTGCTACCATACGGACCTCTGGGAAACGGACTGGCGGGGACGCGACCTGGGCATCATCGGCGGCGCGGTTGGCGCCTCGTTCGCGGTCCTGCTTGCCGAGCAGTTGTTTGTCTCTGGCTGCGAATTGCTGATTAGCGTGACGTCCGCCGGCCAAATCGCCAATCATCTCACGCTGCCCGCGACCATCCTGATTGACCGCGCTCTCCGTGGCGAAGGCACGAGCCACGCCTACCTGCCCAACGAGGCGTCCGTCGAGGCCGATCCGGGCCAGATCACGGCGGCCGCGGGCGGTCTTGCTGATCGGAACATTTCGTTCGTTCAGGGTATGACCTGGACCACCGACGCGCCGTTCCGGGAAACGCCAAGCGCCCTGGCGGCGGCGGCCGCGGCCGGCGCCCTGGCCGTCGAAATGGAGGCGGCCGCCCTCTACGCGTTTGCCCGCGCTCGCCAGCGGCCGGTGGTGTGCGTCGCGATCGTCACCAACCAGATGGCGCAACGAGCCGGAGATTTCGACAAGGGTCCGGAGGATGGCGCCGAGCACGCGCTGGCGGTCGTCTCGGCAATCGCCGCGGGGCATCACACGCCACGCTAGGTCCGGCACCCGGTCGCGGATATTCGCGAGCTTTACCGCCGACGGAGGAACGATGAGCGACAGATCAACCCACGCTGTGCCGGCCCGGCCGCTCCTTGACGCGGCGCTGTTTGGCCGCGGCTTGGCGGTGATCCGAATCTTCTTCGGCATCATCCTGCTCGCCAACGGCCTGGCCAAGCTCAACCCGGAGCTGGGCCGGATCGATATTGGCGCCTATCATGCCAATCTCGTCACCATGAACGGCGCCCGCGGCATCCTCGACTTCGAGGTGAACGACCGCCGCATCCGGGAAGGAGCGCCGACCGGAACCCAGGTTCCGCTCCTCCGGGGTTTCGTCAACGATGTCGTCCTCGCCAATTGGAGCATCTTCCAAGTGTTCGTCGTCATCATCGAGGTCGGTTTCGGCGCCCTCCTCCTGATTGGATTAGCCACGCGCGGCGCGGCCTTGGTCTGTCTCGGCCAACAGCTCTTCCTGGCGCTCGTCTATTTTTCGAGCAATCGCTGGGCGTTCGAGCAGCCTCACGAGTACATCCCGCTGATCGTCCTCAGCCTGGTGCCCGCCGGCCGGGTCTGGGGCGTTGACGCCGCGATCGTCCGCCGCTGGCCCGAGCTGCGGCGCTGGCCGTTCTGAGTCGTGAGTCGGGTGAATGTTTCGGGAACGCATTCTCGCGTCGGCGATGCGCTGGACTGGAAGTCCGCGCTGAGCATCACGAAGTCCCTCCGGGACTGAACACGGGCGGCCGGGCCGAGCGTCTGCTAATCAACCGGATTCCGTATGAGTCGTGAAGTGGCAGACATTCCGACCATATTATTAAGGGGACTCACGACTGACGACTTCCGACTTCCGACTCCGTGGCTTGGCGAGGACGCGCTTCCAGACGTACAAGGCGATTCCCAGCACGAGGAGAATCATGACCGGGTATTCGAGCAGCGAGGTGTACTCGCCGACCGCTTCCCAGTTCTCGCCCAGCCACCAGCCGCCCAGCACCAGCACGCTGTTCCAGAGACCGCTGCCGATCGCGGTGTAGAGGATGAAGACCGGCAGGCTCATTTGGCGCAGCCCGGCCGGGACCGAAATAATGCTGCGCACGATCGGTAGCAGCCGGCACAGCAGGACCGCCTTGCCGCCGTGGCGGTCGAACCACCCGTTCGCCAGATTGAGGTCATCCTCGGTAACGGCGAACCATTTTCCGTAGCGGTTCACCAGCCAGCGAATACGGCGGTCGCCAAACCAGGCGCCAACCCAATAGAGGACCAGCGCCCCGGCCACCGCGCCGATCGTCGCCGCCACGATCACCGCCGGCGGCCACATCCGCCCTTGGCCCGCCAGAAAGCCGGCCAGGGGCAAGATCGCTTCCGAGGGGATCGGGGGAAAGACGTTCTCGAGAAAGATCAACAGCGCCACGCCCGGATACCCAAGCGCATCGATCACATCGGTGGCGAACGTCGCCAGCCAATCAATAATTCCGCTCAATGGCGCTCAACTCCCATCGCGCGATGCGTCGCCGCGGAGAACCCGACCGGCGCAAACCCACGCCCACGGGTTGTACCACAAGATGCGACCCCAACGACCAACGGATCGCCCCGCCCCACATCCAACGTCGCTGCCGGGTTCGGGTGTTCGCGTTCACTCCGCTTGATGTCCGCGTGAATCAGCCGGTGGGCGCGAATCGTCATTGCCGCGCCGGAGCTAGACCGGCGTCGCCACCAGCACCGCGTCCCGGACCGCGTCGATGGCCCGTTCGCAGTCTTCCCGGCTGACGTCGAGGTGGGTCACGGCGCGCATCACGGTCGATTGACCATAGGCGCCGCCGATACGGACGCCGCGCTGGTTGATGACCGCTTCGATGGCGCCCGGCATTAGGCCGGTCTCCTTCACGTCGAAGTAGACGATGTTCGTTTCGATTGGCGCATGTAGGAGGCGAATGCCGGGAACGGTCGCCAGTCCATCGGCGAGAATCCGGGCGTTGGCGTGGTCGTCCGCCAAGCGATCGACGTTGTGCCGGAAGGCGTAGATGCCGGCGGCGGCGATGATCCCGGCCTGGCGCATGGCGCCGCCGAGGAGATGCTTCCAGAGCCGGGCCTCCTCGATGAACTCGCCAGTGCCGGCCAGGACCGCGCCGACCGGCGCCCCCAGCCCCTTCGAGAGATCGACCCAGACCGAGTCGGTACACGCGGCGAACGTTGCCGCCGAATTGCCGCTGGCGACGACCGCGTTCATCAAGCGGGCGCCGTCCATATGCAGCTTCATCCCGTTGGCGTCGGCCAGCTCCCGCAGCTCCGCCAACCGCTCCAGCGGCCAGACCGCCCCTCCACCGCGGTTGGTCGTGTTCTCGACCGAGATCAGCCCGCTGCGAGCGGCATGCGTGCTACCAGGATTGATAAACCGCTTGACCTGCTCGACGGTAAAAATACCGCGCTCGCCCGCGACCGACCGTAGGAGAACGTTACCGATGACGGCGGGGCCGCCCCGCTCGGCGATGTTGGGGTGGGCTTCCTGGTCGAGGATGACGGTCTCGCCGCGGGCGCAATGGACGGCATAAGCGATCACGTTGCACATCGTGCCGGAGGGGAGAAAGAGCGCGGCTTCCTTTCCGGTCAGCGTTGCCGCCAGCTCCTGTAGCTCGTTGACGGACGGATCTTCGCGTCGTTGCTCGTCGCCGACCGGCGCCGCCGCCATGAAGGCGCGCATCTCCGCCGTGGGCCGGGTCGCGGTGTCACTTGAGAGATCGATCACGCCTCGTCACTTCCTTTCGCCTACCGCCGTCCAATGCTGTCACGATTGTACCCATGCTCAACGATCCCGGTGGGACGATCGTCCCGATGGCGGCGATATACTGCCGCCAGGGGCCGGGCGCCACGACCAGATTGGGGACGGGTCAGAGCGATGGCGGACTTCTTCCGACAGATTCGCGGCTATCGCCAGGAGATCAAGCTCTTTCTCCTCTTCAATCTCCTCGCCAATGTCGGCCTCGGGGTCTTCGTCCTCATCTTCAATCTCTACCTGACCGCCCTCGGCCTGCGCGAGGACGACATCGGCGTCCTGAGCGCGGCCCAGACCCTCTCCATGGCGGCGGCGGCGGCCTCGATGGGGCTGATCCTGAACCGGTTCGGCCTCTGGCGCACGATCGTCGGCGGCACGGTCGTGTTCGTGGTCTCGGCCGTCGCCCTCGCTCTCTCGGAAACGACCGTCACCCTCTTACCCCTGACGATCGCGTTCGGCATCGGCTTCGCCTACATGGCGACCGTGACGATGCCCTTCATCATCGAATGGACCCGCCCCGACCAGCGCCAGCAGGTCTCGGCCCTCACCTTTTCGTCGGCCGCGATCTCCACCACCGTCGGCTCCCTGCTGGGCGGTTTCCTCCCCAATCTCCTCCCCTTCGACGAGATCGGGCAATACCGGCTGACCCTTATCCTCGGCATGGTCGTCACCGCCGCCGGGTTCTATCCCCTGCTGGCGATGGGCGGGGCCCGCCGGGGCAAAGCCCCGGTTGACCCGGGCGACGTCCGGGCCGACACCGCGGGCGACCGGCGGCAAGTGCGGCGGGACATGACGGTGTTCGTCGCCATTGGCGGGCTGATGGCGATCGGCGCCGGGTTGGTCGGCCCATTTTTCAATGTCTACCTGGCGACACTTGGCGCCAGCTCGACCGCGATCGGCCTGGTTTTCGCCGTGGCGGGGCTGTCGTCGGCGGTCGTCGGCCTCACCGCGCCGGCGGTCTCCCGCCGGTTCGGCTCGCTGTGGGCGGTGGTCGTGGTGCGGGTCGCGGCCGTGCCATTCTTTCTGTTACTGATGTTCACGCCGGTCTTCCCGGTCGCGATCCTGGCCTGGGTCGCCCGCCAGACGAGCATCAGCATGGCTTGGCCGATCGATTCGACCTTCATCGCCGAAATTTTGCCGCCGCGCTCGCGGGCGTCCGTCTTCGGGCTCCGATCCGCCGCCTGGAATGTCGGGTTCTCGATCGCCAGCCTGGCCGGCGGCATCCTGATCGTCCGCTACGGCTACCACCTGAACTTTCTCGGCCTGGTGATCTTTTCCGTGGTCTCGATGGCGCTCTTCGGCGGTTACTACGCGCAACACCCCCGCATCAAGTCCGGCGAAATCACGATGGCGCTCTCACCACGGGCTCGGGCGCGGCTAGAACGGGTCCAGGAAGAGCAAGCCGCCGCCGCCCTGGCCGAATCGCCGGCGCTGCTGCCCACGATCGACCCCGACCAGATCGATGCGCTGACTGAGCCAGCGAGCGGCACCGAACCAGCCACCAACGCCGTCAATCAACCCGGCTCGCCGCCAACGCTCGTCGCTCCCAGCACGAAGGAGCACGGTCGCGCTGCCGATCGCGACTAACCCGGCGTCAGGCTCGTCACGCGGTCCGGTGTCGCGACCACAATCTGGCGCCACGCCACGAGCCGGCTCGATGTGAGCCGGCTCGTGGGGGAATGGGGGGAGTCGTCGGAAAGGGGCGATCGCCTATGGGAGCGGCGTCGTCGGCGGCCGCGGCTGGTATGACGGATCAACGATCGTTCCCAGCTCGTCAATCAGCCAGCGACCATCCCGCTCAACGAAGATGGCGAAGATCGGACTATAGCCGCCGTCGAAGATGCCGCCAATCCGTCCGTCCGGCAGCTCCCGGACCTCGCGCAGCGTCAAGTCGGCAAATGGGGAGAAGGGCGGCAAGAGCAACGTCACCGCGAACTCCGCGCCGGGGATGATGCCGAGCTCCTCCATGGTCTCGGCCGCCCGCTGGAAGTAGCCATCGCTGAAGAAGCCATACAGGTGGGCCGGCTCCTCGCCGATGCAGGCAGCGTAGTCGCGTAGCGTCGCGTTCGCCGCGGCCGCGACCTCCTCACTCGCGGCCTCCCCGACCGGGATCTCGGCGACGATCAGCTCCGCGCCGATCTGGCCGGAGGGTCCGATCTGGCTGGGTGAGATGATCTTGGCCGCCGGCGTACCGACCAGGTCGCCAGCGTATGGCTTGCTGGTTGGTTCGGCCAGGCACGGCTCGCGGCCGGAAAGATCGATCTCCGTCCCCGGCGTTGCCGGTCCTCCCAGCCCCTGGCCGTCATCGCCAAGCGCAAATAGGATGCCCTCGTGGTAGGTCGTCACGTAGATGGCACCGCCGGTGATCGCCGGCGGTCCGGAAATCGACCCCCTCAGTCCAGTCCGCCACCGTTCGGCCCCGGTCGCGGCATCGAAGGCGACGAGCAAGTCATCATCGAAGCCGTCGGCGTAGCCGCCACGCAGCCCGGCGGGAACCAGCAGCAGATCACCGGCGACCGCCGGCGCCGCCAGCGACGCCTCCACGGTTGACACCGCCCAAACGTCCGCCCCGGTTTCGGCGTCGAGCGCATTGAGCGTTCCTGGTAGCTCGCCAGGGGAGCGTGCCTGCACATACAGGATACCGTCGCCAACCGCTGGCGCCGCCGAGGCATCGAGGTCGCGGGTCCACGCTTCCTCACCGGTCGTCGCGTCAAGGGCGACGAATCGGCCGGCAGAGGCGGTGCCGAAGAGCTCACCCTCCCCGACGAAGACCAACCCGCCCGCGGTGACCGGATCGGTGAACCGCGCGTCGTCACCGGCCATCGTCCCATCGTAGCGCCAGAGCTCCGCCCCGGTGGCGGCATCGACCGCGAATAAGCTCGCCTGCTGCTGGCCTCCGGGGACGACATAAACGATCCCTTCGGCCACGGCGACCGGCCGTGGGGTGCAGACGCAGGGTTCGGCATCAAGCTCGTACAACCAAAGCCGCTCGCCGGTCGCGGCATCGAACGCGTACAGCTCCTGATCGCCGCCGGCATAGGCGACCCCGTTAACCACCACCGGCGAGGCGCCGCCAAAGCTGCCGGTCGACGCTTGCCACAGTTGCGAGCCCGTACCCGCGTCGAGCGCGAGCAGGGCGCCAGCGCTATCCAGTGTCTCCGAATCACTCACCTGGCCAATGTAGACAACGCCATCGACCACGGTCGGGATGTCCGCACCGCCGCCGCTGCCGACCCGCCACAATTCCGTTCCGGAGACGGCATCGAAGGCGACCACGAATCCGGTATCACCGGCAACGTAGGCAACGCCGTCCACGATCGCCGGCGTCTTTGCCCCAACGCCGGCGAAGGCGCGCCAGAGCAGCTCCGGCGCCCCAACCGGGGCGGGCCCAGGATTGGCGCCGGTGCGGCCAGGATCCACTCCCAGCATCGGCACGCTGGTCGTCGCGGCCTCTTCCGGCCCTTGCCGCGGCGACAGCAGACCGGGCAGCAGCCGGCTCCCGAGGAACGCCCCGCCGGTCAGCGTCACCACCAATCCGGCCGCCGCGATCAGATGCACGGCGAGTCGCCAGCGAGATCCCGCCCGATCCGAAGCGGCCAGCGGCCCCGGTAAGGGCAGCGCCACGACTCGTGGTTGATCAATTGTCAGCCCGGCTCCGCTCATCTCCCGCTCCTTTGTCGTGGTCCCGTCGTCAAGCTCCGTCAGCAGGCGACGCCGTAGCGTGGCCGCGAACGGCGCCGGCGGCGACACCGGCTGCTCGAGTCGCCGAAAAAGTTCCGCCAGCGGATCGCGCTCAGGCATCGTCATCCGTCCTGGCCTCGGTGTAGGCCCGTTTGAAACCGGCCCGGCCCCGGGCCAGCAGCGATTCCACGGCGCGCGTCGACCGCCCCAGGGCACTCGCGATCTTCAGCACCGGATAGTCGTCCAAGTAGCGAAGCACCATCGCCTGCCGTTGCGCCGCGGGCAGCGCCGCCAGGGCGGCCAGGGTGCGGTCCCGCCAGCCTGGCTCTTCCCACGCCGCCGCCGCCAGGTCCGGTTCCGCGCCGCCGGCATCGCGCCAGGCATCCCAGGAGATAATGGCCCGCTGCCGCAGCCGCGCCTGGCGCCGGTAGTGATCGATCAGCTTGTGGCGAGCGATCCCGAACAGCCAGGCGAGCGGCGCGTGAATCACCTGCCCGGATTTGAGTACCGCGACCGCCGCCAGGAACGTCTCCTGGGTCAGCTCCTCGGCGATGGCCGGGTCGCATCGGTGGTAGAAGTACCCATGGATGCGCGGCAAGGCGCGATCGTAAAAATCGGCAAACGCCGCTTGGCCCCTAAGCGTCTCCACGTCGTCCAGTTGTGGCGCGGTGTGTGCCATTCCATCGCCTTCGTTGATGCGTCCCACGATAGGAGTCGATCACGAGCGCGAGATTCCGTCGGTCCGCCCAGGATTCGGATGATTCACCGCCAATCTGGGTAGGATGTGCTACCAATAGCCAAATCATCCCGGCGGCGATCGCGGTGGTCACAGCCTCTAACGCGCGGGACGCCGTCGCCCGGCGACACGCGGCAACGCCGTCCGCGTTGTAGAAGGTGAAGTCGTTCACGCCGCCGTGGTTACTCATGACATGTGCCGAGCAACCAAGGCAACGAAGGGAACACCACATTGTCGCCGATTCAACCGCGAGCAACTCGTCGCCGAATCCTGTCGGCCGGAGCCGCGGCGGCTGCCACGACCGCGCTCTGGTCCGGACAGCAGACGACAGCCCAGACGTCCGCCGACGCTTGGGTCGAAGCCTGGATCGAACGGTTGAGCCCGACCGCGAAGGTCGCCCAGCTCTTCACCGTCACCGTCGCCGACACCGCCTTGACGAGCGAGGAAACGGCCTGGTTGACCGAGCTGAAGCCCGGCGGCGTCATCCTGGTGGAGAGCAACATCGGCTTCGCCCCTGAATTACGGGCGCTGATCGCCGCGATCGCGGCCACGAATCCCGAGCTGCCGCCGCTGATCTCGGTCGATCAGGAAGGCGGCCCCGTCACCCGCTTGTTCAGCGACCCCGTGCCAGGCCCCGCCGAGCTGGCGCTGCTGCCAAACGACGAGGTACGCGACCTCGCCCGCGTGCGCGGCGAGTTCCTGGCAGATTTCGGCTTCGCCATCAACTACGCCCCGGTGGCGGATGTCGCCTATCGACCGGAAAGCTTCATGGCCGGCCGCGCCCTGGGCGCGGACCCGGCGACCGTCGCCGCCAAGGTGGCGGCAATTGTCGAAGGCACCAACCTGACCCCGGTGCGGGCCACCGCGAAACACTTTCCAGGGCACGGCCGGACCACGGTCGATTCCCATCTCGCCTTGCCCGAGGTCGACATTCCCTTTGCCGAGTGGTGGGAGACCGACGCCTTGCCCTTCCGGGGCGCGGTCGAGGCCGGCGTGCCGCTGGTGATGCTCGGCCATCTCCTGTATCCGGCCTGGGATCGCGTTCCCAGCTCCCTCTCGGGCGTCGTCGTTGAAGTCTTGCGCGACAATCTTCAGTTCGACGGCGTCATCGTCTCCGACGACCTGGGGATGGACGCGCTCGGTCAGATCCACCCCTTTGCCGTGGTCGATCATGCAATCACCGCCGGCCTCGATTGCCTCCTCTACGTGACGCCCCGACTGCCGATCGCGGATCTCATCGGCTACCTCGTCGATCTGGTCGAAACCGGACTGGTCCCGATCGCGCGGATCGACGCCAGCCTGCGCCGCCTGCTGCGATTGCGGGTCTGATCGCGAGATGCCGCGATGCCGGCGGCACAACCGGGGATTGGATCAATCCCGGGAGCCCATCAGCGCCGTCGTCGCGCCAAGACCCAGGTAAACGCCGCCCGAGACATAGCGCTGAACCCGGGGGAAGACGGTGCTCCGCCGCAAGAAACCCCCGGCCGCCCCCGCGATCATGGCGTAGACCAAGTCTGAAAAGAGACCGATCACTGCCATCAAGACACCGAAGATCACGGTTTGGGTGATGACCGAGCCCCGACCCGGATCGACGAACTGCGGCAGAAAGGCCAGGACGAAGAGCGCGGTCTTCGGATTCAGCACTTGCACCGCGATCCCCTGCCAGAAGATGCGGAGCCGCGATCGGGGAGCGCGAACGACCAACGTTTCCGGTTCCGGCCGTGAGATGAGGCTCCGCACGCCCATGGAGATGAGATACGCCGCGCCGAGGTACTTCACCACCGCGAACGCGGCCGCCGAGGACGCCACCAGGGCGGAGATGCCGATCACCGCGGCGACGACATGAACCAGGGTGCCGGCCTCAATCCCGAGGGCCGAGGCGACCCCCGCCCCCCGCCCCTGATCAATGCTCCTGGTCACAATGTAGAGCACCGACGGTCCCGGTGTCACCACCAGCGCCAACGCCGCGAGCAGAAAGAGCCCCAACGTCCCCCACTCAGGCATCGGCTTTCTCCTCCGCGGTTGTCCCCGCCAGACCCAGCCGGTCCGCCTCGGTCGCCAAGGCGACGATCACTTCCTGGATGAGCGAGTCGAGCGGCAACTCTAGCAGGATGGCGCCCCGGTCGATGTCGGCCCGGCTCACTTTGGCGGCGAACGATTTGTCCTTCAACTTCTTGCGGACCGAGGCGACTTTGACCTCCGCCACCCGCTTATCGGGCCGGACGAGGGCGGACGCGGTGACAAAACCGCTCAGCTCATCGACCGCCACCAGCGTCTTCTCCATCGGCGAGATTGGCGCGACCCCGCTGTAATCGGCATGGCTCAGGATCGCCCGCGTGATCTCGTCGCTCCACCCCTGCTGCCGCAGATAGCGAACGCCGACGAAGGGGTGGCCGCTCTCGCTCAGCTCCAGGTTCGGATGGCGCTCGAAATCCATGTCGTGCAGCAGCCCGACCGCGACCCACACATCCTCGTCCGCCCCCTGTTTCCGGGCGAAGTGCCCCATGCAGGCCGCGACCGCCTCGCAATGCTTGCGCAGGCTCTCGGCCCGCACCCACTCGTGCAAGATGTCCCGTGCCCGCGTCGTCAGCGGCCCGGTATCCTCGCCCGTCGTCTCCGCCGATAGTGCCACGTTGGTCCTCTCCCGTTGCTAGATCGTTCGTGTCGACAGTGTCCGCCAGATCGGGCGCCGTTGCCACCCGGCCGTGGGTCCGCCTTCGACCCCGGATCGAGCCAGGAACTGGTTCGTCCGATTGCCCGCGGAGCATCGTGTCATCGGGCAAAGGCAAGCCTATCTCGATCGCTCCGCGAGACTGCTCTCCCCGCGTGTGCAGGTTGCGACCATCACGGTTCGCGTTGTTTCTCCTGCTCAAGCAGAGCGAGGAGTTGACCGGGAGGCACGATATGAAGCCCTTCGTAGGCGCCAAGTTTCAGCAGTTGCCGATCGCGTGTCGCCAGGTAAGTTGCCCCCGCGCTCAGACCTGTAGACAGAACGAGGTCGTCTTTCGGCTGAGTGGCAACGCCTTGTACCGTCACCGTGAGCTCGGTCAGCAGCGCTCGCCGGCGAAGGAAACGATCAACCCGCCTACTTCGCTCGAGCGTGATCCGCCGCCGGAAGTAGGCATCCGTGTAGGTCCGGGCGAGTTCAGCGAGCAGGTGCTCGGATACGACGAGGTCATAGACGCGTCGTCGCCAGAGGTCGATCAGGCGCGCCGATGTGCTCGTGGCGCCGAGGAAACCAGGGGCCAACACGTTGGCGTCCAGAACGGCCCGCATCACCGAACGGAAGCATCCTCGTCCGCGCCAACCGTGCCCAGGACGCGGTCCGTCTCCCGCTCGATCTCGCCGTCGGAAACGTCGCGAAACGCCGCGCGCAACTCGTCGACGATGGCGAAGTCCGCCTCGCGCGCTTGGTCAAGCTGGTCGAGGTGATCGAGTCGTCGAAGATCGTCGGCGGTGACGATACCGGCGACGGGGATGCCGCTCTTTTCCACCACGATCCGCGCCTCCTTGCGGGCGACGCGATTGATGACGCTGGCGAACCGGAGCCGGACATCGGTGGCTTTCATCGTCTGGGTTACAAGGTGCCGGTCGTTCATGTCACTCCCCTTGGCTGGCTCAGCATGAGGTGTGCATAATAGCACGGTTCTGTACAAACGCTACATTGCCGGCGGCGAAAGGCGGTTGCAGTTTCAGGCGCGATCCCCATAGACTCCTCCCGAGAGATGGTCGTGACTGGCGGAAGAGTGGGACTGGGAAGGGACGGCGATGTTGGCGCTGACGCGGACGGATGTGCGGCGGTTGGTCCCGATGCCGGATGCGATCGCGCTGATGAAGGTCGCCTTCGCCGAGCTGTCGGCGGGGCGGACGGTCTCGCCCCTGCGCACGGTCATTCCAGTGCCGGAGGCCCACGGTGATGCGCTCTTCATGCCGGCCCGGGTGGCGGCACTCGATGCCCTGGGCGTCAAGATCGTCGCCGTCTTTCAGGAGAACCGGAGCCGCGATCTGCCGGTGATCCACGCCCTGGTTTGCATCCTCGACCCCGAGACGGGGCAGGCGCTGGCGATCATGGACGGCACCTATCTGACCGCGCTCCGGACCGGCGCCGTCTCCGGCGCCGCGACCGACTTCTTGGCCCGGCCAGAGAGTAAAGTGCTGGTCGCGATCGGGGCCGGGGCTCAAGGCGCGACCCAGATCGCGGCGGTGTGCGCGGTCCGCCCCATCGAGCGCATCATCGCCGTCGATCGTGACGAGTCGATCCTGACCCGCTTGCGAGAAGACCTGGCGCGGGATTGGCCCGAGGTACTGGGTCGGCTGGAGACAACCACCGACGCGGCGGCCGCCGTCCGCCAGGCCGACGTCATCTGCACCGCGACCACCTCCCGGACGCCCGTCTTTGACGACGCGGACGTGCCGGCCGGCGCCCATATCAACGCGGTCGGCGCCTTCACCCCGGAGATGCAAGAGCTGCCGGCGGCAACCGTGGTCCGGGCCACGGTGGTGGTGGATGCGGTCGATGCCGCCCTGGCCGAGGCGGGCGATCTCATCATCCCCCTCGATCAGGGGCTGGTCGAGCGGGGCAAGTTCGCGCGCGAGCTGGGCATGGTCGCCGCCGGCACCGCCCCCGGCCGCACCAGTGACACCGAGATCACGCTCTTCAAATCGGTCGGCAACGCCGTCCAGGATGTCGTCGTCGGCCGCCGGGCGGTCGACCGCGCCCGAGCCGAGGGTGTCGGCACCGAGCTGGAGTTGGGCGTCTGATCAATCCGGCCGGACGGTGGCGGCGGCGCGGGCGGGTGTCTGATTGGGGTGGAGTCAACTCCACGATCCACGATCCTTGGGGGACACGAGCGTGTGTCCGCGGGGTTGGGCTTCGGGAGCGAACGAGGGGGATGGAATGCGGCTGGTGAGCTATCGAGGACATGACGGGACGTTGCGGGCGGGACTGATCGATGGCGAGGCGGTGGTTGATCTCGAAGCGGCAGGAGCGCAACTCGGGTTGACGGTTGGGTCCGACCTGGGGGCGATCCTGGCGCGGGAAGACGAGGGGATGGCGGCGCTGGCGCGGATCGCGGCCGCGGCGGCGACGGCGCCGGAGCGACTGCCGCTGGCGGAGGTGCGGCT
>JALZJP010000221.1 GCA_030859715.1 Chloroflexota bacterium
CGCCGATGGTGGGCGGCACCCGGGTCTCCCGCGACGGCGACGACCGCCGCGGCCCGCCGGACCAGGGCAACTCCCGCCGCTACGACCGCACCGGCCCGGCCCGTTTCCGTGTCCGCCGGGATGACTAGGGCGTGTCTGCAAACGGGGTAGGCACGCTTTCGTAGCCGCTGCCTGGCGTGCCGCGGGACTCACTCGCATTGGGGTGCGACGCCTCGCGGAGGCGCCGGTCACCCATCACCGGCACTTTGCAGACGCTCCGTATCGTGAATGAGGGATTCTCCTCGTGGCGCCAGGTCGGCCTCGCTCAACCTTCGTCTACGGCGACTTGCAGGTTCGTCCCTTCTACGAACACGAAGGTCGTGCCGCCGTCCCGGGACACCGGCATCCGAGCGAACGCCGAACCAACAAAACCCGTTCCGATAAAGGTCACTTCGATGAGTTGCTCGCCGCCGGGGGGCAGCGTAAACGTGCCTTCCGTGTTTTCGAATGTGCCAATCGGCCCCGTCTCGGGAGAACCGCCGGGGTCGGTGATTTCGATGGGTCCGACGGTCACCTCCTTATCCACCTCGTACGTATTCCTGATCCGGACCCGCGCCCTGGCCGTTGGCCGCTCGGGTCGCGAATAGAGGGTCAACCCGCGTGGCTCGATGATGATCTCCGGCGGGGGAACGAACTCCAACGGCGGCCAGTCGTCGGGATAGCCGACGGGAAGTGGATCGGAGCCTACGTCGAAACACTCGTCGCCCGCCCAGACCGTTCCGCTGATCCGCCTCCCGTTCCACTGGGCTCGGCACAAGACCACGACGCGAATGGCTTTCGTACCGAAGAGGCCCGCGTCCCCGTACGAACTCATTTGGTCGTCGTTTCTTTCGTCGTCCCAGTGGTTCTCCGCCGAGCAGATCTGCCCGTCGCCCACGAAGTACCGGACATCGATCCTCGCCGCTTCGTAGTCCGGGCCGTTGGTCCTGATATCGCCGCCGGACTCCTCGTCCCAGAACGGCCCCCTGTTGTGGAACGCGTGGAAGCGGATCCAGGAGGAACCCGAGCGGTAGGTGACGGTGCGATTGTCGTCGGATCTACAGACCTCAAAGCCCGAGAGATCGTCCACCCGACACCTCTGCGCCAGCGCGATGCCGCGCGCGCCGCGCAGGGCCAGCACCCCACCCGCGCCGCCGACCAGCAGCAGTCTAAGCATTCCACGCCGGCTTCCCGCGGCCGCGAACCGCTTGGCGATCTCGTCCAACCTCTGGCCGTCCACCTTTCACCCTCCTCCGCCAAACCGAACTCAGGCCGCGTATGGCTGAACGTTGCACTGGAATCAGCGTATACCTACCAAGAATTTCGTCAAGTATGCGTGATTCATTGCCAACGCCGGCGTCGGCAACAGCCACGGTGTGACGCGACAGAGTTTGCGGACACGCCCTCGCCCGGTTCCGACTCAGTCGTCCGCGAGGCGGGAGCGTAAGAAGGCGAGGACGGCGGCTTCTTCGGGGGTGAGGCTGGCGAGGTCGTCGGTCAGTTCGGCGTCGATTTTTTGGCGCAAGGTGGTCTGGAGGGTGCCGTCGAGGTAGCCGTCCAGCACGTCGGGGTGGATATAGCATTTGCGGCAGACGGCGCGGGTGTTGCCCAGCCGGGCGGCGACCGCCTCAATCGCCCGCACGACATTCTGTTTGGCCTCTGCCTCTGAATCGACCGCGGTGAACTCATGCAGGGCTTGGGCGGCGAGGACGGTGCCGGCCCAGGTCCGAAAATCCTTGGCCGTGAAATCTTGGCCGCTGATCTCACGGAGGTAATCGTTGACGTCGCCCGAATCGATCGCGCGCGGCTCGCCATCCTCATCGAAATACTGGAAGAGCTGCTGGCCGGGGAGGTCTTGGCCGCGCTTGACGATGGTGGCCAGGCGCTGGTCACGGAGATCGACATGATGCTCTTTGCCGCTCTTGCCGCGGAAGGAAAAGCGCAAGGTCGCTCCGGTCACGTCGACGTGCTCGTTCAACATCGTGGTCAGCCCGTACGATTCGTTGGTTCGCGCGTATTCCTCGTTGCCGACCCGAACCAGCGTGATCTCGAGCAGGCGCACCACGGTGGCCAGGACCTTCTCCCGCGGGAGCCCCTGGCGCCTGAGATCCTGGTCGACCCGATCCCGAATCGTTGGCAAGGTCTGGCCGAACGCGAGCAGTCGTTCGTACTTCGTCTCATCCCGCACCGCTCGCCAGCGCGGGTGGTAGCGATACTGCTTGCGGCCCTGATCGTCGCGGCCGGTGGCCTGGAGGTGGCCGCGGGGGCTCGGGTTGATCCAGACATCGGTGTAGGCCGGCGGGATCACTAGCCCCTTGATCCGCGTGATCTGCCGCGTATCCTTGATCGTGCCGCCATCGGGCGCGAGGTAACGCCAACCTTTGCCCGAGCGTCGCCGCGTGATCCCAGGACCACGGTCGGTGGCATAGACCAACCCCGCCGCCTTCGCCGCGGCCTCGGGATCGTCGGGCGCCACCCGGTCGCGATCGACCGTCCCATTCCCGGCTGTGGCCGGGGCGCGAGCCTGGCTTCCCCGCTTCCGAGTTTGCTTCGACGTCGAAGTGGTACGGCTTGGCATGGTGCTGCCTTCGCCAGCGAGGATGCCTACCGGAAGGCCGGCAGGACGTCGCGCTGGTAGAAATTGAGAAACCCTTCCTGGTCGGGGCCGATCTGATGGATGTAGACGTGATCGTAGCCGGCGTCGATGTATTTCTGAATTTCCGCGATGTGCTTGTCGGCGTCCGGGCCGCAGACCATGCCTTCGGCGATTTTCTCCTCGGTCACGAGCTGAGCCGCTTGCTCGAAGTGGGCGGGCTGCGGTAGCTCCTGCCCCAACTCGCCCGGGATCGCGCCGTTTGGCCAGATTTCGAGCGCCGTTTCGCGGGCGGACGCTTCGTCCGCCGCCCAGCAGACCGTCGCTTGGCCGTACTTCGGCTTGCCCCGGCCGCCGGCTTCATCGAACGTCTGGAGCGTCTCGGCCTTCGGGCTGGTGCCGATGAAGCCGTCGCCGATCTTGCCCGCCAGCGCCGCCGCCTTCGGCCCGGAGGCGGCGACCATGATCGGCACCGGCTCCTCGGGCAGGGTGTAGATGCGCGCGTTCTGCACGGTGTAGTGCCGGCCGTAATGGCTTTGGGATCCGCCTTCCCAGAGTTGGCGGATAATGGCGACCGCCTCTTCCAGCATGTCGTGCCGGACATCGATCTCCGGCCAGTGGTCGCCCAGGATGTGCTCGTTGAGGTTTTCGCCGCTGCCCACGCCCAGATAGAACCGGCCCGGCATCATCGCCCCGGCGGTCGCCGCCGCGTGGGCGATGATCGCGGGGTGCGTGCGGATCGTCGGGCAGGTGACGCCGGTGCCGAGCCGGAGGCGCTCGGTCGCGTGCGCGATCCCGCCGATGACCGCCCAGACAAAGACGCTCTGGCCCTGGCGGTCGATCCAGGGGTGGAAGTGGTCCGAGATCGAGGCAAACTCAAAGCCAGCGTCCTCGGCCAGCCGGGCGAAGCGGACGAGATCGTTTGGCCGGTGCTCTTCACCGGACAGGGTGTAGCCGAACTGTACCATCAGCGCGTCCTCCATCTGTTGGCCGGCCCGCCTTGGCTCGCGGCCGGACTGGCGGGTATCTGGTTCGCATCTACGCATGCGACGCGCCAAGCCGGGATCGGCTGTCCGCGTCGAGATGGCGCTGGTACACCGCATGCGAAGGCGGGACACCAGGGATCACGCCGCTGGCCGCCGCTCAGCGGACAAGCGTTCCGTGCGCTGCAACCGTTCGTCGTGCGATCGACGACTGGTACGATCAAACCGTATGCGAGAACAGGTGAACCGATGAACGTGATCGAGCCGAGCGTCGTTATGCTGCGCGTCAATGGCGGCGAGGAGCGGGTGCTGGTCGAGCCCCGGCGGACGCTGCTCGACACGCTCCGGCATGACCTCGGCTTAACCGGCACCAAGAAGGTCTGCGACATGGGTGACTGTGGCGCCTGCACGGTCCATGTCGACGGCACACCGATGTATTCCTGCCTGCTGCTCACCGTCGCCTGCGCCGATCGCGAGATCACGACGATCGAGGGGTTGGGGCGTGGCGACCAGCTCGATCCGGTCCAGCAAGCGTTCATTGAGCGTGATGCGTTCCAGTGTGGATTCTGCACGCCTGGCCAGATCATGAGCCTGCGCGCCCTCTTGAATGCCGAGCCTGACCCGTCGGTCGAGCAAATCACGCGGGCCGTCACCGGCAATCTCTGCCGGTGCGGCGCCTATCGTACTATCGTGGCGGCGGGCCGACGCGCGGCCGAGCTCCAAGCCGCCGGGCCACATGGCAAGCGCGCCAGCGACCAGTAGAGAGGGACCGCCCCGTGCCGACACTGCATGTGACGAAGCAGGATTCCGCGGACGGCGCCAAGATCGAGCTGATCGAACAGGAACCTCTCTCCACCTGGCAGGCGGATGCCGACCTGGCCGTGGTAGGGCAATCGCATCCGCGCCTGGAAGGGCACGAGAAAGTGACCGGCCGGGCCCGGTACGCGTCGGATGTGCGGTTGCCGGGGCAACTCTATGCCCGGGTGCTGCGGAGCCCGCTGCCCCATGCCCGGGTCATTTCGGTTGATACGTCGGCTGCCGAAGCGTTGCCGGGAGTGCATGCCGTTCTTTGCGCGGCGAATACGCCGGACATCCCCTGGTATGAGGAAGGAAAATTGTTTGAGCGGACCGTGCGCTTCGCCGGCGACGAGATCGCCGCCGTCGCCGCCGAGAGCGAGGAGATCGCCGGGGACGCCCTGCGCCTGATCCAGGTCGAGCTCGAACCGCTCCCGTTCGTGACCGAGATCACCGCCGCCCTCCGGCCGGAGGCGCCAAAGCTGCACGATGGCGGAAACGTGGCGGGTGAGCCGAAACGCTACGAGCGGGGCGATGTCGCGGCCGGGCTGAAGGCGGCCGATGTCGTGGTCGAACGGAGCTACACGACGCGGGCCGCCCTCCACAATGCGCTCGAGTCACATGGCTGCACGGCATCGTGGGATGGCGTGGAGCTGACGTTGTGGGACTCGACCCAGGCGATCTTCGCCGTCCGCCAGGAAGTGGCGGAGAAGCTCAAACTGCCGGAGCACCGGGTCCGGGTTATCAAGCAGCATATGGGCGGCGGCTTCGGCGCCAAGCAGATCTCCTGGAAGCATGACGTCATCGCCGCCCTGCTGGCGCAACGCACGGGGCGGCCGGTGCAATTGCTGCTCGACCGCGAGGCGGAGAACCTGGCGGCCGGGAATCGCAACCCGACCCGGCAGCAGATCACCCTCGGCGCCAAGCGGGATGGCACCCTGACCGCGATCGTGGCAAACATCAAGCTGGCCGCCGGCGCCTATCGGACCGGGGGCGAGGCGAGCAACGTTGCCGGGATGTACCAGACCCTGTACCGCTGCCCGAACGTGCGCACGGAGCAAGTCGCCGTCTATACCAACACCGGGCCGGCGGTCGCCTTCCGGGCGCCGGGGCATGGCGAAGCCGCCTTCGCCTTCGAGCAAGCGATGGACGAGCTGGCGCACCAGCTCAAGCTGGACCCGGTCGAGCTGCGCCGTCGCAACTACGTGGAAGCAGACCAGCTCTCGGGGAAGCCGATCACGCTGCCGGAGGGGTTGCGGCTCTGCTATGACCGGGCGACCGAAGCGTTCGGGTGGGACGATTACCAGCCGCTCCCGCCAACCGGCTCAAAACGGCGGGGCGCCGGCTTCGCCGCCCACGACTGGCCGGCCGGGAGCGGGCATCCTCCCGGCTACGCCTGGATCGATCTCAATGGGGACGGCACCGCCGATGTCGTCACCGGCACCCAGGACATCGGCACCGGCACTCGGACCGGCCTCGCCCAGATCGCGGCCGAGGAGCTGGGGCTGACGCTGGACCAGGTGGCGCTTCGACTCGGGGACACCGCCACTGGCCCCTACTCGCCGGTCAGCTCCGGCAGCGCCACCCTGGCCACGGTCGGGCCGGCGATCCGGGCGGCGGCGGTCGAGGTGAAGCGGCAACTGCTCCAGATTGCCGCCGCCTTGATGGAAACGGATGCCGGACGGCTCTCGGTCCGGGCCGGGCGGATCGTCGTCGATGGCGACCCGGCGCGGTCGATGACGGTGCGCGATGTCTGTCAGTCGTTTGCCCCGCACACCCTGCACGGGCGCGGCGCCCGCGGCCCCAACCCGAGCGACAAGGTGGTGAAAACCTTCGGCGCCCAGTGCATCGAAGTCGAGGTCGACATCGAGACAGGCGAGGTGACCGTGCTCCGGGTCGTCACCGCGCACGACTGCGGCCGGATTGTCAACCCCACCCTGGTGGACAGTCAGGTGCTGGGCGGGGTGACCCAAGGCATCGGCTTTGCCCTGATGGAAGAACGGATCGTGGACGCCAACCTCGGGCTCGTGCTCAACGCCAATCTCGAGGAGTACAAGGTGCCGACCGTGGCCGACATCCCCCCGATCGACCATGCCCGGGTCGGGGTGCCGGACACGGAGGCGAACCCCACCGGCGCCAAGGGGGTGGGGGAGCCGCCGTTGGTGCCGACGGCGCCGGCTATCGCCAACGCGATCTTCGCCGCCACCGGTGTCCGCATCCACGACGGCCCGATCACCCGGCACCGGCTGTTGGCGGCGCTCGCCAACCGGGAAGCGACCAGTTCACAACAGGGATCCGGATGAGACCATTTGCCTACTCCAGCCCGGCCGCGATCGACCAAGCCCTGACCTTGATCGGATCCCGGGTGAATGGCGAAACGCGCCCGCTCGCCGGGGGCACCGATCTGCTCACCCTGATGAAAGCGGATATCACGTCGCCGGCGACGCTGGTCGATATCACTCGGATCAATGAGCTGGATGGCCAGATTCGGGAAGACGCGGCCGGAATTGAGATCGGGACGCTGACCACGCTGTCCCAACTCGAGGCGAGCCCGCTCATTGGCGAGCGGTATCCGGCCCTGGCCGAGGCGGTGGCGGTGGCCGCCACGCCGCAACTGCGCAATATGGCGACGATCGGCGGCAATCTCTTGCAACGGCCGCGTTGCTGGTATTTTCGGAATCCGCACATCGAGTGCTGGCTGAAGGGCGGCGAGACCTGCCCGGCCCGGACCGGCGAGAACCAGCTTCATGCCCTGTTCGGGGCGGAGCCGTGCGTGGCGGTCCATCCCTCCGACCTGGCGACCGCGTTGGTGGCGCTGGCGGCGGAGGTGCGGTCGCGGGGGCCGGACCGCGAGCGCACGGTCGCGATTGACGACTTCTTTGCTCTGCCAACCGCCGAGCGCCGGACCGAGACCGTCATCGATGACGATGAGCTGATCGTCTCGATCCGGCTGCCCGCCCTGCCGCCGGGGACCAAAAGCACCTACCTGAAAGCGATGGATCGCAAGGTGTGGGCGTTCGCCGTCGTTGGTGTTGCCGCG
Organism: Chloroflexota bacterium; assembly: GCA_030859715.1. Classification (GTDB taxonomy): domain Bacteria; phylum Chloroflexota; class Chloroflexia; order Thermomicrobiales; family UBA6265; genus JACCYK01. The sequence continues at coordinate 7,430 of JALZJP010000221.1, forward strand.
ACGATGCGGCTGGACGGGCGGCGGATCGAGGCGGCGCGACTGGTGCTGGGCGGTGTGGCGCCGGTGCCGCACCGGGCCCGGGCAGCGGAAGACGCCCTCATCGGCGCGGAGATCAGCGACGAGCTCATCAGTCAGGCCGCGGCGCTGGCCGTGGCGGGGGCCACGCCGTTGAGCCAGAACGGGTACAAGGTGCCGCTGGTTGCGGTGCTCATCCGGCGCGCCCTAGGCTCGCTTGCTGGATTGGACGAGGCCGTCAGCTGAGGTGAGGATAATGATGACGCACATTCGCGACAACGACGCGGCAGTTGTTATCGCGGCCAAGCTCGGGAATAGATCGCCCAGAAGGCGCCCCGAGCTTGGCGACGGGACCATCCACGCCGCGCATCTGACCGTGAGCTCGACATGCTCCGAATCCGCTCACCGTGTGTAGAGACCGGGCCACGAACGTTGGGCGCCTGCCGCGAAACTCCGAACACCTACGACGCTGCATCGATCGCGGCTAAGAGGCTGGCAACGTCCCAGGCGTCGTCGTGGCGGCGGCCGTTGATGAAGAAGGTGGGCGTGCCATTGACGCCGCTCCGGACGCCGCCCAGGAAATCGGCCTGGACCCGCTCGGCAGTCGTCTCGTGGCCAAGGACTTGGCCGAACTGGTCCGCGTCCAACGCGATCGCGGCGGCGTGGGCGACGAGCGATGCCGCGTCGAGCCGGTCTTGGTGGGCGAACAACCGGTCATGCATCGCCCAGAACTGGCCTTGGGCGGCGGCGGCTTCAGCGGCGGCCGCCGCTTGCTTGGCGTGGGGATGACTCCGCGCCAGCGGAAAGTGCCGGAAGGCAAAGCGGATCCGCCCCTCGCGTTGTCCCAGAACCTCATGGACGATGACGTGCGCCCGGCCGCAATGCGAGCACTCGTAGTCGCCATACTCGACCAGGGTGACGGCGGCGCTGTCCGGCCCGAGCAGATGATCGCCGGCGGTGACCGGCGGCGTCAGCGTTGCTTGGGCGATACTCATGATCGAGCCCCCGCGGCGACGGGCAGGGCTTCGAGGGCGGTCAGAATGCCGTCGGCGCCCGGGTTGACCCCGGCCGGGGCGACATAGCTCCAGCGGATGACGCCGTCGCCGTCGATCACGAAGAGGGCCCGCCGCGACGTGCCGTTCTCGGCGTTGTAGACGCCGTAGGTCCGGGCGATCTCGCCTTTTGGCTCGAAGTCCGCCAACAGGGGGAAGCGGAAGTTGCGAGCCTCGGCATAGGCTTTGTGGCACCACTTGCCGTCGACCGAGATGCCGAGCAACCGCGCATCGTGGCGTTGGAACTCGGGCAGCACTTCGTTGTAGAGCGCGAGCTGATCGCCACAGGTCGGGCTCCAGTCGGCGGGGTAGAACGCCAGGATCACCGGCCGGCCGCGGTAGTCGCTCAGCGCCAGCGGCCGGTCGAGCGTCGAGTTGAGGGTAAAGTCGGGGGCCGCCGTCCCGGCCGCGAGGGCGGTGGTTGACGCGGTTCCGTTCGTTGCCGGCGCCGGCTGATTCAGGTTGGTCATGTTCTCCTCTGTTCCCGATACGGTCGCTTGGCGTGAAACCGGGCCCGGGGTACCGGCTGGCGGCCGCTCCCGGCCGCTTCGCCTCTAGTCTCACGTTCACCGGGTCAGGAATCAATTTTCGTGCCTCGCCGCTCCCGTGGCGGGATGTGGGGCCACCCGGGGCGCACCGGCGGCGAACCACGACCGGATCGTTGCCCATACTCGTGGCGCGGTGGATGATCGCTCGTCCGCACCGCTAACGTACTCATAGAGGGACAGTGGCACATCGTAAGGAGGAGCGCATGGTATCGGTTGGACTCTTGGCAACCCTTAAGGCCAAGCCGGGGAAAGAAGCGGCGGTGGAGGAGTTCTTGACGGCCGCCCTGCCGATCGTCGAAGGCGAGCCGGACACGGTCGCCTGGTTCGCGATTCGGATGGACCCCTCGACCTATGGCATTTTCGATGTCTTCCCCGGTGAACCGGGTCGGCAAGCCCATCTGAATGGCGAGGTCGCGGCGGCATTGATGGCGCGAGCGCCCGAACTGTTCGATGGCGCCCCGGACATCGCTCAGCTCGACATCCTGGCCTCGAAGCTGCCGGCGCCCTAACCGGCCCGAAGCCGGTCCGCGCCGTGAGGTGACGAGGCCGGTGGCGTCGCGGCGGACCGGCGCCCTTACGCG
>JALZJP010000019.1 GCA_030859715.1 Chloroflexota bacterium
TGGGAATGACCGACGGCGTCCTCGTGATTGCCTTCGACCACGAGCAGATCCGGCGCATCAAAGAGCGCAACCCGGCGATCAAAGCCGCCATCAACTACTCCGGCCGCTTGGTTGATCCGATCCACGCCGGGCGCGCCGCCCACGCCGACATCCTCAACCAGTCCTGGCTCTACTGCGACCGCGCCTTCTGCGACATCGCCCACGCCCACGGCTTCGCCGTCCAGTGCTTCGCCCCCTCCCCCGCCGCCGCCTGGGACCTGGCCCGCAACGGCGTCGACATCATGGACACCGACGAGCCGGACCTCATCCTCGCCGCCACCCGCCACGGCGCCCCCCGCCCCGAGGACGACGCGCCATCGGTCTTCGCTGATTAGAGCGAGTCTCATACTGTTTTCACAAATGCGTGGCATGGTGGCGCAACCATCGTGCTCAGTGGCCCTGAGAGCACCCCAAAGGACTTTTCGGCCCTCAGCGCGGAATTTATTGGCCCAGAGGGCACTCCCGCGTCGCTGGCGCACCGCTCCGCGTTCCAAAGTGATCAGGCGGATTTCGCCTCATCCCCCGCGTCGTGCCGGCGCCGGGCCTGCATGATCTCGTGCATATGGCGCTCGGCCCAGGTAGCAATGGCCGCCAGCGGCTCCGTCAGCGTCTGGCCCAGCGGCGTCAGTGCGTACTCGACCTTGGGGGGGACGACGGGATACACCGTGCGCACGACTAGGCCGTCGCGCTCCAACGAGCGGAGGGTTTGGGTCAGCATCTTCTGCGAGATGCCGCCAATCTCGCGATGCAGCACGCCGTACCGCTGGATGCCGTCCGCCAGCGCCTTGATCACGATCATGGTCCACCGGTCCGCGATCAGGTCGAGCGCCTGCCGCGGGGCACACTGGCTCTCGAGTCCGGCCGTGTCGTAGCGGTCCAGGCCGTTTGGATGCCGGCCTTGCTCGTCTCGAGCCACTTGATCCCTCCTCCTTACAAACCATTTGGTGTGTACCGCACATTATGGTGCCTACTTGCCTTTCGGAGTGTATCACACCTAGACTGAGAAAGGTCTTCGCGTCGTCGCGGCGGCATTCGGCGATTGAGCGGCGACCCAATCCGAAAGGCAACCATGAGCTCACCACAACCACGGCGCGTGCGGGTCGGAGTGACCGCCCCTCAACAACACGCCACCGTTAGCCAGCTACGGGAGACATGGCGCGAGGCGGAAGCGGCCGGCGCCGACACGCTCTTCCTCTGGGACCATTTCTTTCCCCTCCACGGCGATCCCGATGGGAGCCACTTCGAGGGCTGGACCTTGCTGGCGGCGATGGCCGAGATGACCGAACGGGTCCAGATCGGCACCCTGGTCAGCAGCGTCGGCTACCGCAACCCGAACCTGCTCGCGGACATGGCCCGCACCGTGGACCACATCGCCGGCGGCCGCCTGATTCTCGGCCTCGGCTCCGGCTGGTTCGAGCGGGATTACGCGGAGTACGGATTTGAGTTCGGCACCGCCCCGGAGCGGCTGCGCCACCTGGCCGTGGTGCTGCCCGCCATCGAGGACCGGCTGGGCAAGCTGCGTCCCGGTCCGGTAAACGGCACCATTCCCCTCCTGATCGGCGGCACGGGGGAAAAGCTGACGCTGCGGCTGGTCGCGCGGTACGCCGACATCTGGAACGGCTTCGGGGACCCCGCCGAAATCGGGCGCTTGAGCACGGTGCTGGATGCCTGGTGCGCCAGGGTCGGCCGCGACCCGGCGGCGATCGAACGCTCGGTCCTGCTCACCGACCCCGAGGAAGTGGCGCGCGCCGACGACTACGTGGCCAACGGCATCACCCACCTGATCATCGGCGCCGGTGGTCCCGGCGCGGAGCTGGACCCGCTCCGGCAGCTCGTCGCCTGGCGGGACGGTCGGACCGGGAACGAGCGTGCGTCATGATCAGCTTGGGATGGGAAGGGATACGGCCGGGAGACACAAAAGTGGCCCCGACCAATGCTTGGCCGCCTTTCGGCGGACCGCCCATCGCTCGGGACCACTGACATCATGCCAGACGATTGCCTTGTTGTCAACCCCCTGAATTCACGATCAGCGTTACGGAGCGCCTGCTACGACCGGCGTCGCGGCCGGGTGCACCGGGTTGACCGGTACGTCTGGGCCGCTGCTCAACCAGCGCGCGGTTTCGATGTTCACGATCTCCAGCCACGGCATGCCGGTCTCGTCGCGGGAGAAGTGAACCGGGATGCCGGCGGTCAAGCCGTCGGCGATCACGTAGCTGCCATCCGGCATCGCCAGCAGGCGCAGGGCACGGGAGATCTGGTGCAGCCGGAGCTCACCATCGGTGTCGAACGCCAGCCGCCAGCCCTTCTCATAGAAGCCGAGGTAGGGGGCGATCGCCTCAGGATCAATCGGTTCGACCTGGGCGGCCAGGTCGGTCAGCCGCTGCTCCCCGGCCTGGTACTGGGCGACGATGACCTCATCCATGCCGGCGCCAAGCCCAAACCGTTGGTTTGCCAACAGGTACGGGACATAGAGCGGCCCGAAGTTAATGCCGCGCGGTTCCGGCATCATATTGGTGAGAACGACCAGGCCGAGCTGGTCGTCCGGGAAGAAGCCGATAAAGGAGGTGAAGCCGTCGATGCCGCCAGCGTGGAAGATGAAGCGGCGGCCGTCCTGGTAGGTCTGGCTGTTCCAGCCCATCCCGTAGCCGACGCTGACGACCTCCGGTCCGAGGATCGGAGCGAGCGGAGCGAGCGGAGCGAGCGGAATGTCGATCCGCGGCGCCCAGCATTCGGCGAGATTGGCGGCGGAGACGACGCGGTCGCCGGTGATCGAGACGCCCTCGTCGAGCTGCATCGTCACGTAGTTCGCCATGTCGGTCAGCGTCGCCAGGGTGCCGCCGGCCGGCGCGTAGCTGCCGACGGCCGCGTACGGCACCACGCTCGTGCCGCGCGTCAGGTCGACCCCGTAGCCGGTGGCGTAGTTGGTGACGAAGGGGCGCGGATCGTCGGTGATCCGGGCGGCGGCCATGCCGACCGGGCCGTAGACGCGCTCGGTCATCTGCCGGGCGTAGACCGTTTCCAACTCGGCCATGGCCGCGCCTTCGGCCAGCGCCGGCAGGTAGCCGCCGGTGGCGTAGACCGTTCCGTTATAGAAGAACGTCGTGTTCGGCTCGGCGATGACCGGCAGCAGGGAGACCGACCGCAGCAGATCGGCCGCGGTCGGGTAGCCCTGGTGAAACGCGATCCGCGCGTCTTCTTCGCCCAGGCCGGTGTCCATCCCCAGGAGGTCTCGCACCCGCAGCGTGCTCGTCATCTCCTCGGTCGGCGCCAGGAAGTCCGGCCAGATCTCGCGCACCGGCTGGTCCCAGGCGAGCAGTCCGTCGTCGACGCAGGTGGCCACCATCAGCGAGGTCATCGACTTGGTGGTCGAGGCGACCTGGAAGTGCGTTTCCGGCGTCACCGGGGCGCCGCTCGCGATGTCGCGCGGCCCGAAGGTAGCCTGATGGACCACGCCGCCGCGATCAACCACGGCCACGGCCACCCCGACCATGCGGAACGTCTCCATGGCGGCCTGCACGTCGTCGTCGAACCGCTGCCAGTCCATCTCCTGGGCCCAGCGGGCGCCGGCGGCGCTGCCCGGCCTCCGGCTCAGGCCGGCAACGGTAGCCGCGAGCCCGGTTCCAACCACGCCCTTGAGGAGATTGCGCCGGGTGTGACGGCCGGTGACACGTGATCGCATGGGGTTCCTTTCGTTGTGTACGCTCGGGTGATCGCCCTAGTCCTGATCGCCGCCCGATCCCAACGGCACCGCCGCCGGCGTCCCCGTCGCGGCCGGGAAGTGGTCCGGGAAGAGGAGTTGGGCGATGCCGAAGAAAATCGGATCGGCGGTGCCGCCGAGCGTGCTGGCCCGGTTGGTGACGGTGACGATCGTCGCCCCCGACTCCGGCTCATGCACCATCCACGAGCTGTAGCCGAGGATACCGCCGTTGTGACCGATCAGGCTATTGACGCTGGCGACGCCGAGCCCGTAGCCGACGTAGACCGGCTCGGGGATGAGCGTCTGGAAGTCGAGCCGCTCGGCCTGCATCTCGGGGCTAAGGAGCGTACCGTCCGCCAGCGCCTCGGCCCAGGTCCGCAGATCGGCCAGGGTCGAGATGATGGCGCCCGCCGTCCACGGAATATCGGGGTTGGAGCGGGTGACGTCCCGCAGCGGGTCGCCGGGGTCCACCGCGGTGTAGCCGTGGATGTACGGCTCGGGCATCTCGGGCGTGGTGGCGAAGCTCGTCCGCGTCAGGCCCAGCGGGACGATGACCCGCTCCGTGATCTCGTCGGCGACCGAGCGGCCGGTGACCTGCTCGATGATGACGCCGAGCAGGATGTAGTTGGTGTCGGAATAGACAGTCTGCTCGCCTGGTGCGAAATCAGCCTCGCCGTGAGCGCGCACGATCTCGACCGCTTGCTCCGGCGTAAAGGGGAGGAGCGGATCCTCGACATAGTCGACGGAGATCAGCGGGTCATACACGTAGTTGTAGATGCCGGCGGTCATGTTCAGGAGCTGGCGCAGCGTGATCTCTTCCTCATTCGGGATGCCAGTAATGAATTGCTCCAGATGGTCGTCGAGCGAGAGCAGTCCCTCCTCGACGAGCTGGAGCACGACCGTGGCGGTGAAGGTCTTGGTGATGCTGGCGATCCGGACGTGGTCGTCCAGCGCCATCGGCGCGGCGGTCTCGAGGTCGCTCACGCCGGCGGCCATCATCCAGCTTCCTTGGCCGGGATACCAGACCCCGGCCACCGCGCCAGGAGTGTAGGTGGCGGCCAAGGCGGAGAGCACGATCTCCGTCAACGCCTGTTGCCGTTCCGGCGAGAACCGCTCACCGGCCTCCGGTTCCGGGGTAGCCTCCTGGGCGTGGCCGGCGGCCACCCGATTGGTCGCGACCAGCCCCGACGCCAAGCCGGCGCCGCCGGCGCGAAGCGCGTCCCGGCGCGACAGCCGGCTTGCCGCGAGCGGACGACCTGGCATCCGCGATTGGCTTTGGTTCATCATCCATGACTCCCGTCTTCAGACCGTGGTAACTACTCGCGGCGTTCTGTGCGGTGGCCGTCGTGGATCGCTCGTGGCGTTCAAGTTACGGGGCCGGGCTTGCCACCGGGCTGGAGGCGCCCGGTTCGCGCACCGCGGCCACGACCTCGGCGACCGCCTCGATGACCAGCTCCGGCTCGTCGAGCTGGATGTAGTGCGCGCTTCGCTCGGCCACCGCGAACCCGGCATTTGGCGACAGCGCCGCGAGGTCGTCCTGGGCCAGCCGCCAGGCCGCTTCGAACCGGTCGGGCGAGAAGCCCAGCCCCTCCTCGGTGGCGCCAAGCGGCAAGCCGCGGGCCAGCACGTACAGCGGCAGCGGCAGGGGCCGCTCCGCCTCCGCCATGCTCTCGACGGCTGCCGCGAAGTCGATGGTTTCGTAGTCGACATAGTCAGCCATCTCGGGCGGCAGCATCGCGTTGAGGGCGAGGAAGGCGTCCCACTCCTCCGGCCTCAGCCGGTCGCGAATCTTTTCCGAGAAGGCGTCCACGAGCACCATCCCGGCCACCTCGTCGGGATAGGTCGCCTGGTAGAGTCGAACCATGAGACCGCCGAGCGAATGCCCGACCAGTACGTAAGGACCGGGCACCTCGGCCGCTTGCAGGAGCGCGTGCAGGTCGGCCACGATCGCCTCGACGGTGCGCGGCATCGGCACCGGGTCGCTGCGACTCGGGTGCAGCTCATCGGCCAGCACGGCGGCGACGCCGGGCCGCTCATACAAGCAGACCCGGGTGAAGCTGGCGACGCCCTCCAGCACCATCGTCCGCGGATCATCAGGCTGGACGAGATCGTCGCTCCAGACGGTGGCCGGGCTGCGATAGCCGGCTTCGAGGAGGACCGTGGGGCTGCCGCTGCCCCGGCATTCAAGGTAGAGCCGGCGCCCACCGCCGATGTCGACCAACCCGGCGAAGTCGCCGCTGGCGGCACTCGGGGTGGCGGCCGGCGAGGCGGACTGGGCGATGGCGAGCGTTGGCAGCATAAGGCTGACTCCGAGGAGAAAGGCCGCCATCAGGCCCCGGAACGATCGCCGGCTCTCCCGGCACATGGCAGCCGCCACGGCGGCAATCCGGCGCTTGGGATCGCGGGCGAGGCCGCGGCCGCGAAGGCGCGGGCCGCGGCAAGCGGAAAACACCGGGTCCATCTGGCACCTCCGGAACGGAATACTCTCTCCATCCGGGAGCGGTCGGATCCACCCTGACCACGGGTGGACAGGCGCTCCCCATGCCAGGTAGCGTACCCGCTGCCACGGTCCCCGAACAGCCGGTATTCTACGGTATGCCACTGCCCGGCGGTACGGTATTTTCGCCCAACCTCGTGTGCGTACTGACCGTCCGACGACTCGCTGGTTGGCCCGTACACCAAAGGCGGCGCCACTAGACCGTCCGCGCCGGCGGGACGCCGTCACCCGGCGCCGGGCTCACTCGGCGTCAGGCGGCGGGACAGAAATCAATCCCGTGGCGACGGCGGTGGCTGCCGCCGCGGCACGCGACCGCACGCCCAACTTGGCGAAAATGCGGTGGACATGGCTTTCCACCGTGCGGGTCCCTATGAACAGGGCGGCCCCGATCTCGCGGTCACTCCGGCCCGCCACGATCAGTTGCAGGATGTCGCGCTGTCGCGCCGTCAGGGTGACCGAGACCGCCGGCGCCGCCAACGCGATCCCCTCCGCCTCCCTGATCACGTCTTCAGGATTGCCGCCGCGGCCATCGTTCCGGGCCCGGAGGAAAGCGGCCGGGCCCAACCGGGACCGGAGCGCGGCCTCCGTTTGGAGCTGCAGTGCCTGGTGCGGCAGGCGGGGCACCCCGTGCTGTTCGATCAGGCTGGCGGCGGCGCCCAGGAGGCGCGCCCCGCGCTCGGCCTCACCGGTGGCCACCGCGAGGTCGGCCAGACCGACGAGGGCGTCGGCAACGCCGAGCTCGTAGCCGAGCTCGCGGTTGCGCCGCAAACTCTCGGTCAGCGCCCGATGCGCCCGCTGGTGATCGCCGGCCGCTCGCGCGGCCTGCGCCTCGGAGACGAGCGCCGTGACCTGACGGACGGGCGGGCCCGCCTCCTCGCTGGCCGCCACCGCCTGCCGGGCCAGGTCGGCGGCAAGCTCCAGCTCACCCCGTCGAAACGCGGCGTCCGACAGGTTGTCGAGGGCGCCCGCCAGGGCAGTCATATCGCCCGCCGCCTCAGCCAGACCGCGAGCCGCGTCGTAGTGGGACCGGCTCTGGACCTCGTCCCCCCGGTACTCCGCGAAATTGCCCAGCAGGCGCGTGGCGTGCGAGCAGCGTGCGAGGTCACCAAGGCGCCGCGCCAGCGCGAACGCTTCCGTCGCGCTCGCCTCCATCTCCGCGTACTGACCGCGGCGCAGCTGGAGGGCGGCCAGAATGATGAGGGCGTCCGCCCGCGGCGCGGCTGGCACGATGGCCGCGGCACTGGCGGCGAGCACCCGGCGCAGGCGGTCGCTCCCCTCGGTGAGGTGGCCGCGGTAGTCCCAAAATGGGCCCAGGGCCGAGATCAGACGCAGGCATTCCGACCAGGCGCCGCTTGCTTCCAGCCAGTCCGCGGCGGCCCGCAGGTTATCGAGATTCGTCGCCAGGCGGTCGAGCCAATCGCGCGTTCCCAGCGTCATCGGACCGTGCTGGCTCATCTCAGCCATGGCCAACATGGCAGCCGCGTGCTCAGCCCGGCTCGGGGCTTCTTCGCCGGATGCCGCGAGCTGTTCGGCGGCGTACTCACGAATCGTTTCCAGCATGAAGAAGCGCGGACCGCCGGCGGCGTCCGGATCACACCGCAGCAGGTGCTGATCGACCAAGCCGGCCAGATCGCGCGGCAGGGTATCGCCTTCGTCGTTGCCACCGAGGGCGGCCGCCGTGTCGAGGTCGACGCCGCCGGCGCAGACCGCGAGCCGCCGGAACAACGCCTGCTGCCGGGGGCCGAGCCGGTCGTAGCTCCAGGCGATCGTGTGGCGCATCGTCTGCAGCCGCTCGGGCAGGTCGCGGGCGCCGCCGGTGAGCAAGGGCAGCCGGCGGTCGAGCCTGGCCAGCAGCTCCTGGGCCGAGAAGATGCTGAGGTGGGGAACGCTCAGCTCCAGCGCCAGCGGCAAGCCATCGAGGCGACGGCAGATGGCAACGACCGCCGGCGTATTGGCCTCGGTGAGCGAGAAACCGGGGCGGATCGCACGGGCCCTGGTGACAAAGAGCCGCACGGACGCGGCTTCGGCAGCCAAGGCGGCCGGCTCGGTTTCGGCCGGCAGGGCCAACGGCGGCACCGGAACCGGACGCTCGCCGGTGACCCGCAATGGCGTCCGGCTGGTAACCAGCGCGGTTGCCTCCGGGCACTCCGACAGTAACCAGGCGAGGTCAACCGCGGCCTCCAGCACTTGCTCGAAATTATCGAGCACCAGCAACATCCGGCGACCATCGAGCGCATCGCGTAGTCCGGCCCGGACGGTCCGGCCGCCGGCATCGCGCAAGCCGAGCGCCCGCGCGATGGCCGGTAGCACGAAGCCGGAATCGGCGATCGCCGCCAGGGAGACGAAAGCGATGCCATCCGCCCGCTCGGCGCCAAGCACCCGGGCGGCTTCGAGCGCCAGCCGGGTCTTGCCGCTGCCACCGGGGCCGGTCAGGGTCACGAGGCGCACGGTCGGGTCACGGAGCAGAGCGGTACAGGCGGCAAGCTCCTGATCGCGGCCGATCATGTCGTTCAACGGTACCGGGGGGCGGGCAGGCGCCAGCGCCCCCACCGGAAATGGCGTAAGCGAGATCGGTTCGGGAGCGCGGGCCTCAGCCGAGCCGGCCATCATGCGTCGTCTGTCTCCGCCGATGTGTCCATTGTCCCTCCCGCATGATGCACGCCGGGGGAGAATCCCGTCAACGCGGGGTTGGGCGACCCTGGCACACGGAGGTCTCCCCGCCGTCGTGAGGATGCGGGGAGCACCCGACTTGACGCTTGGCTGCAGCAATTCATGGGGCATCCGCTCCATCTGGCGTAATCAGCACCATCGCCGTCCGCTCCGCCTCCACCGCGGCTCGATCAAGCGCCACCCGGTGGTAGGTTCCATCAACCCAATGCGGGAACTGGTCGCCATAGTGCGGGCTGCCCGGCTGGGCCGATTGCCCCTGGCTCTGATTCGCCAGCACTCCTTCGTCATCGCCTAAGTCGGCGACGAGTTGGTACTCGGCGCCGCTGGCGGCGTGGAACAGCGGCGCCTCGCCCAGGCCCGTGTTCCGCACCGTGGTCCCCGTGCCGGCGATGCCCATGGGTCCGATATTTAAGAAGGGAGCGAGCACCTCGTTCGAGAGCGGGTGCTCGAAATGCGCCAGATGGATTCGGCCCCAGGCCCACCCCGCTGGATCCTCGCCAAACCGCGCCTGTACCTCCCGCACCGCCTCCCGGATGGTCTCGAGGATGATCTCGTTCTTGTCCCCCGCGAACCAGGGCACATCGTCGTCCGCCAGGAGGCGGGCCACGATCGCTCCCTGGCCGCTCACCAGTCCCAGCAGATGCTCGGGGAAGCGCTCGCTCGCGACCCGCCGCGACCAGAGGCGCATGAACATTTCATAGAAGACCGGGCCAGTCTGGTCCAGCTCGTAGCGATTGGGCCAACTCTCGATCTGTTCCACGAAGAGCCGAACCTCGTCATCCGCGTGTCCGGCGGTCCGGTTCAGGAGGGATCCACACACCTGATCGGCGTGCCGCGAGTAGGTATCGAGCTGAAGCATCTGGCACGCCGCCGCGTCGAACCGCCCCGCCGCCTCGAGCGTGACCCGAATCCGCCGCGCCCGCTCGCCCGAGGCGAAGGCGCCGGTGAAGGCATACGGATAGGCGTCCCCCACCGTCGAGTTATTGGCGCTGACGATGAAACCCGCGCCGGGATCGATCCGGGGCATCTCGTCGTACGGGATGTAGCCGCGCCAGGCATCCCGCGGCCGGTTCGCCTCCCGGAAGCCCCGGGTGACGCGGCCCCGGATCGGCACCCGCGACGTGCATTGGTAGCCGGCCCGGCCGGCGCGATCGGCAAACCCCCAGTTGAAGGTCGGGATCGCCCACGGCTCCAGCGCGGCCCGGAACCCGGTCCAGTCCCGGGCCCGGTTCATCCGCAGCAACGGCCCGATGTTCGCCACCGGCTCCATCCCCACCCAGCGTAGCGACAGCGGCGGGTCGCCGGCGGGATCAATCGCCGGGATCAGGTGATTGACGACCGGCCCCCGCGTCGTCTCCCGCACGGTCATCGACTCAGACTGACCGCCCCGGACCGCAACCTCGATCGGGCGCTCGCGAAAGCGGCGCCACTGATCCCCGTCCCGGTACCGAGCGGGGTCATCGGGATGAGTCTCATCGATGTAGAGATCGCGCAACGACACGTTGTTGTTGGTGAGACCCCAGGCGATGTCTCGGTTGCGACCGAAGAACAGCCCCGGCATGCCCGCCCAGGCCGCGCCCACCGCATCGTCCTCCGGCCCCCGCAACCGGCACTCGTACCAGTTGGCGGGCACCGCGAACGGCTGGTGCGGATCGCTCCCCAACACCCCGGCGCCCGACGCCGTCCGGCTGGCCCCAACCGCCCAGTTGTTGCTGCCGGTCATGGTGGAGTCCGCCCCGAACGCGGCCTGGCCGTCCGTCGCGAAGCCCGGCACGATCGTCTCATCCGCGTCGTCCGGTGTCAGGTACGCATCGAGCAGCGGCCCCGCCGGCAAGCAGCGCCCGCCAACCTCCCCCGCCACGATGCTTGTCAGCCGCCCATTGAGCAGCCACCAGAAGCCACGCGCCGCCGTCAGGATGTCCCGCGCGGTCCACGCCTCCGGCTCGTACCCGAGCAGGTCGAACTCGATCGGCAACCGCCCGGCACTCTCGGCCAGCGTCCGGTTGACGCCGCCAACAAAAGCATCGAGGACGATCAACTCCGCCTCGTCCAACAGATCCGCGTCACGCGCCGCCAGCGCCTCGGATTGCAGGGTGCGGTGAGTCAGGTCCGAGGTGACATGCTCGGCCCCCAGGATCTCGGCCAGCCGCCCCTGGCCACGACGGCGGAAGACGTCCATCTGCCAGAGCCGGTCCTGCCCCATCGCCAGCCCCAACCCGTAAAAGAGATCGGGCGTCGTTTGGGCCGAGACATGGGGGATGCCGAACCGATCCCGCACGATCTCCAGCGGTCCGCTGACGCCGCCCCGCAACCGGAGATCCGATGGCGGCAACCGCCGTCGCAAATCGGCCCCGACCGCCTCATGCAGCTCCCGCGGCGTGTTCCCCGTTGCCTGGCACAGCGCGGCGACATCCTCGTCCCCGCGCATCGCGGCGAGTAACCGTCCTTCGTCGAGCATGCGAGCGGTCTCCTCCCGGTTCCCCCATCATCAGGCCAGCGCCAAGCGATCGCCGGCGTGGTCCGTCACGTTCGGCCGCCGCGCCCAGGATGCGTCTGATTGTCCGATCATTCGCCTGGTTGTGCGCCCGGTCCGATTGGACGGATCGACGCCGTCACGCTGGCTCAGAGCCCGTGGGCGGCGTTCTCTCAGCGGACGCCATCTCCGCCACCGAGCACGCGCACCCCTTCCCTCGCAGGAGCACGATCTGCCGTTCCGGTGAGTCCACATAGTTAGTCTGCACCGCCGCGCCCGTCGCCAGCAGCGGGTCGAGCGGACTGGCATGCCGGTATCCGCGCCGCTCCCTCTCGACCGCCAGCGCCGCGTGCCGCGGGAACAGCGCCCGCTGCTTGCCCCGCCACCGCATCGTCTCCGGATGCTTAGCGTACCCCTTTTTGTCAAGCGTCAGGATCCGCCACAGCCCATGCAGCTCCCGGTGCTCGCCCAGCAAATGCTGACGGCACAACACCGCCGGCGGCACATCCCAAATCCGCATGGGCTAGATCCTTGCATATTCGCGTCCGAGTTACGGAGAGGATCAGCCGATAGAAGGCCGGCGCCACCGGTCCCGACCATTGGCTCCCTGGGCCTGGAGCACCACGTCTTGCTCTTCCTCGTCTCTCACCCGAGGCGGCGGCAATGCTCCATCTGCAGGCATGTCGCCTTGATCGACGGCTGACGAAGGCGAGCGGACCCCGAACCGGCCAGTTTTTTCGGTGGAAGTCGTCGGCAGAACCGCGATCTCGACGTCGAAGCGCATCCGCCGCAGCACCTGGATCAACGTCTGGAGCGAGGTCCGGCCCAGTCGCCCGCGGCGAATTGCCGCCAGTTCGCCAGGCTTGATGTCCAGCGCCCGCGCCGCCTGATCCGCTGCCCATTGCCGCTGGCCGATAGTTCGCGAGACGACAATCGCGAGCTCCGCCTTCACCATCTCTGCCTCAGGGTCGTCAAACCCAAGGTCGGCATACACGTTGCCGCTACTGGCCGTCGTCTCCGCGAATTGCTTCATCAGCGGCTCCTCACTCTCCCGCGTTAATTCTCGTCGCGGAAAGCCGTCGCGCAATGGTGAGCCGTGCGTTGATCAGATCGATCGCTTGCTTCGGCGTTGCCTTGCCTTGCTTTGACTTCTTCTTAAAGGCATGCAAGACGTATACCGCATCTGGCAACGAAATCGTGTACATCGCACGATAAGTATCACCATCGTCATCCTCGACGATTTCCAAGACGCCGGCTCCATGATACCCCTTGAGTGGCTTAGCATTCGGGTGTTTCCCACCTTCTTGCGCGATCCTGAGCGCAAACCCCATTGCGCGACGGACTTCGCTCGGAAACGCCCGCAAATCCCTCTGGCTCGATCCCACCCACTCAAGGTCACGCATCGCCCGATCATTGACAATCCGGACCTCAATGTCAATCAGCGCCCTCGTTCGGCCAAGCCGGCCAGCTCATAAGGTCAGGCTGGTTCGGTGTTCGCGGTAGGCACGCCGGCCGCGGTCCCGCTACCCCGACTTGCCGAGCGTCAACACCTGCCACGGCGCATGCAAATCCCGATGCCCGCCCAGCAAATGCTGGCGACATACGATCGTTGCCGATACGTCCCAAATTCGCATACCAGCACCTCACGAGCATCAGCCGTACGGTCACGCCCTCGGCCCGCGGATCGATGTCGGGCCGATAGCCCGCGGCGCCAGCCAGCCCTCCGATCGCGTCCACCAGGGCGACGCCCGCCGCGAACGACCCGGTGCGAACGTGCGCGCACGCCCCCTCGAACACCACTCGCCAGTCCTCGACGCCGCCGGCCACATGAAACTGCCGCGGCCAGATCCGCTCATACAAGGTCACTCCCCGGTTTGGCCGTCCACCGACTCCCGGAGGAGGTCGGCGTGGCCGTTGTGCCGCGCGTACTCCTCGATCATGTGGACCACGATCCAGCGCAGGCTGGGGGCCCGGCCGTCGGGCCAGGTACGCCGGGCCAGCCGGTCCAGGCCGCCATCGGCCAGCGCCGCCGCGACCAGGGAGCGAGAGCGGGCCACGGCGTCCCGCCACAGCGCCTGGAGCTGTTCAGGGGTGTCCTCGGCGGCCGAGTGCCACTCCCAGTCGGGATCGGCTTTCCAGTCCACCGTGTCCCACGGGGGCGACATGTCTCGCCCGTGCAGCGTCCGCGAGAACCAGTCGTCCTCGACGTAGGCGAGGTGCTTGAGCATCCCGCCCAACGTCATCGACGAGGCGCCGACAGTTGCCCTCAGGCCGGCCGCATCCAGCCCGCCGCACTTCCACGCGAAGGTCGCCCGCTGGTAATCCAGGAAGCCCAGCAGGGTGGCGGTCTCGTCGCCCGCGAGGGGCACTTCCGGCCGTCCATGCTCATCCCGCTCCTTGACGCCGTCGAGAAAGCCCAGCACCCGCTCCGTCAACAGCGCGGCGGCGGCCGCGTCGTACGATGATAGTGAGCTGTCGGCGAAGTGGTGCTGGTCGCCGGGGTAGAGGAACAGCTCCCCCGCCGCCGCCCCGGCGACGAGCGCCCGGGCGGCGTCGATGTCGCCGTCGCCGACGAAGAACGGGTCGGCATCCATCGCATGCACCTGGACCGGCACCCCGTCGGGCCAGGCGGCGCCGAACTCCGACACCGGAACGCAAGCATCGAAGAGGAGGGCGCCGCGGGCCCCGGCCCGCGTCTGCGCCAGGCGCTGGGCCGGCAGCACGCCGAGGGAGAAGCCGGCGTACACCAGCCCGGCGGGCAGTCCCTCGACCGCCCGCACGCCGCGTTCGATGACCTCACCGAAGCCGATCGCCCCGGCATGAGCCACCCCCTCCTCCACGCTGTCGAAGGTGCGGCCCGCGAACAGGTCGGGCGTGTGAACGGTGTGCCCAGCCCGGCGCAACTCATCGGCGAAGGCGACGACGCCGGGAGTCAGCCCCCGCGCATGATGAAACAGCACGACCTCAGCCATCTCGACCCTCCAGTTCTCAGATACGAGCACCGACTAATCCAGAACTAACGTTCCAGTACTATAGAATGATTCGATCGTGTCGATCAAGACCCCGGCCGCCGAGATCGTCGACACCGTCGAGGTGAGCACGGCCGCCCAGCCGGGGGCGCCCGCCGGATGACGATGCTCGGCCTGGTGCGCGAGCGGGCCGCAACGCTGTTCATTGTTGGAGGCCGCAAGATGTCGTGGCGATGCATTAAGCTCAGCCAAGCGACGCGCACGGCGACGATCACCGGCAGCGGGGGCCAAGGATGGATTACGTGCTTCCGACCAGCATCGAGGCCCTGCTCATCATCGCCCTGGTGATCTCCCCCGGCTACCTCTTCACCATCGTCGTCCGCCGCTCGGTCGCCTACGCCTGGGAGACCAGCGAGCTGCGCCTGGTCCTCACCACCATCACCGCCGGCACCCTCATCCAGCTCCTTGGCTCACCCCTGGGCACGATCACGATCGTCAACCACTACGTGGCCGGCACCCTGCTCCAGAACCTCTCGGCCCTCTTGCAGTGGGCGTTGCTCGTCTGCGTCGCCCTGCCGATCCTGTCCGGCACCTTCCTCGGCTGGCTGATCGCCCGCGGCCCGGTCGACCGCGTCCTAGAGGTTTTCGGCCTCGGCTTCTACGACCGTACCCCCAGCGCCTGGGATTACGCCGCCCAGGAGCACGACGGCGTCTGGGTCCGCATCCACCTGAAGGACAACCAGGGGATCATCGCCGGCAAATTCGGCCAGGACTCGTTCGCCTCGCTCGACCCCAAACGGCCGGACATCTACTTGCAGGAAGCCTGGCTGGTCGATGCCCATGGTAACTTTGTCAAACCGGTCGTCGACAGCCTCGGCGTCTGGGTCGCCCACGACGTGATGGCCTACGCCCACTTCCTCGAAGGCTCGGAGGCCCCCCATGCCAAACCAAACACCCCGGAGCCAGAGCCCCGCCAACAACCCAAATGACCAACCGGACGATCAGGAGCCGCGGACCAAGCACCGCCCCGGCGAAGGCGTCACCGTCATCCCCGACACCGGCAAACGCGGCAGCCGCCCCAAAACCGACCCCAATCCCTATCCACCCCGCCCTACCACGTACCCAGAACTCGATCAAAAGTCCGCCACTGACAAACGTTGAGATGGAATTGTCGGATTGTCCTCGATAGGTCCGAGCCGCACGAACTAGGATGTAGACGCAATCTGCACGTCCTTAATGACAATCCCGGTCGGTAACACGCTCACGGACCATGGATAATCTCACGTCTTCGCCAGCCTCTTGCACTCCACCCAGATACTCGATCACCAGTTCGTTGTTTCGAAAGTACCGAGTGATCAACTGCGCCCAGAAGTCCAGTCGGAGATTTCCGTCGAGTCGGAAAAGCTTGAGGTAGGAATCCGCTTCAATATCAGGTTGGCGGTAGCGCAAGTCATGGTCGAATCTTGCGCTGTACCGCTGCTTGTCGTAGATCTTGACCGCTCCATCCAGATGCCTGAAGCACTGATCCTCAATATGCCACTGCGCGTGAATGTATCGATTTCCGACATAGGGGTAGCCACCAAACTCCTTCGCCGCAATTGGGACGAGTTCCTCAAATTGCACGGATTTGATTCCGTCCCGAAAGCTCCACATAACCTGTAAACGATCCAGGTCCATCCCCAGCAATCTAAGGTCCCCATCGGGGTCGATGCGGATATACTCGGTCACCGTTCCGTCAACATGCTCGGGGAAGCCGGGATCGTTCAGTTGATCCAGCGAGATCCCTTTTGGCCCGCGCAAGTACTCTCGGGTAAAAATCTCCCGGAGATGCCTTCGATCCATGACAACGTCAGGATCGATTCGCAGACCAAGAAAGGATGTCGAAGTCGCGGGATGCCTGGCGATGGACATTAGCCACTCAAAGAAACCGCCCGACAAACCTAAGTTGTAGCGACCAAGCCATGGATGATATCGCAGCAAGTGCGAACCAACTATGACACCCGAACGCGTCGGCGTAGCGTTAGCCAGTCCTACGTCAAGTAGGCCATCGTCGTCACGCGGCAGCTTCCCACACCTACGATCCACCTCCCCAAGACCTATCCAGAAGTCATTCTCATTGGGAAACAAGATCAGTGCAAAGACCGCGACTAGGTATGGTAAGTGCTGGTCGTCTGGAAAGTGCTGACGGCCCCACGCGATGAGGTCGCGCGGTGTGACGCCCCACATTTGCTCGGCATCTTCCAATGCATCTTGCAGTGTGAAGATGTCGAGCGGTAGGCGTTCTCCTGCGCGGATTTGATCAAACACTCCGTTGGCCAAGGACACGATGTCAGGATCTATCCTTCCGCTTATCACCTCGGTAAGAGTTGCCCCGGCAAGCTTGGAGCGAATCAGCTCGA
Source organism: Chloroflexota bacterium (assembly GCA_030859715.1). GTDB lineage: Bacteria > Chloroflexota > Chloroflexia > Thermomicrobiales > UBA6265 > JACCYK01. The sequence goes on from JALZJP010000019.1 coordinate 16,745, forward strand.
AGTCTTCAAGGTATTCCACAATTTGGCGATCCCTTTCTGGCTGCGCGCCTTGTTGCAGGCTCTACTGATCAACATGGTTCAAGCGGAGCGTACACTTGCTGAGTCCCATCGAAGTCATCCGCCATCCAATCGAATACTTTGGTGAGCAATTGTTCCACATCGCTATGATTACGTGCAGCTTCGGCGAGGCCTCGTCCGCTCCAGATGCCGGCATTTCCCCATTGACTGGCTCGGTAACATGGTTGCATAGTGTCATCACAAATCGCTTCCCGAACGGGAGATCGACTTGATCAATCGTCGGCTCCGGGAAGCAGAACAGCTTTACACCGAGCGGAGAGCGCGATGAGCACTGGACCTGTTCGCTTCACACGCGTTAGCGACAACATCTTTGCTGATCTCGGGGTTGAGGACGCGGACGAATTGCTGCCGAAATCTCAGCTCGCATGAAGCATTACCAAGGTCATTCGGGACCGTGGATTGCCCCAGACGGAAGCCGCCGACCGATTCGGCATCGACCAGGCCCGCATCTCCGAAGTCATGAACGGCCGACTTGACCGCCTCACCTTGGATTGCCTCCTTAAGTTGGCGAGCGCTGCCGGCTTGCATCTCAGCACACCTCGCCCCGACATCGGCTTTCGAGGGACAGGTCGGCTATAGCGGAACATGAGGTAACGATGGACCCGCTCATTGCGGAGGCCTGGCACCTTTACCACGGGTCCGAGGACATCTCATGCGTCGTCAGGCCTTCAATCCCGATCCTGTACTTCGGGGACAGCGGTCAGTACTCCCGGTCACCGCTGAAGGTGATCACCGTCGGGCTCAATCCATCGTGGGCGGAGTTCCCCATCGACGATCCATTCAAGCGGTTCCCCAAAGCCCAACATGTCTATCCTGACATCCTCAACGGCAGCTCCAACTCGGAATACCTCGCCGCCCTGAACGACTACTTCCGCTGCGACCCGTACATGGGTTGGTTCGGGACGTTGGAACCGCTGCTCGACGGCATGGAGGCCGGCTACCGCGATGGACGGACGAACGTAGCACTGCACACTGACCTCTTCTCCCCCCTAGCCACCGCTCCGACTTGGAGCAAGCTGACGCAAGAGCGGAGCATACTAGGGCTGGCCGGCATGAGGCTGTGGCACCGACTGGTCCGTCACCTCGCTCCGGACGTGATCCTCGTCTCGGTCGCCCAGCAGCATCTGGCTAGCCTCGATTTCTCGCCGTTGGGTTGTTGGGAGACGATCCACAAGATCGAGCGTGCCAACCCGTACCGCGTGGACGCACGAGAGGTGGAGGTCGTTCCGGGACGGAAGACGCTAATCGTCTTTGGACGGGCAGCTCAGAAGCCGTTCGGGATGGTCAGCACCACGGCGAAGCGCGAGATCGGCCAGCGCGTCGCGGAGTACGTCGGTGGACGATAGGCTCTGCTTCGTCCAGTTCCTCCACCCCGGCGGCGAGCACGAGCCGGACGCGGGACGGGTGAAGACCTGGAATCGGAGAGACCACCGGCGCAAGTTCCTGAAGAGCCCAGGGCGCTTCCTTGAGACGCCCAGCGCCCAAGTTCAAGACGGCGAGATCGTCTTCTGGGGCGAGTGGGAGCCGGAGTCCGTCGCAGTCGTGGAGATCGGCACGCCGCTCCCCGACGGCCCGCGCTGGATTTACGAACCCTACTTCGTGCTACCCGAAGGCGACCCAGACCAGGCATGGTACAGCGGACGTCAAAACACCGATCCATTCGTGTTCGGGGATCGATTCCGCTACACCGGCTGCTTGCAGCACACGAAGAGAGGCCCCACCCAACTGCGCCACCTCGCGCGGGCCTCGGTCATCCTCTTCGGATCCTGCCGTGAGGAGTCCCGGTTCGTCGTCGATACCGTGTTCGTCGTCGCCGACCACATCGACCACACCAAGCGGGACCACCAGGGCCGGCTGCGGAGTCGCGTCCCCGCAACATACGAGGCGGTCACGCTCGCGCCGTGGTACGTGAACACTGACGACCCGACCCGGAGCCACCGCCTCTACACCGGCGCGACGTTCGATGCTCGCGTCGAGGGAATGTTCAGCTTCTTCCCGTGCCTTCCCTATTCGCTGGCCCCCCGCGGGTTCGCGCGACCGACGATCCGTCTTCCAGGGATAATCACGGACACGCACAGGCAGTGGGTGCGGCTCAATCCGCAGTTAAGCACCGCCGACGTGGCACCCCTTTGGGAGGAGGTCGTTCGGCAGGTCACGGACCAAGGCCTCATGCTGGGAATCGGCGCGCCGCTACCCCCAGCGGCTGCCGCCGACCAATACGGTATCGAGCAGGCACGAATTTCCGATATCGTAAACGGCCGGCTCGAGCACCCTAGCTTGGATCGTCTCTGACCGGGCCGCCGTTCGGGTCGGCATCCTGGGCTCGCCGGCGGTAGGAGTAGGCGACCGTCGCCGCGGCCAGGGCGACGCCCCACAACGGCCACAGCAGCTCCGGCGCCAGGGCGGCCCAGTCGACCGAGTCGATGAAGGTGAAGGCCTCGCCGATGGTGCCCAGCAGGGTCAACCGGACGAACATCAGTCCGGCCGACGTCACCGCGACCGCGACCAGCGCGGCGGGAACGATCGCCAGGGCCGGGGGCACCCGCCTACCGGCGAGGACCGGGATCCAACGCGGAAAGACTTCGCCCCACCACTGCACCAGCCCCAACGTGAGGACGGCGCCGCCGATCGCCACCGTGGCGAGACCGGCTCCGGCCGTCCACAGGCCGGTGGCCCGTCCCTCGCGATACAGCTCCTCGCTAATCCCGAGGGGGATGCCCAGCGCCCACGCCCACCGGGTCGCGGCGTAGAGGAGGGGGATGATGACCGCGACGGCGGTGGCCCACCGGCCCCAGCTCGCCGCCGCGGCGGGCGTCGTCCACCGCGCGGCCGCACCAATGCGGTCGCCGTTGTTGGATGCGACGCCGCTCCGGCGCTGGTCGGCGACCGCCGCGGCCGCCCAGAAGAGTCCGCCGCCGACGCAGAGGAGCTGGTTCGCCACCGGCCAGGTGATCGCGTCGAATACGCTCCCCCCCGGCCAGCCGAATGGCGCCCCGATCAGATACAGGGGCAGGTAGCCCAGGGTCGCCAGCAGGCGGTAGTCGGGAACCACCAGGATCAACACTACGGCGGCACTCCACGCGAACGCGAGCAGCATCGCCCGGAGCATGCCGCGCCGCCGCGTCCGGGCCATCACCAGGGCCACGGTGGCCCCGACCACCCCCAGGACCATGATCACGGGTGCGGCCGTCGCCGCCCGCAGGGCGCCGAAGGCTGAGAGCACGGCCCCCGGATCGCTCGCCCCAAAGGGGAACCCGGCGCTCCCGAGCGCGCGGTACAGCCCAAGCAGCAGGACGCCATAGCCGAGCGACCACGCGGCCGCCGCGTATCCCGCCCACTCCGGCCACCGCCGCCGCCAACCGGAGGACGCCGTTCGTGCCGGGGCCGTCGCCACGCCGCCCATTTCCGCCGCCATATCAGACCCTTTCCTCAATCTGATCGTTCGTCACCGAGCGGTGTTCGCCGGCGGCTCGCCAGACGCCCGTCCGCGCCATCGTCACCGCTCCCAACGATCTTTGCATCAGGTTCTAGAATCATCATTCTAGAATTCATCTGCTATAATACTCGGCCGGGGAGCGCTGTCAAGTGGAGGAACGAGATGCCGAGACCGGCAAAATTTACCGAGGATCAGATCCTCGACGCCGCCTTACGCCTGGTAGCGGACGGAGGCCCGGGGGCGGCCACGATCGGCGCCATCGCCGCCCTGATGGGCGCGCCGAGCGGCTCGATTTACTACCGCTTCAAGTCGCGGGACTTGCTGCTGGCGCGACTCTGGATCCGGACGATCAAGCGCTTCCAGCGGGGCTTCATCGCGGCCCTCGGCCACGACGACCTCGACGCGGCGGCGCTGGGAGCGGCACTCTACAATGTCCGCTGGGCGCGCGAGCACCTCGATGAGGCCAAAGTGCTCTTACTCTACCGGAGTGAGGAGCTCGCCGCGCGATGGCCGCACGAGCTGGGGGCGGAGTTGGCCACCCTCAATGCCGATGTCTTCACGGCGATCCGAGATCACGCGCTTCGCCGTTATGGTCAGGACAGCGACGCGGCGGCGTTGCGGCGAGTCATCTTCGCCCTGATCGATGTGTCATACGCGGCGGGACGCCGTCACCTGATCGCGGGTGAGCCCCCGCCGCCTTCCATCGACGACCTCGTGACCGAGACGTGTCGATGCGTGCTCGGCATCAACCGAGCGGTTACCTGACCACCCCTCCGGGCCGCGGCCGCGCCTCACACGAACAGTGGCTCCAGCTCCCACCGCCGGCTGAGCTGCCGCATCTCCTCGTCCGCCGGCCGCGCCCGGAACCGCTCGGCGGCATCGAGCACCAGGGGCAGGATCTCGATATCGCCGACCGTGTTGAGAAAGACGCCCGGCCGGCCCAGCACCCAATGCACTGATAGGTCGATCGCGGCCTGGTCCCGCAGCGGCTCGTACCAGGTGGCGGCGGTCGCTGGCCGGTCCCCCCACGGGGCGCGGGTGATGGCCTTGATCGTCTGCACCGCCACGTTCTGCTCCTGGCAGCGAGCGACGAGCGCCTCGAAGTCGGCAACGTAGGGGATGTTCTCCATCATCGGGTAGTTGTAGGGCAGCAGCACGCTGTCGAAGGGGAACCGTTCGAGCGAGCGCGTATGCATCGCCGCGATCGTCACGCCGTGGCCGGTGACGCCGAGGAAGCGGACCAGCCCTTCCTCCCGCGCCCGCACCGCCGCTTCCAGCGCCCCGCCCGACCCCATCGCCGTCTCCCACTCGTCCGGCTCGACCAGGTTGTGAAGCTGCAGCAGGTCGATCCGCTCCACCCGTAGCCGCTCCAACGAGCGCCGGATCTCATCATACGCGGCCGATGCCGTCCGCTCCCCGGTCTTCGTCGCCAGGAAGAAGGAGTCCCGATGCTCCACCAGCCTCGGCCCCAATCGCACTTCCGCCTCGCCGTAGCTGGCCGCCGTATCGATGTGGTTGATCCCATGTCGGAGGATCAGCTCCATGGTGCGGTCGGCCTCCGCCTGAGACACCTTGCCCAAGGCGGCGGCGCCAAAGATGATGCGGGTGCTCTGGTGTCCGGTCCGGCCGAACGGTTGCGTCGGAATCATTGGGATCCTCCTGGATCTCACTCCTGGTTCGCCCGGCAGCGGCGGAGCCACCTCGAGCCGGAGCGGAACGCCGCGGTGAACGACGTGATGACGCCGGGACGACCGGCAAGGGCCATCGTCGCCAGCAGCCAGAAGTATATTCGCCGCGACGCTCACGCGGTACGGCCCGGTCATCGCCCCGCGATCGCCGTTCATGCCTCCCACCGGCCACCCGCTCCCCAAAGACAATCGAACCAACGCCACCGAGGCAACCGAACGAAAACCGCCTTGACAAGTGAGGCAAACCTTTGCCCGACCGCCCGTACACATCGGTGACAGCGCGACAACCGTTTACTTCCGCGGCCGTGGCCCGTATGATGCCACTATGCAGTTGCAGAGTGGCCGCCGGGGCCAACCTCCGCACCGCGTAACGAATCGGGCCACGACGGGTCACGCGCTCGCGCCTGATCCGGGAGGTATCCCGCGATGTCAGACACCCAGGTCGCCGGGGATGTGGCCGCGGCAACGCACCAGCCCTGGCGCGGCGAGCCGGGCGACACCGGCCAGCCGGCCGGTCGCCTCTACATGACCAGCGAGCTGCGGGCCGCCACCGGCCTCTCCCGCACCCATCTCGATTTCTATCTCCGCGAGGGGATCGTCCAGCCCACCGCCCGCACCGAAAGCGGCTATCTGCTGTTCGATGAGGGCGAGCTGGACACCCTGCGCGTGGTTCTGCGCTGGCGCCAAGACGGCCTCGGGATCAAACAGATCCGGGACCGGCTCGGCCGTCCAGCCTCGTAATCAGGGGATCGGTTCAGGCGCGGCGGGCCATGCCGGACGCGCCAAAGGAGGAGACGCCATCGCCCACGAGACCGATCGGCGGCACAACGAAAAAGACCAGCGCGCCAACGCCGGCCTTTCTCACCTGCCCATCGGTTGTAAACCGCTTCGTCCCTTGCGTCCAACGCTCGACCGGGAACCGAACGGACCGTCGCTAAACCGCCTGTTCGCCTAACCGGAGCCGAGCCTCGAACTTGTCGCGTTTCGTCCCGAAAGGGGAGGGTTTGTTGCACCCCAGCGACACCCCCATTCTAGCCACGCCCGCCGCGGCGTGTCAAGACCGTCCACCACCGACGATGGCTTCGGCCACCGGCCACGGTAGCGATCGCCCGCCGAACGGGCCGCGGTCATGACCGCGGCCAAGCGGCGGCGGGCCGTCACCTCGCCCCCGGATGAGCCGGCGGTCGCCGGCATGGCCGTGACCGATGCCGCCACCACCCGCGCCGGCGAGGACACCCGGCGCCGGGGCTGGTTCTGGCATTGGAACTCGATCGTCACCCAGTACGCCCCCCTGCTCGGCTTGAAGGGCGTCGGCCTGCTCAACTCCTACACGGTCTGGACCGACCGCCGCGAGGAATCGCCGCACCGCGGCTACGCCTTCCCCTCGCAGCAGAGCGAAGCCGACTTCTACGGCGAGGACCGGGCCGAGCTGATCACGATCAACAAGATCCTGGTCGTCCTCGACCTGATCGAGATCCGCAAAGAGATGGTGCTCCGGCTCGATCCCCAAGGCCGGCGCTGGCGGGTGCCCCACAACTTCTACCGGGTCAAGGATCACGACGACGGCTTCTGCCTGACCGCCCGCGACGTCCTCCTCGTGGCGCGGCTCGCCGACCGCGATAAGGCGGTCTATCGCTATATCCGCCGCGTCTTCTCCCCCCGCTTCTCCCCGATCGACGGCGACAACGTCTGGCACGCGATCCTGACCGACGTCCGCCAAACCGACCTCTGGCAACGCCTCGCCGCCCGCACCGAGCGGGACGAGCATCGCGCCTCCGCCCGGACCAGGGCCGGCCACGCCGCCCGCCGCGCCAACGGCGCCGGGGATGCGGCCGGGGCGCTTCTTTTTGTGCCAAATCGCGGTGACGAGGCGGCAACCACGGACGGTCAAAATGACAGTGCCGCTGGCGTCACCGGCAAGGACCAGGAGACCTCTGTTGCACCAATCAACAATGCTTTGGCAGTCGATGTTGAACCGGACAACACTGGTTTGGACGATCCGCCGCCGACCATCGTTGCTCCCGCCAACCAGGGTCCGCCAACCGCTGTTGCCCAGGCCAACACGACGTATCACCAATCGTTAACTACTACGACAACAACGGTCTCGGACGAGATTCGAAGGAGCGAGGGGCCGGGGGGCTCGCTCGCTCCCGTCGGTATCGGCGGCCCCCATGGCGCCCCTCCCCCGGCCGACGCGCCCGGTGAAGCGGCCGCGATC
>JALZJP010000233.1 GCA_030859715.1 Chloroflexota bacterium
GGGCAACGGCGGCACGGCCAGCTCGCAAGCGAACGGCGGCAGCATCGAGGTGGGCGACATCAACTCCGGCAACAACACCGGCAACGTGATCACGGTCGGCAACTAACCAGCTCACTCCGAACCGGGCTTCCTCCCCGGTCCCTCTTCCACCGGACCGGACCATCCTCCGGTCCCCCTTCCACACAACGGGGCGGCGGGATTTTTCCCGCCGCCCCGTTCCTCTGTTCGGTCTACCGAACCGCCACCGTACGGTGAGCGGCGTTACTGATTAAGCGCGAGCCCGCGCAGCAGCCCCTCACGCGGCGGCGCCTGCGAATCGAAATCTTCAGTCGGCGAGTTCTGCACCACGGCCAGCACCGCCTCGTTCGGGATCAGCGGAATGCAGCCCACGAAGAGGGTGTAGGGCACGGTGCCGGAAGCGAACTGGTAGTCGTGGTTATAGACGGCAAAAGCGCCAGTCGCCTCGGTACCGCCAATCAGCGGCTCGCCATCCGGCCCGATCGCGACCCCGACCGCCGAAACGTTCGGGTCCGCCGTCAGATCGTCGACGAAGGAATCGACGCACTGTTGCGGGTCGCCATCGAAGCCGGGAGCGCCGGTAAAGGTCACGAAGCTGGTGCCATTGGTCAGGACGAAGCGGTCCCGCCCATTGCCGGAGACGTCCTCCGACACGTCCCAGGTGTCGTTGTACGCGATCGCATAGCCGAAGGTCGGGCTGGAATAGGTCGTCGGCGGCGTCGTATTGGCGGCGACCGGCGCCTCCTCCACCCCGACCGATCCGTTCAAGAACAGGGAGATCGCGGTCCCGCCATCGGCCGAGGGCCGCAACGCGGCGTAGCCCGCCAGGCCGGAATCCTGCTGTTCAACCAACTCCAAGACCAAACCCTCGGCCTCGGTCCAGGGCGCCGCCGGCCGGCCGCCGATATCGGCGCAGGCGATGTAGTTCTGCTTGTTCTCCGCGTCCTGGTGCATATGGATCGAGAACGGCTCATTGAAGAGATCGCCCAGCGGCACCGCCGCCGTTCCCACCAGGAGCTCGACCGGACCGCGATCGTCAGTTTCGGTCTCGGCCAGGAAGCCCTGGCCGCCGGTGAAGGAATAGACGACGATGCCCAGCTCCTCGCAGGTGCCGGCGTGGATGTGGGCTAGACGGGGCACCTCGACGGGCGCCAGATCGCGGGCTGGACCGGCCAGGGACGCGCGCTCGACCGCCGTCGTGGCGACCGGTGCCGCGGGTTCCTCCGCCGCCGCTGGCTCGTCGAGATCCCGCACCCCGCCGGTGACTTCGATGGTGCCGGCTGAGTCGGGTACCCCGTCCAGCTCGAACGAGTAGATGCCGGCCTCGGCGAACGTGATCGACAGGTCGTCGTCAACCTCGAACACGATCGGGTCGAAATCGCCGTCCACGGAAACGAGTGTCTGTTGCTCCGACCCGTGGTTGATCCAGGTCACCTCGGTCCCCACCGGCACCGTCGCCTCGGCCGGGTCGAAGCCGCGATCAAGGATGTGGATTTCGAGATCGTTGCCGGTCTGGGCCCGCGTGCCGCCGGGATCCGCCAGCGACAACGGAAGGAGGACGAGCAGCGTCAGCATGACGAACAATCCACGATGAAGTGACCGGAACCGCGACGCGATCATGGCGAGAGTCCCTTCGTTCTGCGCGGCAAGGCGTTGTCCACTCCGGACCTCCTCCCCGCGCGCCACCGATAGCAAGTCAAATCGTTCGTCATCATCTTATACCGCGGGCGGCTTCCGGCCCAGGGGACCAGCGGCGATCCGATCGCTAGTGAGCCGCCCCGGTCGCTGATAGCCGCCAACCGCGAGAAACGTTGCCGCCGCTACCGGAGCGGGATCACCCCCTCAGCACGATCGTGCCGCGGCGGAGCACCAATAGTGTCGCCCCGGAGTGTGGCCGCGAACCATACTGCGAATGACGGCGGTTATCTCCCTTCCCGAGAAGCCGTCGGCACGGTCCGCGCGTCGGACCACCTTTCCTCCAGCGCGGGCGCCATGGTCCTTCTACCAGGCGCCCGCGCATTTTAGTTCCCCGCTCGAAAACCCGCGGTATCCCATGATTGAGCAGCTCGCGGTCAGCGTCGGCTCGAGTTGATCGCGACTTTCAGGTTGGGCGGGGATTGAAATCCAGGGGAAGGGTGTCAAATTTGCACCCTCCCCCTGGATTTGAGCTAGTTGTCCCCATGGTCCGTGGGCGAGACAAAAGGAAGTGTGCAAATTTGACACCCCTCCCGTCGCTGCCACCCAGCATATTGCGAGATCGAGACGAAACCGATCATTGGATGTGCTGCTCCGGCGGCTCGTCAGCCAAACGCCAGCGATCCAGCGTCACGTAGGCGTCGTCGCGGAGCTGCATGTAGGCAACGGTGTCGATGGACCAGACGTCGTTGATGGCAAGCTCGCTCGCGGCGGCGCGAAGCTGGACCTGGTTGGCATCGCTGCCGCGGCGGACATAGGTGACATGCCAGGTCCAGTCGTCGCCCTTGGGTAAATCGATGAACGCGCCGTCATACAGGAGCCGTCGCGCCGCGTCCAGTTGCCCGGTGTCCTGCACGTCCACGTAATATGTCTGGTCCTGATTAGCGAAGACGTGGACCTGGCCGAGCCGTACCGGGACCGGGCGGGGAAACGCATGGCGAACCTGGGCCTCGATCAGCTCCGGCGGCGCCTCTGGCGCCCAATAGCACAGCGTCAGGTGTGGCGGGAGGCGGCGCGCCTGGAGAGGGTCATGCTTCACGCGCCAAGCCTGGATCCGGTTGCCGATGTCGCCAGTCACCACGGCGACAATGATCCGGCGCCGTGGCGGCGAATCGCTCATCGCGTCGCTCCCAAGTGGAGCGTGGTCATCACGCCCCGGTGATCGCTCGGAAAGATTCCCATCGCGTCCGGCTCTGCCAGGACGACCGCGGAATCCGTGAACCACGGGCCGGCCGGCGGGTGCTGGGCGAGGGAGATGAGATAGTCAAGACAGCGATCTTCGGCGGATGCTCAGTACGACGGCATGGTCACGCGCGGCTCCGTCCCGCCACCGGCAGTGTAGGTATCCACCCACGCGCAATGCTCCGCCAACGCGGCGAGGAGCGACGGCAGCTCTGGCAACGGCGTATTGAGGTCGCCTCCGAGGATGGTTGCCCGCCACGGGCGTGCCAGCCAGGGATGCGCCGCGATCGCCGCGATCTGCCGCCGGCGGAGGGCCGCCGCGTCGCGGAGATGGGTCAGATGGGTATTGATGATGAGCAGCTCTCCCCGGCCGGTGTCGATCCGGGCAAACAGGGCGATCCGCTCGCCATCCCGCGGGTCGGTGGGCAACCCCAGTCGTTCGTGGCCAGCGATCGGCAGCCGGCTCAGGAGGCCAAGGCCGCTCCAGGCTTCCACCACCTCGTCCTCGATCCGCCGAAGCTTACGCCGGGCCGGCGCCACGATCGCGGTCATTCCGAGCGCATCCGCCAGGGCCAACGTTGTGTTGAATCGGCCATCCGGCGTGTTGACGCTCTCCTGGAGCAGGACCAGATCCGGCTCCAACCGCGCCAGCCCGGCCGCCAGCAACGCGATCCGATCCTGATACGGCCGCTCCTCTTTGGCGGTATTGATGGTCACCAACCGCAACCGCCTCGCGTCCGGCGCGCCCACCGCATCTGCGATCGTGGCGGTGTCGACCGTCGCCCGCTCATCCGCTTGTCCCACCACCAACCAGCCGCTCCCCGCCACCCCGTATCCAACGCCGGGCCAAGGCGATGGCCGCAACAATTCGCCCCTCGTCCACGCTGGACGGCCACGCTCCAACGTTCCGGCCAGGAATTGGTCGATCAATCTCAACGCGACGGACTATGCCACACGACGCGGGGTCAGCGCCCGTGTCGGCGTCGCCATAGATTAGGCCGGATCGACCCGAACCTGGCCCGTCATTTGGGGATGAATCGCACAGAGGTAGTCGAACGTCCCGGCCGCGGCGAAGGTGTGCCGGAACTCCTGGCTCGGCTCCAGCACCTCGGAAGAGAAGTCATCGGCGGTGACCGTGTGCGGCACCTGTCCGGCATTGGTCCACACCACGGTGGCGCCGACCGGCACCGCCAGCGCCGGCGGCTCGAACGCCAGATCGATGATCTCCACCGCGATCTCACCCGTGCCGCCCGCGGTTGGCGTTGCCGCCACCGGGGAGGCCGCCGCCCGGGCCGGCACGGTCCCCGTCTCATCCCGAACCCGGATCTCGCCGGTCATCTCGGGATGGATCAGGCAGGCGAAGGGGAAGCTGCCCGGTGTGTCGAACACCACCGAGGCACTGCCGCCCCGCTCGAGGATCAAGCCGGTATCGAAGCCGGCGCCGGTCGCCGTGTGGTCGTCTCCGTCCTGGTTGACGAAGGTGACCATCTGCCCCGCGTCAATCGTGAGCGTTGAGGGTGTGAAATTGTCATCGTCAAAGATGTCGATCACCAGGGATCCGGCCGGGATGTCCACCGCGACCAGGGGTTCTCCATCATCGTCACGGCCGCCCCGGCCGCGGCCCCTACCCCGGCCCCGGCCCGAGGAGTCATCGTCGTCGTGGTCATCGTGATCGGCGTGCTCGTCGTCGTCATCCTGGGCCGAGGTGAGACGAGCCAGCAATCCGGCCACGGGCGCCGCCACCAGGCCGCCGGCGGCCACCCAGACCAGGTACCGCCGCGATCGCGGCGGCGTGCCATCCGCGGCCGAGCTTGAAACCGCATCCGGCCGTGAAACTCGCAGATCGTCCATGGTGTCTCCTCCTGATCGTGAATCCGGGTCGGCTAGCCCGGCCAGGACACAGCGTTGCTCCTGGCGCGATGAGACCACCTCGCCGCGAGTCTCGGCCGTGGCGCCAGCGCCTGCCGGCGAGGCCGCGGCACGCGGGCCATCCCATGCCCGGCCGTGGGCACTATGCGGCAAGGAGGCCGGCCGCTACCAGCAGCGGCCGGAGCCCGGCCACGGAGTCGAGGACGATATCGGCGAGGGCTTCCTCACCCGGACCGATTGGTTTCCCGGTCCGCACCAGGACACCGGTCAGGCCGAGCCGGCGAGCCGGCTGGAGGTCGGTCCGCGCATCGTCCCCAACCATGGCGACCTGGTTCGCCGGCAGCCCGATCGCGCGGACGGCATGACGAAAGATGGGCAAGGCCGGCTTCCCCACCACCGTCGTCCGCACCCCGGCCGCGCCGGCCAGGGCGGCGATGAACGGCCCGCTGTCCAATTGCATCCCCTGAGCGGTTTTCCAGGCAACGTTGCGGTGCATGGCCACCAGCTTCGCGCCCCCCAGCAAGAGCCGGTAGGCATGATTGAGCCGGGCGTACGTCAACTCGTCCTCCGCCCCGCCGATGACGACGACCCCGGCCGCCGGCGTCCCGCCCGGGCCGACCACATCGATCCCCGCCGCCTGGAAATCCGCCGCGACATCCCCTTTCGCCAGCAGGTAGCAGGGGACGCCGGGGAAGCGGCGGCGGACGTAGTCGGCGGTGGCGACCGGCGCCGTCAGCAAATGGTCGTCGGCGACCGGCAGGCCAAGCTGCCGCAGTTGTGCCGCCAGCGTCGCCCGGCTGACCGTGGTCGTGTTCGTCAGCAGCCGGAACGGGACGTGCTGAGCAGCGATCTCGTTGAGGAGCGCCACCGCACCCGGAATCGGTTGCAGACTGACATGGAAGACGCCATCAACGTCGAATAGCACGCCCCGCACCCCGCTGAAGGCCGTGAGATCCGATGCGGACAGCTCGGTCGCTGGCACATCCGCGCCTTTCGTCGTGATGACACATTCGCCGTTTGCCGCGAGCTACTGAGCGGCTAAGCGGTCACCCGTGCGGCGGATGACCGCGACGAGCGCCTCCAGATCCTCGTCGGTCGTCCCATAATGCTGAATGTTGGCCCGGAGCGCAAATCGCCCATGCAGCACGGCCTGGGTCAGGAGTGCTTCACCGCTCGCCTGGACGACCTCCATGATCGCCTTGTTGAGCATGTTCAATCGCTCGTCATCGCCGTGCCAGGTGGCCGGAACATACCGAAAGCAGACGATCGAGAGCGTGGCCGGCGCCAGCAGCTCAAAGTGGGGCTCGGCCTCGACCACCCCGGCGAGCGTTTGGGCCAGTCGATTGTGCCGGGCGACATGGGCGACGACGCCCTCCCGACCAAAGGTCAGCAGCGTCGCCCAGAGCTTGAGCGCCCGGAAGCCGCGCGTCTGTTGAAAGCCGTATTCGGAATACCACGGAAGGCCGCCGATGCCACGCCCCTCCTCGGTCCGGAGATAGGGCGGAACGAGACTGAAGGCATCACGCAACACCCCGCCATCGCGAATCAGGACGCAGCCACACTCGACCGGCACCGACAGCCACTTGTGGGGATCGAGCGCGAGCGAATCGCTCCGTTCCATGCCGGCGAAGTTCTGGGCGATGGCTGGATCGAGGACCCCGAACGCCCCGTAGGCACCATCGATATGGAACCAGAGATCTTCGCTGGCCGCGATGTCCGCGATCGCGGCCAGCGGGTCAATCGCGCCGGTACTGACCGTACCGGCGCTCGCCACCACGCAAAACGGCCGCTTGCCGGCGGCGCGATCGGTCGCGATCGCCGCCCGCAGGGCGCCGGCATCCATCCGGAACGCATCGTCAACCGGGATCGTCCGCACCGCGGAGCCGCCGAGACCAAGCAACTCGGCCGCTTTCCGCAAGGTGATGTGCCCTTCCGCCGACACATACATCGTCAGCGTGGCGCGTGCGCCTTGCAGCCCCTCGGTCCGCCCATCCCAGCCGTCCTGCTTCGCGACGCGGTGCCGAGCGGTAGCGAGCGCCGTCAACGACGCCATCGAGCCGCCGCTGACCAGCAGCCCCATACTTTCGGCGGCCAGAAACCCGACCAGCTCCGCCAGCCAGCGCACGGCGGCGCGTTCGACGTAGACCGCGGCATGGTCGCCGCCCGCCACGCTGGGGTTCATGGCCGCCGCCAGGAGCTCAACCAGGACGCCGATCGGGGCGGGCGGTGAATTGACCCAGCCGAAGAAGCGGGGATGCCCGTTGCCCATCGGATGCGGTAGCACGAGCGCTTCGACCGCGTCGAGGATCGTTTCCGGCTCCATCGCCGCGGCCGGCAACGGCATCGCCAGCAACTCCTGACGCTCCGCCGCGGTCATCGGCGTGAAGACCGGCTGGTCCCGGATGCCGGCCAGATGGGCCGTCGCCAGATCGACCGCCCGGTAACCGAGCCGGCGGAAGCGCTCGGGAGCGAGCGCCAGCGCCGGCGCGTCACCATGGCGCGAGGGATCAATACTCGTCACGTCACCGCTCATTCGGACTTCTCGTTCTCGCGATCGAGCTTCCGTCCGTGCTTGGGCGCATCGTTGCCAACTCCGTTTTCGACCGCGAGGTAGTAGACGCAGGTGTCGTCACCGGCATTGGCAAAGCCATGGGGACGATCACCGGCGTAGGCGGCGCTATCGCCCGCCTCCAACGCATAGACGGCCGCGCCAATGGTCAGGCGCAGGGAGCCGCGTTCGACCGCGACATACTCGCGCGAACCGGCGGCGTGGGGAGGATAGACGCCGGCATCGACCCCCGGCGGGATCGTGGTTCGCATCAGCTCGAAATCGACCCCCGGTATCGCCGGCGCCAGATTTCGCCGTTCCCAGCCGGTCGGGTCGCGCACCACGACGTGCTCACCCCGGCTCAAGACGACGACGCGCTCGCCCCGCTCCTCGTCCAGCAGACGTGTCATATTCGTCCCCAGCCCGGTGGCGATCTTGTGCAAGGTGGAGACCGTGGCCGCTTTGGCGCCGGTCTCGACCGCGACCAGCATGCTCCGGCTGACCGCGGCGCGGGCCGCCAGGGCGTCCAGCGACAGTCCCCGGCGTGACCGCTCGGCCCGCACCCGAGCCCCAAGCGCGTTCAGATCGAGGCTATCCGATCCGCTGTCCACTACTCTCCTCCGCCGCCCACGTTCAACACTATAATACATTATCAATCACTATAGTGTACTTCTCGATGGTTGCATCCGGTGCCGTCCGTGGTATGTCGCCGACCCTGACACCGTGGCGGCGGCGCGAACCCTCACCTATAATCCGGTCACGGAGCAATGCACCTTCGAAGTCGCCGGCACCCCGCGGCATTTGACAGGGAGAAACCGCGAATCATCTCGCGAGAGCTGGCGAACTGACCCTATGAGATCTGTTGTCGAGGATGATCGCGCAACGCACCCCGCTCCAGCGGGCGTCATCATCGGCACGCCCGCCGCCTCGGATGACATCGGCCGCCATCCGCCGAAATCCCGGCTGGCCGTGAACGTCGGCGTCGTCGCCACTGGCGTGGAGAGCGCCCCGATGGCATGGTCGGCGGCGATGGCGGCGCACGTCGCGACCGTGTTGACGACCGCCGCGAGCGCGGCCAACGAGTCCCTGAGCGCTGCCCCCGCCGCCTTTCAGCCGCGGGCGCCATGCCGGCGCCTCATCTTGTCGCGGGGGTCCGACGTGGAGTGGGCGGTGGCTCAGATTGCCCTCGATCACGGCTTCGAGGTGCAAGTTGTCCTCGCTGGTGATCGCCACGCCCTGGCGCGGTCGCTCACGCCGGCGGCGGGGGCAGCGCTGGTCGACCTGCTCGATCGCGCCACGGCGGTGCTCGAGCTCGACGGCGAGCTCGGTCGCGCCACCGCCGCCCGCGAAGCGGCCGAGGCGGCGGCCGAGGTCTTGCTCGATCAATCGGACCTCTTGCTGGTGCTCGGCGACGCCGACGAGAGTAGCTCCCGCGCCGTCTGGTACACGATTGAGCGGGCGCGCGAGCGCGAGCTAGCCATCTTCACAATCCGGGAGGAGGCATCATCGCCGCTCGGCATCACGATCGGCGACCGGATGGGATCGCCCCAACAGGTTGATCTCGCCGCCCTCCACAATCACCTCGTCTCGCTGACAAGCCCTCCGGCCGCCGGCGCCTCTGACCCGGCGGCGGACCGGGGTCGGCTACCTGATCCGATTCAAGACTATTTTGCCGAGGTCGTCCCGGCCCGCTCCTGGTTGGCGTGGACCTGGTCCCTGTTCGTCGGCCTCGTCGCCGATGGGCGTCTCCGGCGGCCGGCGATCCGGTTCAATGCTTTTACCACCTCGGTCGCGGAGTGGAACCGGGCCTGGCAGACCACGCCGCCCCTGCCGGCGGCGGTGACGGGGGAGCTCGATCGGGCCTTGCGCACCGCTTATGTCTGGCCGGACAGCATGTCACGGTATTACGGCGGCGCCTATCGCGGCTCCTTCGTGGTGGCGACCTTGCTCGGGATGGCGACGGTGCTCTTGGTCCTCTTCACCTTTGCCATCGGCTCCACCGCCGATGCCCGGCACGATCTCAACAACCTCGCCTCGGTGGCGTTCGTGCTGGCGATCCTGGCCGTCACCCGGATGGCGAACCAGCGCCGCTGGCACGAGCGCTGGCTCGACTACCGGCTACTGGCCGAGCTGTTGCGGCAACAGCGCTTCCTGGCGCCGCTAGGCCGGGTGCCGACATTCGCCCGGCTACCGGCCCACGATGCCTACGACGATCCGCGCGGCACCTGGATGGCCTGGCAAGCGCACGCGGTGGCCCGCGATGCCGGCCTGATCACGGCCAAGGTCGATCAAGCTTACCGCGATGCCTACCTATCGTTTGTACGGGACGGCTTGCTTACCGGGATCCCGCCGGACACGGGCCAGCTCGGCTACCATGCGGCGGCCTCGCGCCGCTTCGAGCGGCTGGAGAGCCGGGCCGCCGATATCCGGGAAGGGCTGATGTGGGCCGCGATCGCCGTCGCCGTGATTCAGGTGGCGGACAGCCGGGTCCTGACCACCTGGGCGTTGCCGATCTGGTTCGCCGCCCTGATCGCCCTCTTCACCGCCCTTGGCGGCGCCGTCAGCTCTGTTTCCGGCCAGGCCGACGCGGGCCGGGTGATGAAACGATCCCGCGCCATGCATGAGCGACTGGAGCACATTCGCGGCTCGCTCGACCGGCCGGAAGCGGCGGCCTCCGCCGCCATCCTAGGCGAGACGGCGGAAGCCGCCGCCGATGCCATGGTCGCCGAGCTAGCGGACTACCGGTTGGTGTTCCAGGGGAAACCGTTGAAGTACCCTGGCTAAGAGTCAGCGGCGACGCCGCGACGCGAGAGAAGGAAAGGCTGTGCCCGACTATACGCCACGTCCGATCGACACGTCACAGGTGACCCTCCCGCCCGAGCTCGATGCCTTGCTCGACTACCTCGCTCAGAACGTGCATGAGGTCTGGGCGAGCCGCCGCTTGGCGGAGGGCTGGCGCCATGGTCCAGCCCGGAACGATACACGCCAGGAGCACCCCTGCTTGGTACCCTACGACGAGCTTCCCGAACGCGAGCGAGCGTACGACCGCGCCACCGCCGGCGAAACCTTGCGCGCGATCCTGGCTCTCGGCTTTCGAATCGAGCGGGAGTAGGCTTATGGCGCGAGCAGGAGGTTTCCAATCAAGCTCGGGGATTTATTCCCGAGCTGAAAACACAAACCATCCTAAAGGATGCTCACGGTGGCTTGGCGGAACTGATTTCGCCAGCAATGGAGCCAAGAGATTGCCCCAGCCGGCTTCAGCCGGGTTCGTGTTTTCAGCTCGGCGGCTTTAGCCCCGAGCTTCGCTGCCATGGCGAATGGCCTCGGGGTTGTCGACTGGGGTCGCCACGGGCGAGGCAGCGGGATCGATCACCACCGGATCCTCGTCGGGACACGTCTCATTGTACGGCTCGTCACCCCTGTAGCGGACCCAGCAAATTTCGTCCATGTTGCCATGGAGGATATCGCAGGCCCGCGCCTGCCAGCCCTCCACCGTGATGTCGTGGAGGACGACCGCCCCGTCTTGGGCCACCGACGCCAATTGGGCGCCATCCGGGCTGAAGGCGATGTTCCAGACAATGCCGCTGTGCGCCGCCAGCGGCTCCCCAATGGGGGCTTGCCGGGCGATGTCCCAGAGCACGATCGTGCCGTCACTGCCGGCGGCGGCGATTTGGCTCCCATCGTGGCTAAAGGCGATATCGAAGACGATGCCGTCGGTGATGCGGAATGGCTCGCCGGCCGGATCACCGGTCGCGACATCGATGATGACCGCGGTGCCGCTGGTCCCCGCTTGGACCAGGTGTTGCCCGTCCGGGCCGAAATCGACCGCCAGCACGCCCGAGCCTTCACCGACGGTCGATTCGCCGATCGGATCTCCAGTCGCCGTGTCCCAGAATAGAACCAAGCCGTTGTCGCCGGACGAGGCAAACCGGCTGCCGTCGGGGCTGAAGGCGATGCCCCAGGTGTAGAGGGTATTGCCCGCGGATCCCGGCTCCACGATCATGGCGCCAGTCGCGACGTCCCACATCGCCACCCCGGTCTCGGTGCCGGCGAGCACCAGCGCGCCATCCGGGCTGAAGGCGACCTTGCGGACAAGCGCTTCGTAGCCGGCGAGCGGCGCCGGTACCGGGTCGTCGGCGGTCAAGTTCCAGAGGACGACGCCGGTGTCGGTGCCGGCGGCCAACCAGCGCTGGTCCGGGCTGAAGGCGACGCCCCAGAGCGGGTCGGTGTGCTCGGGCACTTGCCGCGCCGCCGGTTCGCCGGCGGCGACATCCCAGAGCAACAGGTCGCCGCTGTCATCCGCCGTGGCCAGCAGCTCGCCATCGGGGCTAAACGCCACGCCATGGATACTGAATTGATGGCCGACCAAGGTCTGGCTGAGCGCGGTGTCGAGCGTGAGGTCCCAGAGGATGAGCCGGCCATCTTCCGCTGCCGAGGCTAGCAGCAAGTTATCCGGGCTGAAGGCGACGCGGGTCACGGCCGCATCATGACCCCGCAGCGGTTCCCGCCAGAGCTCTCGGGTGGCGAGATCCCAGATCGCCACCGACCCGTCCGACGACGCCGAGGCCAGCACCGAGCCTTCCGGGCTGAAGACCACGCTTTGGACAATGGCCTCGTGGCCCCGTAGCGGCTCGCCGCTTTGGGTGCCGGTCGCAACCTCCCAAAGCGTGACCGAGCCATCGCCGCTGCCCGTTGCCAGCAACTCCCCATCCGGGCTGAAGGCGATCGTCCAGGGGATCCCGAGCTCACCGAGTGAGATCGCTCCGGCTTGCTCGCGCGTCGCGACTTCCCAGAGCACGACCATGTTGTCGTCCGCCGCCGAGGCCAGCAGCTCGCCATCTGGGCTAAACGCCACCGCGGCCACGTCTCCCTCATGCCCGCGCAACACCTCGCCTGCCCGCGCCCGGGTGGCCACATCCCACAGATACACCCCGTCACCGCCGGTCGCGGCCACCAGCGCCCCATCCGGGCTGAAGGCGACCGCGAGCGGCACCAGATTGGGGAGCAGCGGTTCGGGGGTGGGGGTCGGGCTCGTCAGGTCCCACAACAGGGCGCCAAAATCCCCGCCCGAAACGAGCATCGTGCCATCGGGACTAAACGCCAGCCCGCCGACCGCGCCGGCGGGGTCGTCAAGCAGCGGCGGCCCGATCGGATTGAGGCTGGCGGTATCCCACACCTGAATCTTGCCGTCCGCGCCGGCGGTGGCGACGCGCGATCCGTCCGGGCTGAACGCCAACCCGAGAATATGGCGATCATGGGCGGGAAGCACGGCCATCACGTCCGGGTTCGCCGCCAGCGTGTTGAGCAGGCTGCCCCGGGTCTCGGCAGATTCCGGGTCCAGCCGGATCGACTCCAGGCTGAGGAGCAGGGCCAGATCGGCGTTCGGCGCGGTCCGGGCCTGGGCCGCGAGCTGACGCGAACGGGCGATCCGCTCCTGGGCCAGGGCATCGTCGCGGGCGAGCGCCGCCGCCGTCGATTGGGCAATCGCGTTGTCACGCTCGGTGTCGGCGATCCCCCGTTGCGTCTCCGCCGCCTCGCGGGCGGCCTCGGCCGTGGAACGGGCGACATTGGCGCTGAATGACGACTCCTGGGCGTTGTTGCGCTGCGCCGCGGCCACCGTGCCCCGTGCCTCGGCGGTGGCCCGCGCCGCCACCGCCAAGGCCGCCTCGATGTCGGCCCGGCGGGTCTCGGCGTCGGCCGCCCGCCACTGAAGCCCGGCGGTGCCGGCCAGGAGCAGCGCGATCAGAGAGAAGATGGCGAGGCCCGCCACGATCCGGCGGCGCTGGCGTTCTTGGCCCGCCCGCCGCTCGTCCGCCGCCGCCAACTCTCGTTCCCGGAGAGTGACGCTGGCCACGAGGAAGCCGCGCTCTTGCTCATTGAGCAGGTCGGGATGCTTGGCGGCCAGGGCTTGCGCCTCCGCCAGCCTCGCGCCCCGGTACAGCACGTCCGGATCGCGATCGAGCCGCTCCCACTCCTGGGTCGCTTCGGCCAGCCGGTTGTGGACCAGGAACCCTTCGCGATCCTCGTCGAGCCAGCCCCGCAAGCGCGGCCAGGCCCGGATCAGCGCCTCGTGGGCAACATCGACCTGGGCCGTGCCGGGGGCGGCGCCGGCGGCCGCGTCCTGCCCCGCGGTCAGCAACCGGGCGGCGACGAGCTGGTCGATCACCCGCTCCACCGTCTCCCGTTCCTCCGGCCGGTTCACCAGCTCGCCGACCTCGGCCCGGCGCCGGGTATCCTCGGTTTGCTCCCCCGGTTGGGTCAGGCGCATCAGGATCCGGCGGGCGACGGCTTGCTCGTTCGGCGCCAGACTCTCGAAGATGGTGTCGGCCCGGTTCGCGATCGCCCGGCCGACGCCGCCGCTCTCCCGGTAGCCGGCGAGGGTCAGCATGGTGCCTTGCCGCCGCTCCCAGACTTCGAGCAAGGCATGCTCGAGCAACGGCAAGGCGCCCGGCTCCCGGCCGACGTCACCGACGATCGTTTCGACGAGGCCCGGCTCGAAGGTGAGACCCACCCGGCGGGCCGGCTCAACGATGACCGCCCGCAGGCCGCGCTCATCGAGCGGGCCAACCAGCGCCTGGTGCGCTGACATCAACGCCGCCAGCTCCGGATAGGCGGCACAACGCGGATAGAAGTCGGCCCGCAAGGTCAGAATGACGAGGCAGCGGCCATCGAGCACGGTCGCCGCGTGCAGGAGATTGTCGAGGAACGCCACCCGCTCTTCCTCGCTGTGACAGAGGGTGAAGATTTCCTCGAACTGATCGATCACCAGGACCAGCCGGGTCGTCGCCGGCCGACCGTCGAGCCGCAGCGTCGCCGCCAGGTCGAGCGTGCGCGGGCTGTCCCGCAGCTCGTCCAGCGTCCGGCCCATCGGCCGCTCGGGGTCAAGCTGAGCCAGTTGAGCCGCCAGCGCATCGAGCGGCCTAGCCCCCGGCTTGAAAACACGCACCGGCCAATCATGGCTACCCGGCAGGCTGCCGTTGCGTAATGCCGGCAGCAGCCCGGCCCGGACCAGCGACGACTTGCCGCTGCCGGAAGGACCAACCACGGCCAGGAACCGCGACGTCTTCAGCTTTTCGAGCAGTCGTTGGACGTCGGCCTCGCGACCGAAGAAGAACTCCGCGTGCTCTTCATCGAAGACCTGCAAGCCACGATACGGCGAAATCGTATCATCCGCCTCGACCACCGCCGTCGGCCCCAACGGGATCCCGGCGATCGCATTGACGAGGGGTTGGAAGCGGGCGGTGTCCTCGTAGCCGGTGCGGAGATCGACCCAGGTCCGCATGTTGAGGAAGGCGGGGAGCGCGGTCGCATCAAACGGTTCCGGGACGCCGGGCAGCAGGACGAGAAAGAGGCGGGAATCGGGATCCTTGACCGCCCGGTCCTGGGCAACCTCCAATTCTGCCTTCTGCCAGGCGCCAGGGCCATGCGGGCCGTAGAAGACGGCGCAAGTGCCCGCCGCTCGCAGGCCGGCCTCGATCCCGTCCTGGAAGCTCTTGCCCGCCGCCAAGTGCCACTTGTCAAGCCAGGGCTCGATCCCGAGCTGCCGCAGCTTGTCGCCGATCCGCTCGACCGCGGGCTTATCTTTGCTGTTGTGCGACAAGAAGACATCGTAGCGCGGGTCGCTCATCGCCCCACCAACTCCAGCCGACGTTCAGTTTCCGCTTCGTCCGCCGCCGAATGATAGTGAACAAAGCCGGCTCCGGCAAGGGTTGGCGCCGTGGTCACGCGATCGCGGCTTGGCCTCCCCGGTTGGTCAGCGGCCAAACCAGCCAGCGTCCCGGACCTCGTGGAGGAAGGCGCGGTGGCTGAGGAGGAAGACGAGCACCACCGGACCGATGGCGATCAGGATGCCGGCCATCAGCACCGGCCAATCACCGCGGTCGAGTTGTTGCAGCATCGTCAGACCGAGCGTGACCGTCATATTGGCGGTCGAGCGGAGGTAGAGCGCCGGCTCGATGAAACTGCTCCAGTGATGGGCAAAGGTCAGTACCGCCACCGCGATGATCGTCGGCCGCGCCAGCGGCATCGCGATCCCGCCCCAGACTCGGAAGGCGGAGGCGCCATCGAGCCGCGCCGCCTCGTAGATGCCGGCCGGGATCCGGGCAAAGCTCCAGAGAAAGATCAAGACATTGAACGGCGAGGTGGCGATGAGGGCATCGAGGGTCAAGGCCCAGAGGTTGTCGATCAACCCGAGCTCCCGAATCAAGATGAAGCGCGGCAGCCAGATCGCGGTCAGCGGCAGCATCGCCACCGCGATCGCGAGGACGACGATCCGGGTCCGCCACCGGCTCGGCAGTTGGGCCAGGGCAAACCCGGCCCACGAGGCAACCAGGATCGTCACCGGCA
This sequence comes from Chloroflexota bacterium, assembly GCA_030859715.1. GTDB lineage: Bacteria > Chloroflexota > Chloroflexia > Thermomicrobiales > UBA6265 > JACCYK01. Next base: position 15,659 of record JALZJP010000233.1, read on the forward strand.
CCGTCACCGCGACGACAAAGGCCGAGTTGGCGAGAAAGCGAGCGAAATCGACGACCTCGAACACCCGCCCCAGGTTCTCGGTCGCGGGTGGCCAGGGAACCGGCAGCAGCTCGCCGGCCAGGGGTTGTCCCGTTGGCCGCAAGGCGAGCGCGATTACCCACCAGACCGGGAGGACGAAGGGCAGCGCGACCAGCGCATAGAGGACGTAGCGGAGCGCGCCGTTCGGCGAGCCGTGGCGAGTCAACCTAATCATCCCCGTCAACCGAACCGCGCCAGCGTTGGACGATGCGGAATTGCAGCCAGATCGCGAGCGCGGTCAAGCCGTACAGGGCCCAGGTCATGGCGGAGGCATAGCCGAACCGGAGATACTCGAAGGCGGTCTCATAGATGTAATTGGGAAGGAAGAACCCGCCTTCGCGCATGCCGGTGCTTGGCTCGAAGATCAAACCCGGCACCGCGGTCGATTTCAGGCTGGCCGCCGTGTCCCGCGCCAACAGCACTAGCAGGACCGGCGCGATGACCGGCAGGGTGATCCGCCAGAAAGTCTGAATGGCCGTACTGCCATCGACCGCGGCCTGGTCGAGCAAGGCCCGCGGCACGCCGGCCAGCGCGGCCAAGCAGATGATGAATGCCTCGCCCAACTGCCAGAACAGCATGAGCACGATCGCGAGGCGCGAGCTCCATTCGCCAGTCAGCCACAACGGCCCGGGAAGGCCGAACAATCCCAACATCTGGTTGAGCGGGCCATGGAACGGGTTGAGCACCCAGAGCCAGACCAGTGCCCAGGCCACGTCCGGGATCACGGTCGGCAGATAGACGGCGCCGCGAAAGACGACGACGCCTCGGACACCGGCGGCGAATAGCGCCGCCAGGAGGAGGGCCCCGGCCAACCGCAACGGCACGGCGACCACGATGTAGAACAGGGTATTGAAGAGCGCCCGCCGGAACACCTGGTCGCCCAGCATCTCCTGGATGTTGACGAGCCCGGCGAAGACCGGCGGCTGCAAGAGGTTGTAGTGCGTCAGCGCCAGCGGCAATCCCGCCACCGCCGGCCCAATCCCCAGGACCAGCAATCCCGCCAGAAAGGGCACCAGCATCAGGACCAACTGGCCGGTGTAGCTCAGTCGCATCCGGGGCGGGGCGGCCACCGCGAAAACGATCTTTGCCTCACCGGAAGCTAAAGCCATCCGGCTGCCTCCCGAAAGCATCCTAAAGGAAGCTGAGACGAATCGGAGCTACTCACAATGCTCTGATGGGAAGCAGAATGAGCTTCCTTTAGGATGCTTCCATGGGGGCAGCCGGGTGTCTTTAGCGCCCGGTGAGGCGAAAACGGCGATCGTGGCAGAGACCGCCAGGCATGGAAGTCGAGCAACCGATTCTCCACAACGCCAAACTACCGCCGGATCAGGTTCCCGGCGAAGAACAACACGTTCGCCGGACGCTCGGCCAGCCGGCGCATCAGGTAGGGATACCAATCCGGGCCAAAGGGCGTGGCGACGAGGACCCGGTAGCCGCGCCGTACCAAGCCGGCCTGCAATTGGGTGCGGATCCCGTGGAGCATCTGGAACTCGAACCGATCGCGCGACACGTCGTGGTGATCCGCCACGGCGATGACCCGTTCGATCATCCGGTCGTCATGGGTGGCAATCGCGGTGAAGCCGCCGCCGGTCAACGATCGCTCCACCAGCCGGAGGTACGCCGCGTCAACATCGGCCTTGGCGGGAAAGGCGACGGACGCCGGTTCCAGGTAGGCGCCTTTGACGAGGCGGAGATTGGGTGACAACGGCAACAACCGCTCCAAATCCTCCTCGGTCCGGTAGAGATACGACTGAAGGACGGTGCCAACATTGTCGTGGCCGGCCTCCCGCAGCCGGCGATAGAGGCGGAGGGTGGGATCGACGCGGGCCGACTCTTCCATATCGATCCGGATGAAATTGCCATGCCGCGCCGCGTGCTCGACCAGGCTGGCGACATTGGCGTAGGCAACGTCTTCTCCCAAATCGAGGCCGAGATGCGTCAGCTTAAGGGCGACGTTCGTCGTCAAGCCCTCGGCGGCGATGCGGTCGAGGACGTCTTGGTAGGCGACAACGACCGTCCTCGCCCTCTCCTCATCGCCAGTGCCTTCACCCAGGATCGTGGTGTTGGTCCGGAACCCCTGATCGTTGAGCGAGCGCAGGACCGGCACCGCCGCCTCGAGCGTCTCGCCCGCGACGAACCGGGCCGCGCCCAGACGCATGCCGTGGCGCTGAACGCCGCGCATCACGATCCGATTCGTGGTCGCGCCAAGGATGCCCTTGCGCAGCAATGGGTTCAGCGTCGTCCCCAGGCGAGCCAGCCCGCTGGTCGTTTCATCCGCGCCGTGTGTCGCCCGTGTCGATGCCATCGCGACTCCTGCCCGTCCGCGCCGGGCTGGTTAGAGCTGCTCGCCGATGGCCTTGGCCTCGACGAACGAAAGCAGATAGTCGGGACCGCCCGGTTTCGAGCCGGCGCCGCTCAGCTTGATCCCGCCAAACGGATGCACGCCCATCATGGCGCCGGTGCTCTTGCGATTGAGATAGAGATTACCGACCGCGAACTCTTGCCGGGCTCGTTCCAGCGTCTCCCGGTTCCGGGAATAGACCGATCCGGTTAGGCCGTAGTCGGAATCGTTGGCGATCCGCAGCGCGTCATCGAAATCCGTCGCTTTGACGATGGCGAGGACCGGGCCAAAGATCTCCTCGCGGGCAATCCGCGCCGTCTCCGGCACGTCGGCGAAGATCGTGGGCGGGATATAGTACCCGTCGCCAGCCACGGTTTCCCCCTGGTACGCCAACCGTCCTTCTCGCTTGCCGATCTCGATGTAGTCCTTGATCGAGTCGTACTGCTTCTGATCGACCACGGCGCCGACGGTCGATTCCCCCGCCACGCCGGGGCCGACCGTCACCAGGTCGCGGGTCCGCTCGACCACGCCATCGACCACCGCGTCGTAGACATCCTGATGGACGATGGCGCGGGAGCAGGCGGAGCACTTCTGGCCCTGGAAGCCGAAGGCGGAGGTGACGATGCCCGCGATCGCGGCCTCGACGTCGGCCTCGGCATCGACGATGATCGCGTCCTTGCCACCCATCTCCGCCGTCACCCGCTTCAGGAAGCGCTGCCCCGGCCGCACCTTCGCCGCCTTCTCGTAGATTTCGATCCCGACATCACGCGAGCCGGTGAAGGCGATGAAGCGAACCCGCGGGCTCTCCACCAGGAGGTCGCCAATCTCGGCGCTGCTGCCGGGCAAGAAGTTGATGACCCCCGGCGGCACCCCCGCTTCTTCGAAGACCTCGACCATTTTGTAGCCGATCACCGGCGTGTTGCTGGCCGGCTTCAGGATGACGGTGTTGCCGACGACAACCGGCGCCGCGGTCAACCCGGTCAGGATGGCGCAGGGAAAGTTCCAGGGCGGGATGACGACCCCGACGCCCAGCGGGAAGTAGCGATAGTCGGTCGCCTCGTCCGGCAGGTGGCCCAGGTCCAGCCGCTGATTGAGCTTGAGCGCCTGGCGGCCGTACCATTCTAAGAAATCGATCGCCTCCGCGACTTCGCCTTCGGCCTCGTCCCAGGCTTTGTCCAGCTCATACACCATCCAGGCGGCCAGCTCCAGGCGCCGCCGGCGAACAATTGCGGCGATCTTGAATAGAACGCTGGCCCGGCCCTCGACCGGCACCGCCTTCCAGGACTGAAAGGCCGTTTCGGCGGCGCGGATCGCGCTTTCAACGTCTCGCGGGCGGGCCTTTGCCACCTTGCCGACGACCTGCTGCGGCTGGCCGGGATTGATCGAGGTGATCCACTGGCCGGTGGTCCGCCGCTCGCCATTGATGATGAGCGGGTACTCCTGGCCGAGCTGCTGTTCCACCTCGGTCAGGGCGGTGCGCATTGCTGCCCGGTTCGCTTCGTCCGAGAAATCAACAGACGGCTCGTTGACGTAAGGTCCACGCATCGCGGGTTCGTTCCTTTCAACGCTGGTTTGAGGACTCCCGGCCCAGGGCCGCGAGCGGGCTAGTCGACGCCGACGAACGGTAGATTGGCCGCTCGGATGGCGTCGTTCAGCGCCGCTACCCGAGTGTGGTTGAGATTGTCGAACCGCGCGTGCAATTCGTCCAGGTGCCGGCCCAATTGGGCCAACACGTCGCGAGCTTGCCGAGGCGGCGCGAAGTCGGCGCCGTCCGCGGATTCGAGCAGAGCGTTGAGCTTCTCATGCAGCCCGGTCGGCCAGAGCTGCGGGCCGGCCCAATGGACGTCGATCAGCTCGGAGCGCATCGCGTCGAGGGCTTCGGAAAGCTCGTCGAGCCTGGCTGTGATCGCCGGCTCGCGCGTCCGTTCGGACCAGGCCGCAATCTGCCCGCGCAAGGCGTCCACCCGGTTGAGGAGCTGATTGTTTTGGCTGAGGCGGTCGCGCACGTCGAGCAAGAAGTCGCGCTGGGCGACGAGGTCGCCGGCACTCGTACCCACGCGGGGATCGAGCTGCACCTCGAATGGCACCGTTCGCTCCTCGTCACCAACGGTCAGCCGGACCTGATAGACGCCCGGCACGGCCAGAGGCCCGTGGTCGCGTTCCCGCGGCTGGAGATCACCGGCGTCGACCGTGGCCGGGCCGGGATACCGCAAGTTCCAGACAAATCGATTGACGCCGGCCTTTGCCGGTGGCGCCTCCCCGGCCACGTCGTCCGCGGTGGAATATTCCCGGATTGTGGCGCCGTCGCCGTCGAGGAAGGACACACGAAGGGTGCTGTCCGGCTCGTGGCGCAGGTAGTACCGCACAACCAGGCCATCGGGCGGATTGGTGCCCGCGTTGAAGATCAGCGTCTCGGTCTCGCCGTCGGCCCTGGCCGCTACCTGATAGAGGATCTGGCTCGCGCCCGAGTGGGCGTAATTGACGACGCCTTGGGTGGTCGGGTCATCGCTCAACGGCCGGAACCGACGGAGGCGGACGGCGGGCTTCGGCTGAAAGAGATGGATAGACGCATCCCGGATCTCGTCACGCTGTTCGTGAAGCGGTCCCAGATCGTCCAGAATCCAGAACGAACGGCCATGTGTGGCCACGATCAGATCGAGGCCTTTTATGGTCAGGTCGTAGATCGGCGTCACCGGAAGGTTACCGCCCAGCCGTTGCCAGCCGGCGCCGTCATTGAAGGAGACGTACAACCCGGTCTCGGTGCCCGCGTAGAGGAGGCCGCGCCGGTTCGGGTCTTCGCAGATGACCCGGGTGAACTCGTGGGCTGGGATGCCACCCGTGATTTTGGTCCAGCTCGCGCCGTAATCGTCCGTCTTGTAGAGATAGGGAGCGGTGTCGTCCAGCTTGTAGCGGGTGGCGGCGACATACGCGGCCCCGGCCTCATGCGGCGAGGCGTCGATGATGCTGATGAGCGCCCACTCGGGCAAGCCGGGCGGCGTCACGTTCTGCCACGTCGCGCCGCCATCCCGCGACAGGTGGACCAAACCGTCATCGCTGCCGGCCCAGAGGAGACCCGCCGCCAGCGGCGACTCGGCCAGGGCGAAGATTGTGCAGTAGACCTCCGCTCCGGTGTTGTCGCGCGTCAGCGGGCCGCCGGAGGGCTTCAGCTTGTCTGGGTCATTCCGGGTCAGATCGGGGCTGGCCAGCTCAAAGCTGCCGCCCAGATCCGAGGAGCGAAAGACATGGTTGCCGCAGACGTAGAGATCGTGAGGCGGATGCCGCGAGAACATGATCGGGAAGGTCCAGTTGAACCGGTACTTGAGGCTTTCGGCACCGACGCCCCAGCCGTACAACTCCGGCCAGACCGTGATGTTGCGGATCTGGCCGGTGCGCCGGTCGTAGTGGGTCATGATGTCGTTGTAGGCATGGCGGCCCGCCGGCCCGGAGGCGACGATGTGCCACGGCTCGTCCGGTTTGATCCCGACGTAGCCGCTCTCGCCGCCACCCGGAATCTCCCAGGTTCGCTCGTGGATCGCGGCGTCGGTCGTCATGCTCGGCAGGCAGAGCGTGGTGTTGTCCTGCTGCGAGCCGTAGACGTTGTACGGAAAGTCATTGTCGGTCGTGACATGGTAGAACTGGGCGGTCGGCTGGTTGTAAATCGAGGACCAGGTAGCCCCTCCGTTGAGGGAGACTTCGGCGCCGCCGTCATCGCCGTGGATCAGGCGCTGGTTGTCGATGGGATCAATCCAGAGGGCGTGGCAGTCGCCATGCCCAACCGGCATTTTCTCAAACATGGCGCCGGCGTCGATTGATTTCCAGAGGCCGTAGTTCTGAACGTAGACCGTATTGGCGTCTTGGGTATCGGCGGTGACGTGCATGTAATACCAGGGACGGGTGCGAAGCAGCGGTTCCTCGCTGAGGCGAATCCACTGGTCGCCGCCGTCGTCGGAGCGGAACAGGGCGCCGTCCTCCGCCTCGACGAGCGCCCAGACACGGCCGGCCCGCGCCGGCGAGGCGACGACGCCGGCCTTGCCCAGCACCCCGGCCGGCAGTCCCGGGTTGCGGGTGATCTCCTCCCAGCTATCGCCGCCGTCGGTCGAGCGATAGAGGCCGCATTCCTCGCCGCCGGAGACGAGGGCGTGCGGGTAGCGGCGCACCTGCCACATCGCGGCGTAGAGCACGCGTGGATTGGTGGGGTCCAGCGAGATGTCATGGCAGCCGGTATCCGCGCTTCGCCAGAGAATGCGCTCCCAGGTCGTCCCGCCATCCTTGGTACGGAAGACGCCGCGCTCGTCGTTCGGGCCGAAGGCGTGGCCGAGCGCGGCGACATAGACGAGATCAGGGTTGGTGGGGTGAATTTGAATCTTGCCGATACACCGCGTGTCGTTGAGCCCCAGGTTGGTCCAGGTCTTGCCGCCATCGGCCGACTTATAGACGCCGTCGCCGTGGGAGACCTGGTTCCGAATCGACGTCTCGCCGGTGCCGGCGTAGATGATGTTGGGATTGGCGGCCGAGACCGCCAGCGCCCCGATGGCGGAGGTGGTGAAGAAGCCATCAGAGACGTTGCGCCAGGTGATGCCGGCATCGCACGTCTTCCAGACGCCGCCGGCACAGGCGCCGAAGTAGAAGACCAGCCGGGCCGAGACATCGCCGGCGACCGCCACCACGCGCCCGCCACGGTGCGGCCCGATCGGGCGCCAGACGAGCGAATCGAGCATCTCCTGGCGCGAGTCTCGGTTCGTGGCTTGGTCACGGTCCAACATCTGGTGACATCCTCCTAGCAGGTCTCATTCATGATTGGCTTGGTGCCGGCACACGGTCGTCGCCGCCCGGCACCGTGATCGACATCTCGTTGCCCACGGCTTGCCGGATCGCGGTTGTGATTGTGCGGCAACACGCACGGGGGATCGACCTCATCGCCGACGCGGTAGCCCTCGGGTGGTTCCTTGCCGAGCAGATGGCGAACGAAATAATCCCAGCGACGACGAATGAAGTAGCCAGAGTCATCCAGCCGGTGTGGCCGGTTGGGCATGATCAGCAGATCGAAATCCTTGTTCTCCCGGATCAGCGCCTCGACCAGGGCCAGGGTCGAGGCCGGATGCACATTCTCGTCCATCTCGCCATGAATCAGCAGGAGCTTGCCCCGCAGGCGCCCGGCCGACGTCTGGTTGGCTTGCTCACGGTAGTGGTCGCCGACCGGCAGCCCCATGTACCGTTCGACCCACCCCGCCTTGTCGAGCCGGTGGTCGTGGTTGCCGGCCGAGGAGACGCACACGGAGTAGAACTCAGGATACGTCAAAATCGCGTGGGCCGAGGCGTAGCCGCCGGCCGAGTGGCCGTAGATGCCGACCCGATCGAGGTCGAGGGCGGGAAAGCGGTCCCCGAGCTGGCGCAGGGCGGCGATGTGGTCGGGGATGCCCCCGTCACCAAGGTTGCGATACGTCACGTCATGGTACGCCTTGCCCCGGGCCGGCATGCCGAGGCCATCGATCATGACCACGATGAAGCCGAGCTCGGCCAGCGCCTGGGCGTGCCAAAAAGCGTACCCCCGGTTTGGCCGGTCGCCGCTGTCGAACGCCACCGACTGCGCGAACGTGGTCGGCACCACGTTCACCTGTGGCCCGGCGTAGATGTAGTCGATGACCGGATAGCGCCGGTCCGGGTCGAACCCGGTCGGCCGCAGCATAATGCCGTAGACGTCGGTCACGCCGTCGCGGCTCTTCGCCACGAACCGCTCCGGCGGTCGCCATCCTGTTGCCGCCAGCGCGTCAATATCGGCCCGCGCCAACTCGGAGACGAGGGCGCCGGCGGCGGATCGCAGTTCGGTGACCGGCAACTGGTCGGACCGTGAATACGTGTCGATGAAATACTTGCCCGACGGCGTGAAGCAGATCGCGTGCTCGGCCTCGGCCGGAGTGAGCAGCTCTGGCTCGCCCCCGTCGAGCCCGACCCGGTAGAGGTGTTGATAGTAGGGATCGCGCTCCGGTTCGCGGCCCATCGCGGTGAAGTAGAGCCAGCGTCCGGATTCGTCCAGGTGGACGACGCGGACGACATTGAATTCGCCGCTGGTCAACTGGCGCACCTGCTGGCCGGTGCCGGCGTCGTAGAGGTAGAGATGGCTCCAACCGTCGCGCTGGGCCGACCAGATGACGTCGCGACCGTTCCCGGCCACCCGAACGGTGACCGAGCCCCAACTGAGGTAGGGATCGATCCCATGCTCGCCGCGCTCTTCGATGATCACCCGGGCTTCGCCGGAAACCGAGTCGATCTGCCAGAGCCGGTAGGCGAGAAAGCCGCGATTGCGGGTCAGCAAAAAGACGGCCTCGTTGCCGGCGGTCCACCAGACCCATTCGGCGCTGACCGGCTGACCATGATAGAGAACCGGAATCGGGTCCACCGCCGCCCTGACGCCGGCAGCGGACGCGAGGTCGAAGAGCCAAACCTCCTCACCCGGAACGACATCGTCGCCCGGTAACGGGTAGGCGTAGCGATGGGTCCGCAGCCGGTGTGAGCCGTCCTTTGGCACCGACTGCACCAAATCGAGGCACTTCGCCTGCCGCTGATCGATCCGGCAGCTCAGGAAGCGTGAGCCATCCGGCGCCCAGATGACCAGCGGCTTCGCCGGCTCCGCCAGCCCGGCGGCCACCAGTGGCGACGGCAGCGGGCTGCCATAGGCATATAGTTCTTCGCCGTCGGTCGTCAGCGCGCGCTCATCGCCGCCGGCGACGTCGCGCAGCCAGAGGTTGCAGTCACGAACGAACGCTTCCTGTTTGCCGTCGGGTGAGCGTTCGACATCGGTCACGGGCTCGGAGAACGCCTCGCCCCGCCGGCAGGCGTACGAACCGAGGTCGCAGGTCCACCCGGCGTCATCAAGCGTGAACCGGACCTGATCGGGATTGGCGGCCAGCTCGATCTCGTCGAACGGGAGACTGCCGGCCGCGAAGGGGAGCCCGCTGGCCCGGGAGAGGGCCGCCGCCAGCCGGACGTGGTCGAAGGCGGTCTCGCAGGCGCCCCGTTCCGGATCGCACCGCACGAACCGCGTCCCGGTGGGGGTTGTTTGCCGGAACCAGAAGGCGTCGCCGCCGGCGATCCACCGCGGCTGGATCTCCAGGCCCCGCATCAGGGAGGCGACGTTCCAGGGGAGGAAGCGTTCCGCCCGGGCGTAGGTGGCAGGGGAGACCGTCACCTCAGCCTCCGGCGCGGTGGGGTTGGCGCTCACGGTCCGCGTAGCTCCTCATGACGATCGGCGGCAAGCAGCGGCGTCGCCTCCGTCCCGGCCGGCTCATCGTTACGGATGGCACGAGCGGGACGGAGGGCGACTCGATGGTCAACAGGCGCCGGTCAGGGCTAGGCGACAGTGGCCTCGCTCAACTCGACGACCCGCCCCGCGTGGCTCAAGGTGTAGCCCTGGACGTCCGGCTGAATGGCGGTGATGGAGGCGCCGTGCCAGAGCCAGACGGTGAGCTGATGCTCCTGGAACAGGCTTTGGGCCGCGACCGCGATCTCGAACCGCTGATCCTCGTCCAGGGTGGTCTCGAACTCGTCGGAGAGCGCCTGCAGCTCCTCCGCCACCGCGACCAGCTCGGGCGCCGTCGCGTCGTCGATCTGGGTGATCGTCCAGTAGTCGTTCGGTACCCACGACGCCTGGATCACCGCTGTCCGGCCCGTGATCGACCCCTGTGAGTGGAAGGTCACGTTCCAGCCGCCCTGGTTCTCCCGCCAGGCGTCGAGGTAGGCGTTCCACTCGGCCGAGGAAATCTCGGCGCCGATCCCGATCGACGCCAGCTGCTCCTGGATGATCTGGTTCATCAAGCCCCAGTTCGTGTACTCGGTCGAGGCGAGGTGGACCGTCAGCGGCTGGCCGTCCCGCTCGCGGATGCCGTTGGCGCCCATGACCCAGCCCGGGTCCTCGAGAATCTGGGCCGCTTCCTCTGGGTTGTACTCGATCATCGGCACCTCCTCCGAATAGAAGGCGGAGGCGGAGTTCACCCCGGCACGGGACTTCTCGGCGTAGCCGAAGAGCACGGTTTCGATGATCGCGTCACGGTCGATGGCGCGGGCGATCGCCTGGCGCACCGCCAGCTCGTCGGTCGGTGCCTGCGAGACGTTGAGGCTGACGAAGTTGGCGCCGGGGGCGATCGTCGACTCGATGGTGAGGCCCGCCGCCTCCATCGCCGCGACGTCGATCGGCTGGATTTCTGAGATGTCGACATTGCCCGACTCGAGCTCGATCAACTGGACGCTCGGCTCCGGAATGATCCGGACGATGACCCGCTCGAGGGCTGGAGCGCCGGCCCAGTACTCCTCGTTCCGGACGAACCGGATCTCGCTGCCCGGCTCGTACGACTCGAACCGGAATGGCCCGGTCCCGACCGGGTTGGCGTCGAAGGCGGCGGTCCCTTCCTCGTAGGCGGTCGGGCTCAACTGCAGGGCGCCCCACTGGGGCAGACCCTCGTAGATGAAATTGGGCCGGACCTCGCGCAGGCGGAGGACGATCGTCGCGTCGTCGACGATCTCCATCTCCTCAACCGGCTCGAAGGACGTGTAGAAGGCGGAGTCGACCTGGTCGAGATGGCGCTGGATGTTGAACCGCACCGCCTCGGCGTTGAACGGCGTGCCGTCATGGAAGGTGACGCTGTCGCGGAGCGTCAGCGTGTACTCCAGGCCGTCCTCCGAGATCTCCCAGGCGGTGGCGAGACCCGGCTGCAAGTCCTCATTCTCATCGAAGGTGAGCAGCCGGTCATAGAGAAAGTGGATCCCTTCCCAGGTGCTCCAGGTCGATGTGGTCAGATCCCAGCTCGCCGGGTTGGCGGCGGTGATCAGGGAGACGGTGCCATCCTCCTGGGCCAGGACGCTGCTAGCGGGCAGCCCGAGCATCGGCGTCAGCATCGCGGCCCCGGCCGCGGATTTGACCAGGCCACGCCGTGTGAGTGATTCCTGCAGCAAACCGGTTGCTGGATTGAACGAAGACGAGCGATCAGTGGGCTTTGACATCATTCCTTCTCCTTTGACGGAACCGACTGTTGACGGCCACCTCTGGTTGATTACCTCCTTTCGCGGGCACGCGCGGCACGGTCGCTCACGAGCCTAGGTAGGGATCGAGGGCGTCGCGGAGGGCGTCGCCGATCAGATTGAGCGACATGACGGTGAGGAAGATCATCACGCCGGGGAAGATCATTAGGAACGGCGCGTCCCGCAAGTAGGCGCGGCCGGTGCTCAACATCGCCCCCCACTCCGGCGTCGGCGGCTGGACGCCGATGCCGAGGAAGCCAAGGCCGGCCGCGGTCAGGAGCGAGCCGGCGACGCCAAGGGTGGCGTAGACGATGATTGGAGCCGTGGTGTTCGGCAGCAGGTGGCGAACAATAACGCGGGCCGGGGTCGCTCCGATCGCCTCCGCCGCCAGCACAAACTCTTGCTCTTTGAGCGACAGGATGACGGAGCGGACGATGCGGGCGAGGGTGGGCGTGCCCCAGATCGTGAGCGCCACCATCAGATTCGTGAGCCCCGGGCCCATGATGGCGACGATCAAGATCGCGAGCAGAATGCCGGGGAAGGCGTACATGATGTCGATCAGCCGCATCAACAGGTTATCGGTCCAGCCGCCGAAGTAGCCGGCCACCAATCCCAGCAGGGAGCCCAGCACGATGCCGCCGGCGGTGCCCACGAAGCCGATGAAGAGCGAGGTGCGGGCGCCGTAGAGCAGGCGAGAGAGCTCATCGCGGCCGATTTCGTCGGTGCCGAGCCAGTGTTCGGCTGATGGCGCCTCCAGTCGTGACAGCAATGATTGCGCGACCGGATCGTAGGGAGCAATCACCGGCGCCAGGAGTCCGGCGGCGACGGCGACAGCCAGAATGACCGCGCCGCCCAGGGCGAGCCGATGCCGCACGAATTCCCGCCGGATCCGCGCCGTCGCGGTCGTCCGCGACCTCGGCTCGTCGGCCGCGACCGTAAGGGGGCCGGCTTGGCCGCTAGCCGGCGCGGGCGCCCGGCGGGGGATCGGCCGTGCTGCCACTAAAGACCCCTTTCCACGCGGCGCCGCATGGGGCCGGAGGACGGTTCGAGACCGCACACCTTCATCATTCGAACCTGATCCGGGGATCGGCGGCGGCGAGGAGGAGATCGGTTATCAGGTTGCCGATGACAAACCCGATCGCGATCAGGAGCACCGTGGCCTGCACCACGGGAAAATCCCGGCCATTGATGCCGTCGATCAAGTAGCGCCCGATGCCGGGCCAGGCAAAGACCGTTTCCACGATCACGGCGCCGCTCAAGATGAAGCCGAAATTGAGGCCCAGGATGGTGATGATCGGGATCAGCGCGGTCCGCAGGGCATGGCGAATGGTGACCACCCGGTCGGAGAGGCCCTTCGCCCGCGCCGTACGCACGAAGTCACGGTTGATGACTTCCAACATGGCGGATCGGGTGTAGCGGGCGAGCGAGCCGCCGCTGCCCAGGGCCAGCACCAGCACCGGCAAGATCATGTGCCGCAACCCGTCCAGGCTCCACGGGGCATCGCCGAGGCCCGATGGCGGCAGCCACTGCACTTGCACCGCGAAGAGGAGGATCAATGTTAGCGCCAGCCAGAAGCTCGGCATCGAGACGCCGAGCAAGGCCACCAGCATAACCGCATTGTCGAGCCAGGTGCCGCGGCGAACCGCGGAAATGACCCCGGCCGAGACGCCGATCACCGTCGAGAGGGCGAGCGCGGCGAGCCCGAGCCGTAAGGTATGCGGCAGCCGGCGCCGCAAATCATCGGCGACCGACGTGCCCTGGCGCAACGACTCACCGAGGTCGAACTGGGCCAATTGTTGCAGATACTTGACATATTGGACCGGCAAGGGGTCGTCGAACCCGTACTTATCGTTGATGAGCTGCTCGAGCTGCGCCGTGTCCGCCGGCGGCAGATCGGGCGGAATGAAGAGCGCCACCGGATCGCCCGGCACCAGTTGGATGGCGATAAAGACCAGCGTGATCGCGCCCAACACCGTGGGTACGGCGAGCACGAGGCGTTTGGCAATGTATCGCTGCACCGTTTCTCCTCCGCCGGGCCAACGCCGGGGACTCTCGCACAGTGCGGCTGGGCCCACCTGTCGCTCGCCTGACGAGACGACTCCCCGATCCAGGCAGCGCGGTCGAAGCGTGCGGTGAGGTGCGCGGCGGCGCAATCCCGCCGGTCCGGGACTCCAAAGCAATGATGGCCCGCCTGCCCGGTGGCCCAATCCTATCAGTATGATGTCCTCAAATCAACAATACAGGCTCCTGAACACGATGATATAGTAGCCTGACTGGGCGATTGAATTATTCTGACCGCAATGTCGAGCCTGGCAGGCGCTGCCGGCTTTCGCCTATGGTTGACATCACAACGAAGCGGTCGGCTATGCACATCGCGACGACGGGGAGACCATGGGCCAGACTTGGGACAACGGGGCCAACGGCAGCGACGGATCGTTGAGCGAAGCGGCGTACCGGCAGATCAAGCGAGCCATCATCCGCTGCGATCTGGAGCCGGGCCAGCAGGTCAGTGAGGAGCAGTTGGCCGAGCGGTTTCAGCTTGGCCGGGCCGCGGTGCGGCCCGCGCTCAAGCGGCTCTATCAGGAGCATCTGATTCAGACGATCACCCGGAATCGGTATGTCGTCTCGGCGATTACGCTCAAGGATGCATACGACGTCTACGACCTGCGGCTCCTCCTGGAACCGGAAGCCGCCCGGCGCGCGGCCAAGCGCATCACCGCCGAGCAGCTCCAGCGGCTGACCGAGCTCGCGGCGGCCACGTACCATCCCGGTGACCGGGAAAGCGCCGAGCGGTTTCTCCGCGTCAACACCGAGTTTCACCTCACCATCGCCGGCGCCTCGGGCAACGGCATGCTCGCCGAGGTCATCGCCAACGTGCTCGATCGCGCCGAGCGGCTGAATCACTTGGGCCACATCCTGCTCGACCGCAACCATGACGCCCAACACGAGCACCGTTCGCTGACTGATGCCCTAGCGCGCGGTGATAGTGAACAGGCGGAACGCGAAATGGTTGAACAGGTCCGGTCCGCCCGCACGTTCGTGATCGAGGCGCTCACCTCCAGCCCCAGCGTCCAAACGGTGAATGTCGGCCGTCCGCCAAGTCGCGCCGGCAAGGACCGGCGTGATGACCAGCGAGTGCTGGTGCAACGATTCCCGGACGGCCCTGATCCCAGCCGGGCTTGACGGGACGCGACACGACGCCCAGATTTGTGCGGCAGGCGGCCCGGCCCGTGCCGACCGCCATGTGGTGGATCGGCGTCCGCGGGCCCCGAGCAGAGACCGGAGTTGCCGTTGTCCGCTCCAATCGAATGGGACGTCATTGAGCGGTCCCTTCACGGTGCGGACGTCGATCTCCCAGAGGAGTCCGAATGAAACGGATGCTCGTGGTTGTTGCCGCGCTCATGTCCTGTCTGCCGCATTACTTCCATCCGCCGACGGTCTCTCAGGATGCGCCGGCCGGCGCCATCCGGTTTGGCTTTTGGGGCGATCCGGCCGAAGCCGCCGCCTACGAAACGATGGTTGATGTCTTTACCACGGTGCATCCCGAGATCGCGGTGCAGACCGAGTATGTCGCCGACGGGGACGACTTTTACGCCCGGCTGGCGACCAGCTATGCCGCGGGGGACGCGCCGGACGTGTTTCTCATCAACTACCGGCGCTATGGCCAGTTCGCCGCGGCTGGCGCGCTCGAACCGATCGCACCCTACCTGGATCAGAGCGCGGTCATCGCCGCCGACGACTATTATCCAGCGCCGATGGCGGCGTTCACCTTCGAGGGCGAGCTGATGTGCCTGCCGCAGAACCTCTCCAGTCTCGTCGTCTACTACAACCACGGTCTGTTCGACGCCGCCGCGATTGCCTATCCGGCGGCCGATTGGAGCTGGGACGATTTTCTCGCCGCCGCGCTGGCCCTGAGCCAGGACACGGACGGTGACGGCAGGACCGATCAGTTCGGGGCCGGCATCGAGCCCAGCCTGGTTCGGGTGACGCCCTTCATTTGGCAGGCCGGCGGCGAACTCGTGGACGATCTCGATCAGCCAACGACCTTGATGATTGATACACCGGCGGCGCGAACCGGCATGCAGTTCGTTCTGGACTTGAGCCTGGTGCATCGCGTCGTGCCATCCGAATCGGACGTGCTGGCCCAAAGCCTCGAAGACCGGTTCATGGCCGGCAACATCGCGATGCTGCTCCAGAGCCGGCGGGTAGTGCCGGCCCTGCGCCAGATCGCCGATTTCACCTGGGATGTGGCGCCGCTGCCGCGGCGCGAAGAAACGGCCGGCATTCTCCACTCCGATGCCTACTGCCTGAGCGCCGGATCCAAAAGCAAAGCCGCTGCCTGGACGTTCATCGAGTTTGCGAACGGACCGGACGGACAAGCAATCGTGGCCGAGGTCGGGCGGACGGTGCCATCGCTCCGGGCCATCGCCGAGTCGCCCATCTTCCTCGGCCCAAACGGCGTCGTCGTGACCGGAGCCGCGTCCGACGCGGCCACGCTTCCGGCCAGCGCCCACGTCTTCCTGGACGCCGAACCGGACCTGCGCCGGCTCCCCGCGACCGCCACCTGGCCAGAAGTCGAGCAAGCGTTCAACGAGGAGTTCAGCCTCGCCTTTTACGGCAAACAGTTGCTGGACGAGGCGATCGCCGCCATCCTCGACCGCACGGCGGAGCCATTGCGCCGTGAGTCGTGAGTCGTGAGTCGTGATACGGAATCCGGTTGAAAAGTCGGGGAAGCGAAGCGCGGCGGCCGCGGACGGGGGTGCTCCCTGGGCCACTGGAAGTCCGCGCTGAGCACCGAAAAGTCCCTTCAGGACTGAGTACGCTGGGCGGCATAGTCTTACGGTGTTCACCCGGATTTCGTATGAGTCGTGAGAGCACGTGGCGGTCGCGATGAGGTATCAAGCGGTGCGCCAATGCTCGCCCACCACCCGTCCACTCACGACTTACGACCTACGACTCACGACTTCGGATCACACCGTCACCGTTACCTGGCCGTCCTCGACCGTGACCAGGTATTGCCGGAGGCGAACCTTTGCGGAGGCCAGGCACCGGCCGGTGGTGATGTCGAATTCTAAGCCGTGCCAGGGGCAGGTGACGATCTCGCCATCGCGGGTCCATTCGTAGCGCCAGCCGGTCGCGGCCGAGGCGGTCATCGTGCCGTCGACGGTCCCTTCGCAGAGCGGGCCGAACTGGTGGGTGCAGACGTTCGGCATCGCGTAAAAGGTGCCGTTGACGTTGAAGACACCGATCTCGACCCGGCCGGCCGCGATGACCCGATGTGTCCCGGCCGGGAACTCCGCCGCCGGCCCCACGACGTACGTCGCCACTGGCTAGTCGGCCCGGACCGACGCGGGCTCGGCGGCGCGCGGCGCGTCGGGGCGCGGATGCGGGATGCCGAACAACTCCAATGCGTTCTCGCCCATGATCCGGCGCTTGGCCGCCGCCGGCATCGGCAGCTTCAGAATCGCCCGCGGATGGTCGAAATCGTGATGCGGCCAGTCGGAGGCGTACAAGACACGTTCGGCGCCGCCCAGCAGATCAATCGTGGTCACCAGGTCCTTGGGGTTGTCCGGCTCCTCGATCGGTTGGGTGGCGAACCACATGCGCTCCTTGATGTAGTCGCTCGGCCGTTGCTCCAGGAAGGGCACCATGCGCCGGTACTCGTTGAAATACTTGTCCATCCGCCACATCATGTACGGCACCCAGGCGATGCCCGCCTCGGTGAAGACGACTCGCAGCCTCGGGTAGCGGGCCGGGACGCCGGTGTGCATCAGGCTGGTCAGGTTCGCCATCATGCCGAACGAGTGCGAGAGCACCTGTCGCGCGAAGTGGTTCTCGAACTGGTCGAGCTGGCACGGAAAGGCCGGCGAAACAAGGGTGACGCTGTGCAGCGCGACCGGCAGGTCGGCCGCTTCCGCCGCCGCCAAGATCGGATCGTACTTGCGGTGCCCCCAGAGCGGGTTGACGCCCGCCGTCGGCAGGTAGACGGCGACGATCTTCTCTTCCTTGCCGTAGCGCTCGATCTCCCGCGCCGAGTCCTCCGGGTTCTGTGGGCAGGCCAGCAGCGCCCCGTAGAGCCCCGGCTCCTTCAGCAGCCACTCCTCCATCAGCCACCGGTTGTAGGCGTGGGAGAGGGCGGTGGCGTACTCGATGTGGGGGATCGGCGCGAAAAGAAGGAGGTTATCGGGGAAGAGCACGCCGATGTCGATCTTGAGCGCCGACAAGCCCTCGCGCATCTCGGCCGCGGTCGGCACGGAACGCAGCGGTTGCCCGCCCGGGATCGGCGGGTCGAGCTTCATCGTCGGCGCGAACCCGGGAATGTCGAGGTAGCGCGCGGGCGTGGCGGCCAGCGCCTCGAGCGACAAGCGCCACGGCATGTCGCAGT
>JALZJP010000137.1 GCA_030859715.1 Chloroflexota bacterium
GTCCACAGCCGCCGCCGGGCCTCTGGGTCGTCGTCATCCCAACCGTGAAGCCGCTACATGTTTGATACCTCCCCCTCTCTGCCAGCATTGGGAGAGAGGAGATTGTTTTCGACCGTAGGTCAGATCAGGGGTTGATGATGCAGTCGCACCTGCCGTTGACGCATTCGAAGGTGCCCTGGCCAAATCGCCCACACGTGCCGTGGCACGGCCGGTCGCACCCGCCACAGTGATCGGGATCGGTGCGGGTGTCGGTCAAGCACCCATCGCTTTGGGGGCCGCCGCAGATGGCCCAGCCCTCGTGACAGACGTAGGTACAGCCCCCGGCCGGACAGGTGACGGTCGTGTTCGGCCGGGTGGGGCACTGGCCGTTGCAGCATCTACCGCCGACACAATGGCCGGATCGGCACTGGTTCGGAGTCGCCTCGGAGCACGACGTGCCAATTCCCTGTTTCTCCCGGCACCCTCCTCCGGTACACCAAGCGCCGTTGATGCAATTGGCTTCAATTTCGCAGGAGGTCTGGCACGAGCTCTCGGCACACCGATAGAGACCACATTCATGGCGGACTTGGCCCGGACAGTCGGCCGAGCTTCCGGGACAATAGGCAGCCCGTAGCTCAAAATGGGCCGGGGATCCCCGGACACAAATCTGTGGCTCACACTCGAACGTCGGTGGCCGGAACTGATCTGCCGGGCATTCGAGCGATTCGCCATCACAGGTCTCGGCGATGTCGCATTCGCCGGCGGCCACGCGACAGGGTTGGCCCGCGGCGACTGGCTCGAGGACGACGCATTCGCCCTCAACGCAGCCCATCCGAGCGCATCGCTGGCTGGTCCGGCAGGGCAGATCGCATTCGAGCTCGGGCTTCGGCTCCTTGTGCTGCTTGTTGTGCCGTCTCGCCGCCTTGACGCACTTGGCGCGCTTTTTCTTATCCTCGATCTTCCGGCACTTCGCCAGCGCGTTGTGCGCCCCGGCATCCTCGGCGCTCAGCCAGCCGAAGACTCCAAGGGCGCTGCCGGCCGCTAGACGCAGCGCGCTTCGACGCGCGGTGTTTCGTTGGGCGAAGGAACGGATCAGTTGATCAAACCGGTGGCCATCCATACCGTGGTTTCTCCTGTGGCGATCGGGCCCGGTGCCGCACCGAGCCCGATCGCGGTTGATGCTTACGGCGCTGGCGTGGCCGCCGAACCGCCGCCGGCTGGCACCGCCACCGGCACTCCCGGCTCCTGGACGGTGATGCGGGTGCCGGTGAGGATGGCGACCCCTTCGTACAACATATCGCCGGCCGGATCGGCTCCGACGAAGGTCGACGTGCCGGTGAAGGCGTCGCCGGTCTCGTCCAGCTCCAGATCCCAGCGGACGGTTTCAATGGCGAGGACGTGCCCGTCCACGTCGCCGTAAGCGATGGCGATGGTGCCGGCGTAGGTGTCGGGGCCGGCCTGCTCCCAGGCCCCGACGCCGGGGCTGGTGTAGATCGTCTCGACCGGATCGCCCGGCTCGGCCTGGAAGGCAGGCAGGAAGGGACTTAAGACGGTCCCGCCCGCCTCATAAATCTGGAATACCGGGAACGCGAACCCTTCGCTGGTGGCGACCGTCACCACCCAGGCGCCAACGACGCCCTGGCCGTCCGCCGCCGGCGTGGCGGCCCCGGCACTCTCCTGGGCCATGATCTCACCGGGCGCGAATAGGATCCGGAGGACGATGAGCACCGAGACGATATAGCCGACAAGCCCCGCCACGGACGTCGCTCGCCATGGTTCCTGGGAGGTGGTCGGTTGGCCGGATCGGTATTGTTCACGGTCGGACCCTCCGGTTGGCAGATATGGCACCATGACGGTCTCCTCTCGCTTGAATCCTGACCGGGCCAACAGACGCTTGTCTCTGGCCGCCAATCGTTGTGGCGTCACCGTGGGGGGACGCCGTTAGCGAACTGTTAGCGACGGCGGGATTCCACGTCGCTGCCGGCACAACCGCTCGCGGTCGGCCGCTGGTCGCCATGCGGACCCTGTCGCTTGGACGGCCTACGAGGTTCAGCCTGCGCCATGGTCGGGTCCGGCACCATCCGCAAGGGCCACGCATCACCAGATGCGTGGGTGATGCGTGGGTCTGTGCTACGATGCGGAAACAGAACGGCGGCGGAAGCTGCCATGCGCTGTCCGCCGGGTGAGGTACGCCATGGCCAGCGACGGGGTATCCAGGTTCGGCAGGTTGCTGCGGCGCCACCGGGAGGCGGCGGCGCTGTCGCAGGCCGGGCTGGCCGAGCGGGCGGGGCTGAGCGAGCGGGGCATCAGCGACCTGGAGCGCGGCCGGCGCAAGAACCCCCGGCTCGAAACGGTGCGGCTCCTGGCCGAGGCTCTCGGTCTCGCCGCCGATGATCGGGCCGCCCTCCTCGCCGCCGCGCGGCAGCCGGTGGCTCCCAAGCCTGCTCCGGTCTCGCGCTCGACCGTGCCCATACCGCCCACATCGCTGATCGGGCGCGAGCGCGAGGTGGCGACGGCGGTCGCGCTGCTCCGCCGTGAGGACGTGCGACTGGTCACGTTGACCGGACCCGGCGGCGTCGGTAAGACCCGGCTGGCTGTCGCGGCCGCTTCTGGCACGGGTCGCGCCTTTGCCGACGGGGTGCGCTTCGTCCCGCTCGCCCCGGTCCGCGATACCAGGCTGGTGACCTCGGTGATCACCCATACGCTGGGCTTGCCGGACGGCAACGAACCGGCGCTGGACCAGTTGCTTCGGCATTTTCGTGATCGGCACCTGCTGCTAGTTCTCGACAACCTCGAGCATTTGCTCGCGGCGGCGCCCCAAATCTCGATCCTCCTCGCCGCCTGCCCGGATCTCGCCGTGCTGGCCACCAGCCGCGAGCGGCTGCACCTCGATGGCGAGCATGAGTTTCCGGTGTCACCCCTGGCGACACCTGAGTGCTCGCGGCCCAGCTCGACCGAGGCGCTGGCCAGTGTCGCGGCGGTCCGCCTCTTCGTGGAACGGGCTCGAGACATCGACCCCGCCTTCGCCCTGACCGACGACAACGCCAGCGCGGTCGCCGAGATCTGCCGCCGGCTGGATGGCTTACCCCTCGCCATCGAGCTGGCGGCGGCGCGCACCAAGGTTCTTCCCCCGCGGGCGCTGCTGGCTCGGCTCGAGCGGCGGCTGCCTCTCCTGACAGGTGAGCGACGAGACGCGCCGGAGCGGCAGCGGACCCTGCGCGACACCATCGCCTGGAGCTATGACCTGCTGACGCCGGCGGAGCGGACCTTCTTTCGCCGGCTCGCCGTCTTCGTCGGCGGGCTGACGCTGGAAGCGGCGGCAGCCGTGGTGTGGGCGATCGCGGCCGGGGAGCCCGGCGGACACGAGGCGTCCATCACCAACTCCGGTCATTCGGATGATGCGGAACTTGACCGGCAAACCTCAACCCTCAATCTGATCACCTCGCTGGTGGACAAGAGTCTGCTGCGCCGGGACGAGCGGGAAGGCGGCGCGGCCGCCGCGGAGCCCCGCTTCGAGATGCTGGAAACGGTGCGTGAGTTTGCGCTGGAGCGGCTCGAGGGCAGCGGCGAGCTGGCAGCGGCGCGACAAGCCCATGCGGATTACTTTCTCATGCTGGCCGAGCGGGCCGAGCCGGAAGTGGTCGGGCGCGAGCAGGGGCTGTGGCTAGAGCGTCTGACGGCGGAGATCGGCAATATGCGCGCCGCTCTCGATTGGGCGCTCGATCGCGGGGCCGGGAGCTCCGAGATCAGCCTCCGCCTGGCCGGGGCGCTCTGGACCTTCTGGTATATGAGCGCGCGCAACCGCGAAGGGCGACAATGGCTGGAACGGGCGCTGGCGGCGAGTGAGGACACCATCACCGCCCCGCGGGCGCGAGCCCTGATGTCGCTCGGAACGGTCTTCGCCACACTGTCCGAATTCGCGCGGGCCGAGCCGTTGCTCGAAGCAGCGGCCACCGCCTGGCAAGCGTTGGGCAACTCCTCTGGCACCGGCCGCGCGCTCCAAATCCTGTCGCAGACGCTCCAGCAGCAGAATGACCATGACCGGGCGATGCCGCTGCTTGAACAGTCCCTCACCCTCTATGGACCGCCAGGCGAAGGGCTGCCGGAGGATCAACCGTGGCTCGGTTTAGCGCTCGGTCAGCTTGCTGACGCGGCTCTTGCCGCCGGTGACATCGACCGGGGGCTGGGGCTGGCTGAGGAAGGGCTCGCGTTTCAACGCGCGCTCGGCAGCCAGCCGGGCATTGGCTACGGTCTCTTCTACTACGCGATGGCGCTGACCGCCCGCGGCGAGGATGCCCGCGCCATCGCCGCGTATCAGGAGAGCATCTCGCGCCAGTGGGAGCAAGGAGACAAGTGGAGCATCATGTTCTTCCTGCCTTGGCTGCTGGCGCTGGCCTTGAAGCAAGGCTCCAGCGAGCAAGTGGCTCGTCTCGCTGGCGCCTTTGAAGTCCTGCACGAGGAGTTCGGCCATCCCCTGGCGCCGCGGCAGGCGGTGATCCACGAGCAGGTGCTCGCCACCGCGCGGGCCGCGCTGGGCCGGACGGCGTTCGCGGCAGCGCGAGCGGCGGGTCGGGCGCTCTCCCTTGAGCAGGCCGTTGCTGAAGCCATGGCGCTCGCCGCGGCCGGTATCGAGGGCGCCGAGCAACTCACGTCGTCCGTCCCGGACTCGTAAAGCGGTGACGAGCGGCTAGCTATCGTCAACGGTTTCGCGAACGGCCACGAGTCCGGATGCCGAATCTGAACCGCTGAGAAGTGTTGCGAAACATAAGATTTGGTACTATTCCGGCGGCGGGGGTCGGCACCGGAGCGGCGTCTGACTCGTGTTTGCTCCCGGCCGCTGGATGCCCAATGCCCGTGCCCATCGAGCTGCTTGCCGTTTCCGACGAGATTGACCCCCGCCTGCACAGCGCGTCGGTGGGTCAGCGGCTGGGCCATGTATCGTTGGTCATTGGCTGCGGCGACTTGCCGGCCAGCTATCTGGAATTCCTCGCCGACGCGCTCAACCGGCCGGTCTACTACGTGCTCGGCAATCACGCCGCCGAGCTGACCCGCGGTGGCGGCCGAGGCAAGGCCCACTATCCAGCGGGCGCCATCGATGTTGGTCAGAAGGTGCTGCGCGATCCGGTCACGGGCCTCATCTTCGCCGGTGTCCCCGGCTCCCCCCGCTATGGTGAGGACGAGCCGCTGCAATACTCGGAGCTCGATGTCTACCTGATGATCGCTCGGATGGCGCCGCGGCTGCTCTGGAACAAGCTCCGCCACGGCCGCGCCCTCGACGTCCTGATCACGCACGCGCCGCCGCGCGACATCAACGACCGCGACGACATGGCGCACCGTGGCTTCAAGGCGCTGCGTTCGTTCCTGCACTGGTTCCAGCCCGCCTACCACTTGCACGGGCATGTCCATCTCTATGATCGATCGCAACCGTATTCACAACAGTTCGAGGCAACCAACGTGATCAATGTCTTTCCGTATCGGGTGGTCGAGGTCCAGCCAGCCGCCGTCGCGGCGCCGGTTCCCGCTCCCGCGCCGATGGCGACGGCGGAGCGCTCGCCGCTGGCCGTGGAGCGGCGGCCGGTCTCGGGTCGTCATGCATGAATCGTCCATTTGAAGACCAGGTCCGGCACGATTTCGACCGGGCCCGGCACCGGGCGTTCCTGCAGGACCTCGTGGCCGTCTTTGCCCGCCGTCCCAGCAATCTGATCTCCTATCACGATTTCCGGCGGCGGGTCTCGCCGGAAGGGGAGAGCTATCGCGGCTTGCAGACGGTGCCGCTCAACCAGATCGTCGGCAGCATGGACCGCTTTCGCGATTTCAACCGAGCCTATTTTCCTCGCCAGCGCTTCACCGCCGGGCGCTGGCAGAGCATCGACCGCGCCTACTACGAGGATAAGCAACTACCGCCGATCCAGCTCTACAAGGTAGGTGACGTCTACTTCGTGAAGGACGGCAACCACCGGGTCTCGGTGGCGCGGGGCAAGGGCCAGGAGTTCATTGACGCCGAGGTGATCGAAGGTTTCCTGCGGGCCCCGTTGTACGCCACCATGAATCCGGACGAGCTGCTGCTCCAGGCGGAGTACGCGGAGTTCCTGCGCCGCACCGATCTCGACCGGATCCATCCCGAGCACGACATCCGTCCGACCGCGCTTGGCCGCTATGACGAGATCCTGGACCAGATCGAGGGCCACCGGCGGTGGTTGGAGTGCATCCGGCACGAGCCGGTGTCGTTCCGGGAGGCGGTCGACGATTGGTATCGGTACATCTACCTGCCGATTGTCGAAATTGCCCGCGATCATGGGCTGTCCGAGCGATTCCCGGACCACACCGAGGCCGACATCTACCTCTGGGTGACGCGGCACCGTTGGGATCTGGAGCGGCGAGCCGGCCATGACATCGGCCCCGCCGCCTCCGCCATGGACTACGCGGAAACGACCACGCCGTTGCGAGCGTGGCGCGACCGGTTGGGCGAAGCGTTGCCGGCGATCGCCCGCCTTGTCCGTCGCTCGCCACCAGCGATGCCACCGCAAGCCGAGTCCGTTCCCAGCGAGTAGGATGAACTTTGGATGAACGCGTTTCGTCTCCACTCGGCGCCAGCGCCGCTTGCCCGGCCGCATCGAGCAAGGCGGTCCGGCCCGGATGGTGGCGGCGGCGATCGCCCCGCCGGGCCGTCCCGGCGAGAGCGGCGGGCGATCTCGGGCACCCAGATGACCGCGTCGCAGGGACGGCGGCGACGGCCGCCGCGGCGTACCCGGTGCTCAGCAACCAGATGATCTGCCCGTGACGGCGGGCCACTGGATCCTGGGCGTGGCGGTAGCGCCGGGCGAGGTCGGCCATCGGCCGGTGCGGCGGCAGGACGAGGACGGCGGGCATGACGGGTCTCCTGGCTCACGGGGATCGACCGGCCACCCCAACCGCACGGTCTATACCCGGACTTCGTCGAATGTGGGCAGTTCAACCTTCCAGGAATGCTAAATTCATCTAATCCGAAATGGCCTTAAGAAAGGCATCGCGGGCGTCGGTGTAGAAACGGACATCGACCTTGGCGGCGATTTCGTCCGAGACATTCATCACGTCGCGGCGGGTGGCGACCGGCATCAGCAGCGAGGTCGCGCCCTTTTCGGCGGCCAACTCGACGATACTGGCGGCGTTGTAGATGGTCTCGATGCCACCGCCCAGGTTGATGCCGCCAACGCGGATCATGCCGCCGTGCAGGCTCTTGCCAATGAGGGCGCTCGCGAGCGCGATGAGGGCCGGCAATCCGAGATCGGCGCCGGACTTCGACGCATCCAGGGCACGCATCTGGACTGTCAGCTCGTGCAGCTTCGGATTGCGATCCCCGACGAGCTGTTGCGCCCGCGTGTAGAGGTTCTGCTCGGCGTGACGGAGGCTTTCCCGCATCGGCGGCGGGACCCGCACGTTCGTCAGGCGGACGCCACTGCCGGCGCTCTCGTTGACGTCGATCCAATAGAGGCCGGCGCTTTCCTCGGGCCCGCCTGGGCTGATCGTCCTCCCGGCCCCGCCGGCATTACCCGCAAACTCCCTCTCCGAGGCAAGCGTAGCCGGGGCAGCATTCGGAGTCGGTTGTGCACGGCCCGCCAACCGGGGAGCACGTTCGGCACTGGTAGGCGGCTGCATCATCGTCGAAGCTGCACGCGCCGCAACAGGTATCTTGGCTGGCCTCCACGTCGCAGGCCGTCCCGTCCACCAGGCAGCAAATCTGCGCTTCCCCGAGGATCGGCGTCGCGCAGCCGGCGACGCCGAAGCAGCAGTCGACGAGCTGGGCGCAGGCCTGCCCGACGGCGGCGCAGGTGTTCACGCACGTCTCGGTCGAGTCGCACACGAGGTCGCCGCAGCAGTAGCTGTCGCCGACGCGGGGGCCGCCCAAGATGCTGTAGCAGGTGCCGTTGTCGTCGCAGACGCTGTCGATGCAGCAGTCGCTGGTCCCCCCGGGGCACGGGTCCCGCAGCTCGAAGCACATACCGGACCGGCAGACCCCGTCAGCAAAACAGTTCGCCCCGGAGCAGCAGCTGCCGGCCTCGAAACAGCCCCCCTGGCCGGCCGGGATGCAGGTCGGACCCGGCGTCCTCTCCCGCGCGCAACGCCGCCGCCGGGGACCGCC
>JALZJP010000247.1 GCA_030859715.1 Chloroflexota bacterium
CGCCCGCCCGCCGCGCCACCGGGTCGGCCGCCACGCGGGCGGCGATCGTCTCGATCTGAACCGAGAGCGCCTGCTGGGCGGCGGGCGGGAGCCCGCCCAGGGTGGCGAGGGCGCGACCGACCAGGTCGGCGTGCAGGGTGGTCACGCGCCGTTGCTCGAGGGCCAGGGCGCACAGCCCGGCAAAGTGGCCCAGCAGCTCCATGTCATCTAGGCTGAAGGTCGGGGCGTCCTGGCGGTCCAGCAGCTCCAGGACGCCGAGGACCGCGCCATCGGCGCCGGTGACGGGGACGGCCAGGATCGTCGTCGGCAGATACCCGATCTGTTCGGCGATCTCGCGGGCGTGCCGGGGATCGTGTTGGGCGTTGGCGATGGCCAGCGGCTGCCCCGAGACCGCGACCAAGCCGGCGATCCCATGGCCAAGGGGGACGGTCAGGTCGGCCGCCCGGGACGCGGTCTCGCCGATCGCCACGTCGAACGTGAGCGCGTTGGCGATGGGATCGACCACCAACAAGGCTGCCGCGGGTGACGGGATCACCGCCGCCGCCATCCGCACCAGCCCGTCCAGGAGGCGATCGGGAGGCGCCGCCGCGCCTGCCGTCGCCGCCATGGCGCCGGTCAGGGCCTGGCGGAGGGCGGCAACGAAGGCGAGATCGCGATCAGCGCTGGTCGATGAAGCCTGCTCCCCGGTCTCCATACGGTCCTTTCCCGCCGCGAGCGAGTGTGGGCGCCCGCGATGTGCCTACGGATAGAGCAGGTAGAGGTCCAGATTGACTCGCCAGTAACCGTCGCGGAGGTCGAAGAGGCTGCCGTCGATGGTGAAGGTGTAGCCGGTGCCGTCGGGCCGGAGGTTGATCGCGAGCCCGGCGTTCCCCGGCCGCACGGCATAGCCGATAGCGCCGGGCGGGAGGGTCGCGGTCAGGGTATAGGGACCGAACGGGACCGCCGACCAGACGCGGGCGCCGGCATCACCAAACGCCGAGGTAGCCAGGGTGAGCGGCGTGGCGAGGGCGGGGCCGGCGATGTTGACCGCGACCCCGGAGCCGAGCGGATCTCCGATCACGCAGCCGGCGTTGGCCATTGATGGTCGGGCGATGACGCCGGGCGGGCAGTGGTGGACCCAGAGACCGAGATCCGCGACCCCGGTGACCGGCGCTTGCTCGGTGCGGGTGGTGACCACGGCGGCGACATAGGCGGCCGGGCCGGGGCCGAGCGGCGTGATCGTGGCGGCCGTGTCAAGCGTGGTCGCTTCGCCGGCGACGAGGGTGAACTCCCCGCCGGAATCCGAGCTGACCGCGATCGTGCCCGAGGTCGCGAGAATCAGGACGGGATAGGCGCCGCCCGGCACCCGGTTGATGCCGCCGGGCCCAAGCACGCCCCGCCGCAGGCTCAGCTCGTGCAGAGTGGGACTTGGCGTGAAGGGAGCGCCAACCGGCGTCCGCGGCGGGCCGGGCGTGGCCGAGATCGGCAGCAGGTCGAGGGTGTAGAAGGTCGCGGCAAAGCTGGTTGAGAGGCGATCCTGGCGGGTGTCGCGGGGGACGAAGAGCGCCTCGCCGGGATCGAGCCAGACGAGCTGGTCGTCGAGCACGCCCTCGGTGACGATGGTCGTGGTCCCACTGTCGCCGAGGACGAAGCCGAGCGGGTGAAATGACGCCGGTATTGGCCCCGCCGGCGCCGCTTGCAGGGAGATCCACCAAGTGGCTGGCTCGGCCGGCAACCAGGCCGAGCCCTGAGCGATCACCCGCGCCTGCCCGTCGTCCGGCGATTGGGCGGCCGCACCGCTCAGCGGGCCGCCGATGCCCACCATGAGGGTGAGGATCAGGGCCACGGCTCGGACGGCCGGGAACCACCGGCCATGATCGCGTCTGGACTCTCTCATCGGCCGAACCCTTGCCTGTACCCGCGCGGTGACATCATGGTGATGATACCCGAGCGGATGTCGATTGATCGGCCGGTATTGGTGTGGGGAATCGCGAGCGGTCCATGCCGGCGACACATTTCGTCCCGCCACAAAAAACGCGCGGACCCCGGTGCTTCCGGGAGTCCGCGCGGGGATGTCCGTTGTCCGGTCTGGCGGTTACCGCTCAGCGCATTTGTTGTTGGCGTTGCAGAGCAACGGGACGCAGCAGCCGAGCGCATTGCCGGGGCACGGGGCGCCCACCATGCCGCAGCACGTCCCTTTGCCGGCGCCGTGGCTAAACCCGCACCGGAATTTCTTCTTGTGGCAGCACTGGGACCGCTTCTTGCAACGCTCCTGGGGCTGCTTGCACCGCTTCGCCGCCGCCTCGTGGCCGCCCAGCGCGAGCACGGCGCCGAACAGGCCACCAGTGAGGCTAGTCATCGCCTGGCGCCGGGACGAAGGAGCGGCCAACTGCCTTGTATAGCGATCGAATTGTTGACCGTCCATCGGGCTCGTTCTCCTTCGGTGGCGACTGGTCAACGCCCACGTCGCCTCGGGGCTATCCACATCATCATCGCGTCGCCGGTCGGCGCCGTCGGATCACATGCGACCGCGACGCGGGCAAATTGCCGCACGGCGCGGGTGGGGGGCGATCGCTCCCCACCCGCCTACCCCCGCGGTCGGGCACCAACGCCGGGGCCTACCTGCACGTCCCACCCCGCTTGCTACTGCACTTGACGTCTTGGCAACATTGCGGTTGGACCGGGCCGTTGGCGTTCTCGCCGCCGCACTTTTCACCCCGCGGGCTGCAACAGACCTTGCTGCCGCTGGGGGGGTTCGGCTGCTTGCAGATCCTACCGGTCTTCCCCGTGCAGCACTCCGATCGCTTGTTGCACTGCTTCCCGGCCTTCAGGCACCGCTTCTTGGCCAGGGCCGGCTCCCGGGCGCCGCCGGCCACCAGGCCGACGGCACCGGCCACGACCCCTTGCACCGCCTGGCGCCGGGTCAGGCCGCTGGCGAGGCGCCGGGCGACCGCATCGAACTTCAGCCCATCCATGGGTGCTGTCTCCTCTCGCCGCGCGGCGGCGTGGGTCTCGGTTGACGGCCCTTCACCGTCCGAGGGGCCGTCTGTCCATTGCAGCACAAGCGGGCGCCCCCGGCATCCTCCAAACTATGTAGATGACCTATGTAGTTTGGGCCCTCGCG
This sequence comes from Chloroflexota bacterium, assembly GCA_030859715.1. Classification (GTDB taxonomy): domain Bacteria; phylum Chloroflexota; class Chloroflexia; order Thermomicrobiales; family UBA6265; genus JACCYK01. Next base: position 3,104 of record JALZJP010000247.1, read on the forward strand.
GGGCCGGCCCCGGTGCGGCGCCCGCCACCGGCGACAATGGCGGGCGCCGGCCGTTGCTCCCCGTTTGACCCGCGTGCTACACTGCGCCCCGTGCCCTCCGCCGGGTGATGTTTGGCTGCCTTTGGCGCAACGGCGAGGGATCGGGTGGACTCCAGCAGCGTGTCCCCGGTGATGTTTATTTGAAGCCGCGCGCGGCGGACAGGACAACGAAGGGGACGATACACCATGGTGGCCCAGATGATCCGCTCGCTGGAGTCGGAGCAGTTTAAGGCAGATATCCCGAGCTTTGGTCCGGGCGATACGGTCCGGGTGCATGCCAAGGTGGTCGAGGGGACCCGCGAGCGGATCCAGGTGTTCGAGGGCGTGGTGATTCGCCGCCGGGCCGGGGGCATCAACGAGAATTTTACGGTCCGCCGGATCGCCTCGCACGGGATCGGGGTCGAGCGCACCTACCTGCTCCATTCGCCCCGGATTGACAAGATCGAAGTGATGCGCCACGGCCGGGTGCGGCGGGCGAAGCTGTACTACTTGCGTGGCCTGACCGGGCGGGCGGCCCGGATCAAGGAGCGCCGTCGCTCCGGTTCGTCGCTCAGCTAGGCGGCGCGGCCCAAGCGCGGGGATGGCATCTCCGGTCGATTTCGCTTCATTTGATCACGGTTGAACGCGACGCATCGGTGATGCGTCGCGTTTGCGTTGTCGGGAGCGTATGATGGGGGAAAGCCTTCACCCCCAACTCCTCTCCCAACCGTGGGCGAGGGGAGCGCGGAGCGCGAACGGGTTTGGCGGACGCCGTATGCCCCATTCCATCCAGGGACTCGCCACCGTGGCGACGCCGCGTCCAGCACGGGGATGCAGCAGCCCGCATCTGAAGCATGAGATCGCTTTCTGGCAGGCCGGGATGCGGGCCGTGGCCGGGGTTGACGAGGTGGGGCGGGGGGCGCTGGCCGGGCCGTTGGTGGCGGCGGCGGTGGTCTTTCCGTGTTGCGAAGGGCCGGCCCTGCGGCGCTTGCGGCGGGCGCTGACCGGCGTCCGTGATTCGAAGCAACTGACGCCGGAGCGGCGCCGGGCGCTGCTCGCGCCCCTGACCGCGGCGGCCAGCGCGATCGCAATCGGAATGGTCGAGGCCGACGAGCTTGACGCGATCGGGCTGGCCGCCGCGAACCGGCTGGCGATGGAACGGGCGGTTTCCGGCCTCGCGATCGCGGTCGATGCGCTGGTGCTCGATGCCTTCGTGGTAGACCTTAGCCTGCCACAGGTGGGGTTGATCGATGGCGACGCTCGCTGTCTCTCGATCGCGGCGGCGTCGATCGTGGCCAAAGTCACGCGCGATCAATTGATGATCGACCTCGATGCGCATGATCCCCGCTACGCCTTCGCGGCGCACAAGGGCTACGGCTCGGACTTGCATCAGCGACGACTCCGCGAGCATGGCCCCGGACCGCACCACCGGCGCTGCTTCGGCCCCGTGGCGCGCGTCCTCGATCGTGAGCGATGAGCCCAACGCCGCGCCGGCGGCTCGGCAGCCAGGGGGAGGGCCATGCCCGGCGCTACCTCGAACGCCGGGGCTACCGGTTGCTGGCCGCGAACTGGCACTGTGCCGCCGGTGAGCTGGACCTGGTGATGCGCGACGGTGACGAGATCGTCGGCGTTGAGGTCAAGACCCGGCGCGGCGAGGGCGCGGGCCGGGCCGAGGAAGCGATCAGCCCGGCCCAGCGCCGCCGGCTGCTGGCGGCGGCGGAGTGGTTCCTGGCGGAGCACCCGGAATGGGATGATCTCATTTGGCGAATCGACCTGGTGGCGATCACCCTCGACGCCGGTGGCGCGGTGCGGCGGGTGACGCACCTGCCGAACGTGGTGGAGGTTTCGTAAGCGGCTTCCTCAACGCTGGCGGTCGGGGAGCAACGAGTGGTGAACTTCTGCCGGCTGGAGCGGGCGCTACGCGGTTTCCGCTTGGCACGGAATCTGCATGCTTGGCGCCGTCGAACGGACGGTCCGGGAATCGACCCGAATGAGCAACGCATGCGGCTATTGAGAGACGTTTGAGGAAGGAGCGGGCATGTTTACCTGGAGTAGCAGGTTGATCGTGGTGGCGGTGATGCTGGCCTTTGGCGTCATGGCACCGGTAGCCGGGTTGGCCCAAGAGGCGACCCCGGAAGGTGAGATGGCGGCGGCCGGGATCTCGAACCATATTCATACTGGAACCTGCGAGGAGCTGGGCGATGTCATCGCGCCGCTGGCGGATCTCGTCTTTATGGATGAGATGATGGACATGGGGATGGACGCGACCTCGATGGCCGGGATGGACGCGACCCCGATGGCCGGGATGATGGGCGAGTCGGTGCCGGTCGCGGTGGCCACCACCGAGATCGAGCTGAGCCTGGATGACATCCTGGCGGCGCCGCACGCGGTTAATATGCACGACCCGAACGATGGCTCGGTCTACATTGCCTGTGGCAACATCACGGGCACTCCGGACGAGCAGGGCAACCTCTTCGCCGGGATCGAGGAAGATAGCGGCTCCGGCCTGAGCGGCGTGGTCTGGTTGGTCGATGACGGCAGCGGCGCCGGCACGATCGTGACGACCTTCCTGGTGGGCGAGTTCGAGTCCACGGTGGCGCCCGCCATGGACGAGTCGGCCACCCCGGTCGGCTAATCCGGCCGCGACGTTCGCTGTACCCTGCCCCGCCGCCCGGTTCACCAGGCGGCGGGTTTTTTGTGGGCGGGGCGGATTGACCAGAGCGTGCTCTGGCGAGAGACGTTCGCCGGCTCGGTGGTGGCGACGGTCCCCATCGTCGCGCTCTTCCTGATTTTGCGGCGACACTACGTTCAGAGCATTACTAGCTCGGGGATCAAGGGCCGAGGGGCGCGGATCGCCGGTGCCTCTTCGGTGCCGTTGCCAACGGCGTCAGGGCGAGCGATGGTCTGTCCCCGAATTTGACAGGGTCAGAACCGGGGCGTAGACTCCCGGCACGGTCGATACGCACCAAGACAACGGTTGGGGACACCTTCACGATCGTCCAGGGTTCCGGTCCACCGCTCATGCGGACTTCAGAGCATTCGCTTCGGTCGCTGTACGGCCCTCACCCCCAACCGCCGCCCATAGGGCACCCGGCCGGCCATGGGCGAGGGGAGCCGGTGCGGACGTCGAACCAGTCATCCGATGTTGGCATCAGTTTCTGAACGCAATTCGTCGCCGAGGGTGCATGTGAGACCCATGCTTGAGATCAGCGACTTGCACGTTCACTACCCCACGGCGCGGGGGCCGATCCGGGCGGTCGATGGGGTTAGTTTTGCTTTGCAACCGGGTGAGCGGCTGGGGTTGATCGGGGAGTCGGGCTCGGGCAAGTCGACGATTGCCCTGGCCGTGATGCGGCTGATCAAGCCGCCGGGCGAGGTGGTGCGCGGCCAGATTCTCCTCGACGGGGTTGATCTCGTCAGTCTCTCGGAAGAGGAGATGCGGCGGCGGCGGCTGGCCGAGATCGCGCTGGTGACGCAGGGGGCGATGAACTCGCTGAACCCGGTGGTGCGGATCCGGTCCCAACTGATCGATGGGATGCAGGCGCACGGGGACAAGCGGCCTCAGCGGGAGCTGGAGGCGGGTTTGGCCGATCTGCTGCGGTCGGTCGATCTGCGGCCGGAGGTGGCGGATTTGTACCCGCATCAGCTCAGTGGCGGCATGAAGCAGCGGGTCTGCATCGCCACCGCGATCAGCTTGCGGCCAAAGGTAATCATTGCCGACGAGCCGACCAGCGCCCTCGATGTGGTGGTCCAGCGGCGGGTGATGCAGACCTTGCGCCGGGTCCAGGACGAGCTGGGGGCGGCGGTCATCCTGATCGGGCACGACATGGGCTTGATGGCCCAGTTCGCGGAGCGGGTGGCGGTGATGCGGGCCGGCCAGATCGTCGAGATCAACACGGTGAAGGAGATCTTCGCCAACCCCCAACACCCGTATACCCGCCTGCTGATGGAGAGTCTGCCCTCGCTTGAGCGCCGGGATTCCGTCTTGGCGACGGCCGGATCGCGGCCGGTCAGCGCGGGGAGTCCCTCGTGAGCGACGGCGGCGGCGGCAACGGCGCGGCCCCGATGATCCCGCTGCTCGAGCTGCGCGATGTCGGCAAGGTCTTCGGTGGCGGCCTCCTCGGCCAGCGGCCGGTGCCGGCGCTGGCGGGGTTCTCCCTGACGATTGACGGCGAGCAGCCAACGATCACCGCCATTGTCGGCGAAAGCGGCAGCGGCAAGACGACGATGGCCCGGTTGCTGCTCGGGCTGGAGACGCCGACCTCGGGCGCGGTGCTCTACCACGGCAAAGAGTTGAGCCGGTGCTCACGCCAGGAACGGAAGTCGTTCCGGCGGGAGGTGCAGGCCATCTTTCAAGACCCGTTCGAGGTCTACAACTCCTTCTATAAAGTGGACCATGTGCTGACGACCCCGATCGCGAAGTTCGGGCTCGCCAAATCGCGGGAGGAAGGGCGCCAACTGATCGAGCAGGCGTTGCGGGCGGTGGGGCTGCGGCCGGAGGAGACGTTGGGCCGCTATCCGCATCAACTGAGCGGCGGCCAGCGCCAGCGAACGATGGTCGCCCGCACCCTGTTGTTGCGGCCGAAGGTGATCGTGGCCGATGAGCCGGTCTCGATGGTCGATGCCTCGTTGCGGGTCACGGTGCTAGGGAATTTGCTGCAACTGAAGCAGGAGTTCGGTATCTCGTTGGTCTACATCACGCACGACCTGGCCACGGCCTATCAGATCAGCGACCGGATCATGGTGCTGCACCGCGGTCAGGTGGTGGAGGAAGGGGATCCGGAGCAGGTGGTCAAGCACCCCGAGCATCCCTATACGAAGCTGCTCATTAGTTCCATCCCGCTGCCGGATCCGGAGCGGGCGTGGGGTGACGAAGTAGCGGAGAGCGACGCTGTTCTCGCGATTCCGGCCGGCGCCGGCCGGGCCGGACTTGATGGATACTAGCCCGGTAAGAAAGGAGGCGGATATCGAAGCCGCGTAGGTTACAAGTTCGAGAACAGGGGGTGCAATTGGAGCCGCGTGGCCGCGGGCGCCGGAATAACGCCCAATGGGCACCCGGCGCTGAGCCACCCAGAGGGTACCCGAAAGTCCTTTCAGGACTGAGCACGGCCGGTAGCGGCGCTCGCCACGAATTCGCGGAGTTTGGATAAGTCGGTTTGCATGCCGCACGAGGAGGTGCCGGATGAAACTTAAGCAGTTGTGGTCGATGGTCGGGCTGGTGGCGTTGCTGGCGACGACCGCCTTTGTCCCGTCGGGGGCGGCGCAGTCGGACGCGGAGCGGGCCGATACGTTCCGAATCGCGATCGGGGCCCGGATCGAGGACCCGACGAACCTTAACCTCTACGCCCCCGGGGTCAGCCGGTCGGATACCGGCTTGCACCAGCTCATTTACGAGTATTTCTTCTACTACAACTTGCAGACCGGGGAGTTCGTGCCCTGGCTGGCGGAGAGCTTCGAGTACAACGATGCCTTCGACAGCCTGACCGTGATCCTGCGTGACGGCGTGACCTGGAGCGATGGCGAGGTCTTCAACGCCGACGACGTGGTCTTCACCTACGATCTGCTGCGAGAGAACCCGAGCATGATCTGGGCGAGCGAGGCCAACAATCGAGTGACGTCGGTCGAAAAGGTCGATGACCTAACCGTCACCTTCAACCTGGTCGAGGCCAACCCGCGCTTCCACCTCAACCGTGAAGCGTTCCCGGCGGTGGGCATCTGGGGCGGGATCACGATTCTGCCGCAGCATGTCTGGGAGGGTGAGGATCCGCTGACCTTCTTGAGCTCGGACCCGATCGGGACTGGAGCTTACCGCTTGGCCGACGCCAGCCAGACGGCGATGACCTACGAGCGGCGCGACGATTGGTGGGGGAGCACGGTCTTCCCGGAGGCGTCCGGGCCGGAAACCATTCAGTTTGTCAATGTCGGGCCGGAGACGAACATCGCGCTGGCCTTGACCGCGAACGAGCTGGACGTGTCGCCGATCGGCGTGCTGTCGGCCGGCTCCTTCCAAGAGGTAACGCGACGGAATCCGAACGTCCGGGCCTGGGCGACGGAGGCGCCGTTCGCCTGGTCGGACCCCTGCCCGCGGGCGCTGATGGTCCAGAACGCCACCGCGCCGCTCGATCAGCCGGCGGTGCGCTGGGCGATTTCCTCATTGATCGACCGGCAATCGGTGGTGGACCTCTCATATGAAGGGACGACCGTGCCGGCCTGGGGCATCTGGCCCGAGTACGATGCGAACCTGCCCTACTTCGACGCCATTGGCGATCTGCGTGAGCAGTACCCATCGGCCACCTACGATCCGGCGCGGGCCGAGGAGCTGCTGGCCGAGGCCGGGGTGTCGCCGGCGGACATCACGCTGCGCTACATCGTCAACCCCGATTCGGCCGAGGAGATGAAGGTCTCCCAGGTGGTGGCCGACCAGTTAATCGCGGCCGGCTTCAATGTCGAAGTGCAGCCGATGAGCGGCGGCGCCCGCGAGGATACGATCCGGCGGGGCGACTGGGACATAACGATGCAGGCCTTCTGCCCCGGCTACATCGTCGAGAACCTGGAGTTGTTCCACAGCAAGTTCTACGAGCCGGTGGGCGAGCTGGCGCCGTGGTTCGAGCGCAACTCGTTCCGCTACCAGAATCCGGAGTTCGACGCCATCGTGGACGAGATGTTCACGGTGACGCCGGACGACACCGAGGTGCTGACGGCGCTCTACGCGGAGGCGATGGAGATCTGGCTGGCGGACCTGCCGGTGATCCCGTTGGTGCAGGCGCCGGCGCTGGTGCCGTTCAACTCGACCTACTGGCAGGGGTGGCCGACGGCCGAGGATCCCTGGAACATGCCGGTCAGTTGGTGGGCGACCTTTAACCTGGTGGTCAATGGCTATCCCGACCCGGCGACCGGTGAGTGGGTGGGCGGCCTCGAGCCCGCTGACTAGCGCGGATTTCGACAGCGTTGGCGGTCGCTGATGTCGTGGGGGCGCTGGACTAGAAGTCCACGCTGAGCCACCCAGAGGGTACCCGGAAGTCCGTTGGGGTGCCCTTTGGGCCACTGAGTACGGAGCGTCTCCCGAGCCGTCAGCGCTGTCGCGAATCGCTGTAGGTTGCCGGGGGCGCGTTCGCCAACGAGGCCACGT
>JALZJP010000235.1 GCA_030859715.1 Chloroflexota bacterium
GTCATGGCCGCCGCGACGCCGACCAGCGACGGGATGACGGTCGTCTTGGCCGAAATGTATTTCGCGCCGGACCTGATCGCCATCCCCGCCAACACGGACGTCCGGATCCTGCTCGAAAACCGCGGCGCGCTGCTGCATAACTTCCAAGTCAGAAACACGGACATCTCCATCGATGTCGAGCCCGGTGACTCGGCCGAGGCCGTCCTCAATCTGCCGCCGGGGCGATACCGGGTCATCTGCAACGTGCCGGGCCACCGGCTGGCGGGGATGGTCGGCTCGATCGTGGTGGAGTAGGGACGCCCGCTCCACCGGCGGCGCCCGGGCCGATCACCATCTGGTACTGAGTCTAGCGGACGGAGCCGGCGCGGCGCTCGAATGCTCGTACGAAACCCGGCTGAATGGTGTGGACATCGAAGCGTCCGCTGCCACCAACAGTCGATATGCCCACCATTCACGCGAAGCCCACGACACCGTGCGGGTGAAGGCGCACCCGCCCCATTGTCTTGTGAAGTTCGTCACAATCACCGCCACTCCACGCATGTGAAACCAATCACCACGGAACCGTCGTATAATCAGCAGTACGTTCGCCGCCGGCCCGCGGCGGCATTTCCCACGCCTCCGGGAGGTAATCCATGTCCAACCACGGTACGATGACCGTCCACTCCCCGTCACGGAAGACGGCGCGCCATGCCGCCTGGCTCACCGACGGCCTGCTCAGCGGCTTTCTCGCCACCTTCGCCATGACCGCGGTCCTCGCCGCTGCCTACGGTGTGGCGGCGGCTATCGGCCGCGGCGACGGCAACACGGTCGAGCAATGGTTCTGGGGCCTGACCCATAACCCGGTGACCGGGATGATGGGCAACCAGGTGGCCGTGGCCCTCGCCGCCAACCTGGCGATCGGGCTCGTCCTGGCCGTGATCTACGCCTATCTGGCCGAGCCGATGCTCGGCGGCCCAGGCTGGCAACGCGGCATGCTCTTCGCCCTCGTTCCCTGGCTGCTCTCGATTCTCATCTTCTTTCCGATCGTGGGTGCCGGCGTCCTCGGCCTGGACCTGATTGCCGGTCCCCTGCCGATTATCGGCAACCTCATCCTCCATCTGGTCTTTGGCGCGGTGCTGGGCTCGGTCTATGCCATGGCCCTCGAGAACGGGATCGACAACACCGAGCCCGAGCGCCGCAACGCCGCCAACGCGGAGCGTGGCGCCGCGATCGGCGTCGTCATCGGCCTGGTCCTCGGCATTGCCGGGGGCTGGCTGCTCAGCCCGCATCTGGCTCGCGACTTTGGCGACGGCGCGGTCATCATCGCCGGCGCCCTGATCGGCGGCGCCGGGGGCCTGGCCGCCGGCTCGTTCCTCGGCATGGGCGCGGTCCACAATACATCCTAATTCCCGCCCGGCGCCCCGGCCGGGAGGAGATGCCGCACCCGGCGCAGGCGATCAGCCGCCGCCCGCAACGTCTCGTCCCGCTTGGCGAAGCAGAACCGGGCCAGCAGCGGCGCCCGCGCCGGGTCGAGGTAGAAGGCGGACGGCGGCACGGCGGCGACGCCGACCTCGGCCGTCAGCCAGCGACAAAAGGTGACGTCATCGGCGAAGCCGAGCCCGCTCAGATCGGAATTCAAGAAATACCCGCCCGCGACGGGGAGCGCCGGTAAGCCGCTGGCCGCCAGCACGTCGGCCAGCACCGCCCGGCGCCGGGTGTAGTCGCGCCGGAGCTCGTCGTAATAGTCGTTTTCGAGGGCCAGCTCCAGGGCCACCGCCGAGGCGTGCTGCATCGGGGTCGAGGTGGCGAAGGTGACGAACTGGTGGACGAGGCGGAGGGCGGCCGTCACGGCGGCGGGCGCGATCAGGTAGCCGATCTTCCAGCCCGTCAGTGAAAAGCTCTTCCCGGTCGAGTTGATCGTGATGGTCCGCTCCCACATGCCGGGGACTTCGGCCAGCGGCAAGTGAACCGCGTCATCGAAGATGATCCGGTCGTAGACCTCGTCGGTGATCGCGATCACATCCCACCGCTGGCAGAGATCGGCGATCAGGCGCAGCTCGGCGCCGGAAAAGACTTTGCCGGTCGGGTTGTGCGGCGTGTTGAGCAACAGGACCGTGGTCTTCGGCCCGAACGCCGCCGCCAGCTCGTCGGGGTCGAACGCCCAATCGGGCGGCCGCAACGTCACCGGCCGCAAGGCGCCGCCGGCAAGGAGCGTGCTGGGCAGGTACGAGTCGTAGAACGGCTCGAAGACAATGGCCTCGTCGCCGGGACCGACAAAGGCCTGGATCGCGTCGAACAACGCCTCGGTGGCGCCGCTGGTGACCGTCACCTCCGTCTCCGGATCGACCTCCCGCTCGTGATCGTGCCGCCAGGTCGCCGCGATCGCCTGGCGCAGGCGGAGCGCCCCATGCGAGATCGCGTACTGGTTCATGCCGGCGTCGATCGCCTCTTTCGCCGCCTCCTTGTAGAAGTCCGGGCCGTCGAAGTCCGGGAACCCCTGGCCGAGGTTGACCGCCCCATGCTGGTTCGCCAACCGGCTCATTTCGCTGAAGATCGAGGTGCCGAACCCTTGAATCTGCCTGGTGGCGCGACTATCCATGGTGCTGTTGCTCGCTTCCCCGCTAAGGTCCATTCCATCTCGACGCCGGATCAGCGCCCGCGAGCGCCGCGGTGCTGGTCGGATGTGTAGCACAGACCGGAGCCGCGATGATCCTCGGCCAGCTCGCGCCGGCCAGCGGCAAGAGACCCTTTGGTCGCCTCGACAGCCGACACCCCGGCCACTGGTGGCCGGGGTGTCATCCAAGCTTCCGCGATCAACCGAATACCTAATCGCGGCTTATTCCACGGTGGTCGGGGTCAGCGCCTGCCGCCACGAGGTGGCCGCGCCGCGACGTGGATGAAGGAGATTAGCCCGCTTCGGGCATCGGCGCGGCGAGGAAGGCGTCGATCATCGCCACCAGCCGTTCGGTGTCTTCGGACACGATCGTGGCGTGATCGGTGCCGGGGAGCATGGCGAGCTGAGAGTCGGGCACGGTGGGAACAATGCCGCCGGGAACGCCGCCACCGAGGAGGCGGAACATCTCGACCGCGTGCTCGGGGCGGATGATGTCGGAATCGGCGAAGATCAGGAGCACCGGGGCCGAGATCGACCGCATGTCCTCGTCGGGCCAGGCAAACGCTTCGGCATCGAGCGCTTTCTGCTTCTCGACCAGCACCGCGAAGTCATCCGGGTTCGGCGCGTGGCGCAGGTACGCTTCCAAGTTCGGCGATCCCTCGAAGACTTCAGGGGTCAACATCTCGAGAGCCGCGAGGAGCTCCGGGTAGTAGCCATCCGAACGGTAGTTCGCCGAGATGGCGACGAGCTTGCGCACCAGCTCCGGATGCCGGATCGCCAGTTGCAGGCTGGTGTTGCCGCCCATGCTGTAGCCGACGACATCGGCTTGCGCGATCGTGAGATGGTCCATCAAGGCCGCGACGTCGTCGGCCATCTGCTCAAAGCTTAAGGGGCGATCGATATCGGCGGTATGCCCATGGCCCTGCAGCTCGACGGCGATGACCTGGTGGGTCTCGGCCAAGCCGGTGAGAATCGGCCCCCAGAGGTCGATCGCGCCAAAGGCGCCGTGAAGTAGGACCAGCGGCTCACCGCTGCCATGGATCTCGTAGTACATCTCGAGCCCGTTGACCGGGGCGTACCCGGTTTGCGGGGCCGATCCCATCACGGGCGTCGCCGTGCCGGCATTCGTCTGGGCGAAGCCCCGCCCCGGTGCGACCAGGAGGGCGCCGCTCGTTGCCGCCAACGCGACAAATGTTCGTCTCCGCATGATCGATCTCCTCAACTCCTCGCGCTTGATCGTGCCTCATTGGCACGTTGCTTACGTCGTAAGCTTACGATGTAAGCAGTGAGTTGTCAAGCGGGTGGGCTGCGCCCGGTTCGCCTCTTGTAACCGCTCACAACCTTTTCGTGCGAGTCGGTGGGTGCCCTGAAGCCGCGGCCGTCAGTCCGTGCTGAAAGCCGTTTTCGTTTTTTAGGACCAATTCGCAGTGTATCATACTTTATGACATTCGACAGTGAATATTTCTTGAATCTGTTGGATCATCATTCATCTCTGAGCCCGCTGCCGCGTTCCCAATTGCCAGACCGTCTTTGGCCAGCCTCGTCGCGATGGCGCTCGGGACGATGGCGGGACGCCATCCCAGGACCAGACGGCTGGCCGCGGCAGAACGGTTGCCCGCCGGGTCGGCCGTCTGCTACGCTGCCGGCAACAGTCGAGCATCGCCCAAGGAGTGAGAAATGAGCGCGTTCATGTCCATCCAGATCAGCATTGCCATCCACGCGGGGGACATGACGATCAATGCGAACGTTGAACTTAAGAAGTTTGGCCCATGTTGACCCCAGGCAGACGAGCCTGACGGGGCGGCCGCTCGCCGCCGCCGGGGTCATCGCCGGAATCGGCAGCTTCGATGCCGGCAGCTCACGGACCGATCCCCTGGCCCTGGACCTCCTCGCGACGCGCCAAGGAGGTCAGCGACCTGATGCCCGCTGAAACGATGCACGCCGGCGAAGTTCCCATCGACGCGGCGCTCGTGCGCCAGTTGCTCGCGGCGCAATTTCCAGAATGGGCAGCCCTCCCGATTCGCGCGGTGCGGTCGACGGGAACGGTGAACGCCATCTACCAGCTTGGCGATCATCTCTCCGCGCGCCTGCCGCGCGTACGGGAGTGGGCACAGGACCTGGATAAGGAGTGGCTGTGGCTGCCGAAGCTCGCGCCTCACCTGTCACTCCGGGTCCCGACGCCGGTTGGGAAGGGTCGCCCGGAAGGCTCGTACCCCTTTTCTTGGGCCGTCTACGAATGGATCGACGGCCAGCCGTACGCGGACGAGCTGGTTGACGATGAGCGGCGGGCCGCCAAAGACCTGGCGGATTTCGTGGTTGCGCTGCGCCACATTGACCCAGAGATCGGGGCGCCTCGCGGGGGGCGCCAGCCACTCCGCGAACTTGACGGCGTCACGCGGGCGGCGATCGCGGCGGCGCGGGGCATCATCGACAGCGATGCGGCCATCGCCGCCTGGGAGCGTGCCCTCGACGCCCCGGCCTGGAACGGAGCGCCGGTGTGGATCCACGCCGACCTGCTGCGGCCCAACCTGCTCGTTCACGGCGGCCGCCTCCAGGCGGTCATCGACTTCGGCAGTGTTGGGATCGGTGATCCCGCCGCCGACGTGATCGCCGCCTGGAGCGTGTTCAACCAAAGCGGGCGAAGAGCGTTTCGCGACGCCGTCGACGTCGACGACAGCGCCTGGAACCGGGCCCGCGGCGTCGCCCTCCACCAAGCGGCCCTGATCATCCCGTACTACAGCGAGACGAACCCTGGATTCGTCGCGCTGGCAAAGCGCACCGTCGAGGAAGTCCTCGCCGACATCAATGCGTGATACGGGTTACGGGTGCATGGCGGGCATATGGGAATCGGCGGTGACGGGCGGGGGTGCCCCCGGACCAATGAATTCCGCGCTGAGCATCGAAAAGTCCCTTCAGGACTGAGAACGACTATGCCTCCGTTATCAAGGTTGTAGGAGTGGATGCGATGTATTTGGCACCGACATGGACATGGTAGCATGAGTCCTGAAAGGACTTTCCCGTGCTCAGCGCGGAATTCATTGGCCCAGTGGGCACCCGCGCGCCGCCGGCAACAAACTACGTCGGGTGAGAGCCGATTCATCCGGCTTCAGTATCAGCGGATCCGCCCTACCCGCCGGCCCGGTGCTCGCCAAACACCGAGCGCAAGGCATTCGCGATTTGGCCGAGGGTGGCGCCGTCGAGGAACGCTTGCTTCATCACGACGAGGAGGTTCTCGTCGCCCCGAGCGGCGCTCACCACGCGATCCAGGGCCGTGTCCACCGTTGCCGGGTCTTGGCGCCGCTTGTACTCGGTGGTCCGGGCGATCTGGCGATCGACCGTGGCCTGGTCGATCCGTTGCAGCGGGACGCTGACCGTCTCGTCCTCGGCGTACTTGTTGACGCCAACCACGACATCAAGCCCGGATTCGCGGTCCAGCTCCCGCTGGTAGGCATTGTCGGCGATCGCGTTCTGGACGAAGCCGGTTTCAATCGCGGCGACCGCCCCCCCTTGCTCGGCGATCTGGCAGAGCCACTCCCGCGCCTTCGCCTCTAGCTCATCGGTGAGGCGCTCGATGAAGAAGGAGCCGGCGAGCGGGTCGGCGGTGTCGGCGATCCCGGTCTCCTCGGCCAGGATTTGCTGGGTCCGAACCGCGATCGTGGCCGACTCCTCGGTCGGCAGCGCCAGCGCCTCGTCGTACCCATTGGTGTGGAGGCTTTGGGTGCCGCCCAGCACGGCGGCAAGCGCCTGGTACGCCACCCGGACGACATTGTTCAACGGCTGCTGGGCCGTGAGGGTGACGCCGCCGGTCTGGGTGTGGAAGCGGACCATCGCCGCCCGCGGGTCACGCGGGGCGTAGCGATCTTGAACCAGCGTCGCCCAGAGCCGGCGGGCGGCGCGGAATTTGGCGACTTCTTCAAACAGATGCGAATGGGCGGCGAAGAAAAAGCTCATCCGGGGCGCGACGTCATCCACCTTCAGCCCGGCCGCGAGCGCGGCATCGAGATAGGCAAGCCCGTTGCCGAGGGTGAAGGCGATCTCCTGGGCGGCGGACGACCCCGCCTCCCGGATGTGATAGCCGGAGACCGAGATCGTGTTCCAGGCCGGCAAGTGGCGTTGACAATAGGCAAAGGTGTCCGTTACCAGCCGCATCGACGGCCGGGGCGGGAAGATGTAGGTGCCGCGGGCGGCGTATTCCTTGAGGATGTCGTTCTGGATCGTGCCGCCCAGCTTGGCCGGGTCGGCGCCCCGTTCCTCGGCCACGATCTGGTACATCAGGAGCAAGAGGGAGGCCGGGGCATTGATCGTCATCGAGGTTGTCACCGCGGTCTGGTCGATCCCGTCGAACAACCGCCGCATGTCGTCCAAGGTCGAGATGGCGACGCCGACCCGCCCCACCTCGCCAAACGCCCGCGGATCGTCGGCGTCCAACCCGAGCTGGGTGGGGAGGTCGAAGGCGACGCTGAGGCCGGTGGTGCCCCGCCCCAGCAGCAGGCGATAGCGGCGGTTGCTCTCCTCGGCCGAGGAGAACCCGGCGTACTGGCGCATCGTCCACTTGCGGCCCCGGTACATCGTCGGGTAGACGCCGCGGACATACGGGAACTGGCCCGGGTCCGGCAGCTCCCCCGGCGTGGCGGGAGCCCGGTAGACCGGCGCGATCGCGATCCCGGAATCAGTCACGATCGGGGTCTCGTCGCTCATGACGGCACTTCGACCAGCTCGGTCAGGACTCCGGCACACGATTCCGGATGGACGAAGGCGATCCGCCAATCGTGGACGCCGCGGCGCCCCCGCTCATCGATCAACCGGGCGCCGGCGGCGCTGAGCGCCGCGAGCGCCCGCTCGAGGTCGGCCACCTGGTAGGCGACGTGGTGCATCCCTTCGCCCCGTTTGTGCAGATACCGGGCGATCGGTCCCACCTCGTCGGTCGGCTGGATCAGCTCGACATAGCCGGGACCGGCGGCAAAGACGACCACCCGGACCTGTTGCTCGGGGACGTCGAACCGCTCCGGCGGCGAGAAGCCGAGGTCAAGGTACTGGGCGAGCGCCCGATCGAGGTCCGCCACCACGACCGCGATATGATGCAGCCGTAATTCCAGCTCGGCCGGCCAGCCGCGACCCGGGCGATCGGCCATGATCAGAGCGGCCCGCCGGCCTGGAACACCGGCCGCTCGCCGATCACCTCCGGCCCGGAATAGAGCATCACCCGGCCCACCTCGGCCCCGGGGGCGCCCTCCGGCCCCAGTACCAAGCGGTAGCGCAGGCCGCTCACGGCGGCGGCCGGCACCGGGTGGGCGATCGCGGGTTCAACCGTCGCCTGCCAGACCGCCAGCTCCTCGCTCAGCCCCGGCAACGACTCCGGCGCCGCCAGCGAGATCCAACGGTATTCGGCGGTCATCGCCGCCACCAGCGAGCGCGTCGCCTCCCACCGCCCATCCTCGACCAGGACGCCGGCCTCGTATCGCCCGCGGCAGCCCAGCACCACGGTCACCACCCGGTTCCCTTCTTCGATCCGCCGGGCGGCGACGAGGCAGGTGCCGGCGTCGGGCGTGGAGCCGGTTTTGACCCCGATCACCGCCGGATCCTCGGTGAGCAGAATATTGACATTGTTGAGCACAAACGGCCGCTGCTCCGGCCCCAGCGAGACCGATTCCCAGGCCGGCGTGCGGACGATCTCGGCCAGCGTCGGGTTGGCCAGCAGCGCGGTCGCCAGGATCGCCAGGTCACGCGCGCTCGAAAACTGGTTCGGATCGTCATCACCGGAGGCGTTGACGAACCGCGAATTTTGCGCCCCCAGGCCCGCCGCCAGCTCGTTCATCGCCGTGAAGAAGGCCGCCCGCGCCGGCTCGGCCGCCACCCCGTCGCCGGCCAGCTTGGCGCCAACATGCCGCGCCAGCGCCCGCGCCGCGTCGCTGCCGGACGGCAGGAGCAGGCCGTAGAGCAGTTGTTGGACTGACACCGTGTCACCGACAAACAGGCCCATGTGGGAATAGATCGTGATATCGACCTGATCCGAGGCATCGATGACGACCGTTTCCTCAAGCCCGGCATGCGAGGTGACCACCAGCGCGGTCGCGAGCTTGACCGTGCTTCCGGTCGGCAGCCGCTGATCGGGGTTCAGGGCAAAAAGCTCCGTCCCGGCGTCGATGTCGATCGCGAAGGCCGCCGCCGCGTCGATCGCCGGCGCCTGAGCGCGGGCTGGAGAGGCGACAGTGGCCGGTGTCAATAACGGCCAGATCGCCGCCGCTAATCCGCCCAGGCCGGCGCCTAGCACCAGGCGCCGGTCGAGCAAGCGGCCTGACGAATCAAACGGGTTTTGACGTTGGCGTCGGTTTGGCATTGGTGGCGCTAATCCTGTCCCAAGCGTGTCGGCGTCATGCTTCCCGGCTCCGGGAACGCCGCCGTGTCGACCAACATCGAATGATCCGGCCCGATCGCCGCCTCACCATCGGTCCGCACCACGAGTCCGCGCGGCCGGCGGCCGGCAATCTCGAAATAGGCGCGCAGCACCCGGTCCGCCACCGGCACCGCGTACGATTCGCCGCCGCCGCCGTCTTCGACCAGGATCGAGACCGCGATCTCCGGGTCGTCCAACGGGGCGAAGACGGTGAACCAGGCATGCTGCCGATCATACAGCCCGTTTTCGTCAGGCTCACCGAGCTCGGCGGTGCCGGTCTTTCCCGCCAGGATGATCTCGGGCTCACCCTCGGGGTTAGTCAGCGGCCAGCGGGTGCGCCCGTCCGGGTACTGGTAAGCCGAGCCGATCTCCTCGTGGCAGACCTGGCGCATGCCTTCGATCACGACGTCGAGCACCGCGGCGTCGTACTCCGTCTCGCGGATGATGGTTCGCCGCGCCGGTGGCGAGGCCGTGATCGCCACCGGCGCGCCGGCGCCGCGATGGCTGACCAGGGTCGGCTTCAAGACCGTGCCCCGATTCGCCAGGGCGGCGGTGTTGAGCGCGAGCTGCAAGGGGGTCGCCGTAAAGAACCCCTGCCCGATCGAGGTGATAATCGTATCGCTGACCGACCAGCCGGCTCCCTGAAAGTTCTCGAACCGCCACCTGGCGTCCGGGGCCACGCCTTCGGCCTCGGCCGGCAGCTCGATCCCGGTCCGCTGGCCGAAGCAGAATCGCTCGGAAAAATGCTGCTTCATCCGCTCGATGCCGAGACCCTCGAAATAGACCTTTTCGAGGCCGATATCGCCGCCCAAGGCAATGTCGCGATAGTGGAGGAATTCAGTCTCAGTCTCGTCCAGCGGTTGCCGCGGCGCCCCGACGTTGTAGAAGTAGACGTCGCACGATTGGGCCAATCCTTGCAACAGATTGAGATCCTCGTGGCCGCCGTAGCGGGAGATCCAGCACGGATGGTAGTTGCCCTTCGATTGATCGTGCCCGAGCGGCACTTGGATCGCGCCGGAGCAATGATAGGTCGTCTCGGGGGTGATGGTTTTCTCCTGGAGGGCGGCGGCGGCCATGAACAGCTTCAGCGTTGAGCCGGGCGGGTACTGCCCGAGCACGGACCGATCCAGCAGCGGCCGGTTCGCTTCCTCGCTCAAGTATTCGTCATACTTTCGCTGCGAGATGCCGTTGACAAAGAGTTGATTGTCGTAGTGCGGGTAGCTGACCATCGCCAGCAGCTCGCCAGTCCGGGGGTCGATCGCGACCACCGCCCCGGCGCCCGGCTCCTTCTTCGGCGCCCGCGCCGGATCCGTCTCCGCCAGCGCCCAGCGGTCCTTGCTCGAATACTGGATGCCGGCGGCGATGATCTCGCTGCACGCCCGCTGAAACTCGAGGTCGATCGAGAGTGTCACATTGTCGCCGGGCGTGGGGGGTCGAACCGTGCCCGTGATCGGCTCCCAGGAACCGCCGGCCGCGGTCAACCGCGCCAATTGGCTCCCCTTGACGCCGCGCAACCGATCCTCGAAGACAAACTCAATCCCGTCCTTGCCCTTGACGTCATCGATCTCATACACCCGGCGCCCGAACCGGTCGACCGCGTCTTGCTGTTCGCGCTCGGTGACGCCGCCCACGTAGCCCAGGATATGCGACATCGCCTGACCGCCGGGATACTGGCGGACCAGGGCGCTGGCATCGAGCGAGACCCCCGGCAGGAAGTTTCGGTTCGCTTCCAGCTTCAAGGCGGTATCCCGCGGCACGCCGGTCTTGATGACGACTTGATCCAGGTCTCGACCGTTCTCGACCAGGTAGTCGAGCCGGTTCATCACTTTGACCCCCGGCAGTTCGCTCAGGTGGGCCCGGCAGAGCGCGGCCAAATCGGTCGAGAGATCATCCTCCAAGACGACGAGGTAGTTGATTCGCTCCTGCTGCTCGATGTACGCCGCCCAGGCGCTAAGGGCATTCCCGCGAAGGGTGTCCAGGATCAGCTCGGCCGAGGCCGGGCCGTTGACCGCGCCCAGCTCGGCCACCGCCCGCTCAACCCGCGAGGCAAGCAGCAGGTCGTTCGTGTAGATCAGGCTCATCACATTGTTGGCGGCCGCGAAGTGGGCATCAGCCGGCACCCGGATTCCGGCGACGACCGTGCGGTCAGCCGAAATCTTGGCCCAGTCCGTTTGGCGCGCGGTCAGGCTGTCGTACCGGAACAGATGGGTCTCGGCGCCGTTGATCCGCATCATCTGGCCCGGCACGCTGAAGACCGGATGCTCGACCATCTGCTCGGTGGGCTCCACCGACAGCATCTTGCCAAGGAGCTGGGCGGACCGCAGGTAGACCGTCTCCGTCGCCCCGGACGGCACCCCGTTCGGGTCGAGGACGAGCGCCTCCGGCAGGTTCAAGGCGTTGATCAGGTCGTCCAGGACCCGCCGGCGCGGCGCGGCGTCCGCCGGCAGCTCCCGGGGCCGGACGCGGACCTCCCACGTCTGCCGGTTGATGGCCAGCTCCCGGCCCCGGCGGTCATAGATGACGCCGCGACTGGCCTTGATCGTCTCCGGGCGCCGGATGGCGCTATCGGCGAGCGCCCGGTTCTCCTCACCCTCGACCAGTTGGAGATGCCCCAGCTTGGCCGCCATGCCGGCAAACGAGGTGACGACCATCCCCTTCGCCAGCAACATCCGGCGGGACATGAAGACTTGCTCGGGACGCGGCAGCGGACCGGTCCGCCGTCCCTTCTTCCCGTTCCGCAAGTGCGGCGGATCGTAGGGGATCCGCTTTCTTCGTCGCATCAAGCCCTCTCCGGTTCCCACCGGTTCACCCGGTTCGCCAGCAGATACAACGGTGGCACCAGCATGGCGTTCAAGAGCGCCGGCAGCACCGAGAGCCGGATCATCGCCGCCAGCGACGGCAACCCGCCGCCCATCTCCAAGCTACGCACGGTGGCCAGGATCACGCCGTGGCCGATCGTCGCCACCACCGCCAGCACGAGGGGAACGATCATGCCGCTGTGAAAGAACCGGCGCCTGGCCAACCCCGCCGCCAACACCACCGGCACCAGGGCCAGCCCATTGGTGCCGATCGCATCCATCGCCAGCGCATCGAGCAGGAACCCGGTCCCCAGGATCCAGAGCAACCCTTCGGCGATCCCGCGTAAGGCGACCCAGACCAGAAGGAGCACCAGGACCAGGTTCGGCACCGCTCCCGCCGGGAGGAGCGCCGGCAGCCAGGTTGCCTGCACGAACGCCGCCACGAAGACGAAGCCCGCGAACACGGGACGCGCCATGCCTAGTGTTGTCGATCCCTGAACATCACCCGCGGGCTCGTTCCAGCTTCGGTCCAGCGCGCGATCGCCCGCCCCTCCCGCGTTTCGTCACAATCGCTCACGAGCGCGGTTTCGCGGGTAGATGAAAGTCTACCACGCGCTACCGGCGAGATCGCCGGCAGCGACATCAGGTGAGCGGCGGCAAGGGGAAAGCGGAGCCGGTAGGTTAGCCAAGAAAGATATCGCGCACCGCGAGCGTGAATCCCGGCAAGATCTCGCCCCCATCGAGTGTATCGTCACGGGTGTAGAGGCGGGGCGAGGTCTCGTGGCGAATCACGGTCACGATCCGCGCCACCGGGTCGACCACCCAGACGATGGTGCTCCCGGCCCCCAGCCACATCACCGCCTTCGCCAGCACCGCGCTCGTCCTATCCCCCGGTGAGATGACCTCCACGGCCAGGTCCGGCGGCACCCGGAGGAAACGCGTTCGATCACGGTCCGGGTCGAGGCGCTCGGCCCGGACAAAGGACATATTGGGAACTCGGACGGCGCGTGGCGCAGTCGAAACGACGAACCCGGTTTCTGAGCTATAGACATACCCGAGACGTTGGCCGAGAACAAAGGAGCCAACGCGGATGCCAATCGCCATCACGACGCGACCATGCTTCTCACTTGCCGGCGGTATCTCTACCAACTCACCATCAATCAGCTCCCACCGACCCTCCGGGCCGCCGTTCTGTTCCAACTCTTCAACCGTCATTCGGTGGGTGGTCGTGGCCATGCGCCGCTTCATCGCTCCTCCGGCCGCTCGGTGATTCCCAGCCCATCTTCCTCTTCAATTTCCGCTTCGGCGAGAGGCGATCCCAGGACGATCTCGCCGCCATGCTCGGGCAAGCCCAAGGCGGTCATTTCCTCGGCCGTCATCGGATCCAGCACGTCGCGCGGCACGGTGAGGCGGAGGAGGGTGTCGTCGACCTTCGCGATCGCCCGGATCGGGACGCGATAGGCGGCGGGGTGGTCACTATGCTCGCCGACCGCGACGTAATGGGGATAGACGGCGCGCACCACGCCGATTCGGATCCCATCGGAATCCTCCACCGTCACCCCGGCCGGCACGAACAGACCCGCTTGCTCACGCTCCATCGTTGCAGTCCTTTCTAC
This sequence comes from Chloroflexota bacterium, assembly GCA_030859715.1. Taxonomy (GTDB): domain Bacteria; phylum Chloroflexota; class Chloroflexia; order Thermomicrobiales; family UBA6265; genus JACCYK01. Next base: position 13,402 of record JALZJP010000235.1, read on the forward strand.
TCGGCTAACCGGCATCCGGCGATCGAACGACGGCCCCGATCGCCGCTTCGATCGCGTCACAGGCGGCATCGACTCCGGCTTCGGCGCGGACGGCGGCGCCGACCTTGGCCGCTCGCATCGCAACCCCCCGATCATCGAGCAACTGGCCAAGCTTGGCCGCCACTCGCTCCGCGGTGTAGGCGCGACGCGACAGCGTGCGCCCGATCCGCAGTTTTGAAACCCGGCGCGCGTTGTCCGGTTGGTCATGGGCAAAGGGGACGACCAGCATTGGCCGGCCGGTGCGCATCGCTTCCGCCGTGGTTCCGATCCCGCCCTGATGGACCACCACCGCGGCATGGGGGAAGAGGGCGCCAAAGGGGACATAGTCGACCGCGATGACCCCGGCCGGCAGCTTCGACGGCCGGTTTCGTGGATCCTTGCCGGTGAGCAGCACCGCCCGCCGCCCCAGCATTGCCGCCGCCGCCGCGCTCTGCTCGTAGAAGGCGCCGGCCTGCATCACCGCCGAGGTGCCGAGCGTAAACACGATCGGCGGCGGCCCGTCATCGAGAAACCGGGCCAGCGTCGCCGGCAGCTCCTGTCGTCGCTCGTCAAAAAAAGGGAACCCGGTGACCACGGTTTGCCCCGGCCAGTCAGGCTGCCGGGCGCCGATCAGATGGGAGAAGAGGGCCAGCACGAGCAACGGCGAATGCTGGCCGTCGAAAATCGGGTTTTGATCGGTCGGCGGCAGGCCGACCTCGGCCCGCAGCTCGTGCCACGGCTCGCTCCAGCCGCGGAGCGACCACTTGGCGCCGCGCACCAGCGGCCGATGCACCGCCGGTCCCAGCGCCAGCAGGCTGGAAACAAGCGCCGCCGGCCCCACCGCCGGCGGATCATAGGCGGAGAACAGGGCCAGCGGCTGCAGCACCGATGATACCCAGGGGATGCCGGTCCGTTCGGCCACGAGCCGGGTGGCAAAGGCCAAGGTGTGTGAAATGAGCAGATCGGCGCCCCGCGCCGCCGTCAGCGTATCCAGATAGGACTCGCGCAGCGAGGGCATGAACATATCGCGAAACACCTGGTCGGGGCCGCGCTTGGTTTCCCGCATCCGTTCCATCATGCCGGGATCGCCGAGCTGCTCCACCCGATCCGGCCGGACCGGGCAGAAGCCGAGGCCGAGCGCCTGCACCCGAGCCTGATACAGGTCGCTGGTGGCAATCACCGGATCGTGGCCGCGCGCTTGCAGGCCCAGCGCGATCGCCACGTACGGATGCAGGTCACCAAGCGAACCGAACGTCGTGAGGACGATCCGGGCGCCGCGACCTCGCCCGTGTGTTGCGTGATAGCCATCGATCTGGCGTACCGGCACTCGTGTCACCGTTCGTCCAGCGGCAAGGTCTCATCACCTTCGGCAGCGTGACGGCGCCGCGAGACAGACCTGATCGTCCTCTCCCGGAGGACCGGGTTGGGTGTTCGTCTTGACTGATTGGAGAGCGGATGCGTCACCGTGACCCCCGAATCCGCCAGCCCGCGCTGGCGCCTCGTCCCGTGGCTCACCTGGCTCGGCAGGTCGCCGCCGGCGCTCAGCCGCGGTCCGTGGTGCGCCCGTGAGTATGGCACGAACGATTGGCCCAAGGCACCTGACCGCGTCCCCCAACCTTGCCGTCCCCGCGACGCCAACGTCGGCGCCCACGCCAAACCTCGCTTGCCGTTCGGCCCGACCGCGGTACTATCCGCGCGGGTGCGTGGCCGGGCATCGCGCCAAACGATTCACAACGCGGGCGGGCGCCAGGCCGAGCGGCGAGCCGCCACCGTTCAGGACACGCTCGTAGCACAGGGGGGGACCGCGATGAGCGAGGCCAATGAACATGTCGAGCAGACGCGCGACGAGCTGGAGGCATCGGTCCGGGCAATCTTCAAAGCCTACGATGTCCGGGGCATTGTTCCCACCGAGCTCTCGCCCAAGATCGCGCGGGAGATCGGGCGGGCCCTGGTGGCGACGCTGAAGCCGGACGAGGTCGCCGTCGGCCGCGACATGCGGGTCTCGGGCAGCGCGATCGCGGGGGCCCTGATCGACGGCATCCGGGACGGCGGGGCCGATGTCTCCGATCTCGGCCTGGTCTCCACCGACGCCCTCTATTTCGCGGTCGGCAAGTTCGGCTATCCGGCCGGCGTCATGGTCACCGCCTCCCACAACCCGGCGGCATACAACGGGCTCAAGATTTGCCGCGAGGACGCCCGCGCCCTGTCGCTCGATTCCGGCCTGGCGCCGATCCGCGACCTCATCCTCGCCGGCGCGGTGCCGCCCGCCGCGGTGAACGGGGCCCGCGGCACGGTCCAGCAACGGGACATCCTGGCGGCCTACGCCGACTACATGCTCAGCCAGGTCAACGCCGGCAGCATCCGCCGGCTCAAGATCGCCATCGACGCCGGCAACGGCATGGCCGGGTTGACGGTGCCGCCCGTCTTCGCCCGCCTGCCGGTGGAGGTGGTGCCGCTCTATTTCGAGTTGGATGGCGCCTTTCCCAACCACCCCGCCAACCCCATCGAGCCGGAGAATGTTGCCGCCTTGCGCCAGGTTGTGGTCGAGCAAGGCTGTGATCTCGGCGCCGCCTTCGACGGAGATGCCGATCGCGTCTTCCTGATCGACGAGATGGGCGGCCTCGTCGGCGGCGATCTGGTCACCGCGCTGGTCGCGGTCAAGATGCTCCAGCGATCGCCGGGCGCGGCCATCGTCTACAACCTGATCTGCTCCCGTTCGGTGCCGGAGACGATCGCCCGCCTCGGCGGCCGTCCGGTTCGGTCGCGGGTCGGCCACTCCTACATTAAAGAGACGATGCGGGCGGAGGATGCGGTCTTCGGCGGTGAGCATTCCGGGCACTTCTACTTTCGGGACAATTGGTACGCCGATTCCGGCATGCTGGCGCTGCTGACCGTGCTCGAGCTGATGTCGGAAGCCCGCCAACCGCTCTCGGCCCTCCTCGCCCCGCTCGACACCCGCGCCCGCTCCGGGGAGATCAACTCCGAGGTGGCCGACTCGGCCGCGGTGATGGCGGCCGTGGAGCGGGACTACGCGGCAGCGGGGGCGGAGATCGATCATCTCGACGGGGTCACCGTCCATTTCGCGGACTGGTGGTTTAACCTGCGGTCCTCGAACACCCAGCCCTTGCTGCGGCTCAACGTCGAGGTCGACGACCCGGCTCGGCTCACGGCGCGAACGGACGAGGTGCTCGCCAAGATCCGGGCCGCCGGCTCCCCGTCGCGGTGACCACGACTCCGATCCCGGCCGCCGCGTGGCCCCGGCTCACGCCCGGCACCGGACTGACCATCGTCAAGCTGGCGCCGGATGGCCGGGAGGCGGCACGCTATCCGGGGGAAATCATTGACCCGCCGGCGCCGGCGGGGTGGATCAGCGCGCGGGCGGTGTGGACGCACCGCGCGATGAACCTCGACGGGCTGCCAATGCTCCCCGGTGACCGCATTGACGAATACTTCTCGGCGACCGCGTGGTTCAATGCCTTCCAGGTGCTCGCGCCCTCGGGCGTGCCGCGGGGCTGGTACGTGAACGTGACGTATCCGGCCACGATCGTGGCCGAGGCGATGGGGCCGACGCTCGTCTGGCAGGATCTGTACGTGGATGTGATCGTGTTGCCGGGCGGGGCGGTCACGGTTCGCGACGAGGAAGAGCTTGCCGCGTCGGGCCTGCGGCAGCACGAGCCGAGCCTCCACCACCGGATCCTCGAGAGCCGAGACCTCATCCTGAGCAACATTCGGCTCCATCGCTTCCCCTTCGACCAGCGGGGTGATTGAGCGCGGCCGGGACACGGCACCGCGAAGGCCACGAGCCGGCGGCGTCACATCTATCACCACAATTCCGGTAGACAAATAGAAAACCAAAGTCGGGGATCGGCCGTACATTACCTATTGACATGTATCTTCCCTGATGCTACCTTTTCTGTGGGGTAACACGGATTCGGCATGGGCCGCCCTAGGCGGGGCTATCCGACGGACCCCAGGGGTCGGGATCAAGTGTCTGTGTGCATTGAGGGAGGGCGTAACGTTATGGAAAATCGAGTCAAGGGTTTGGTCGCCGGCACGTTTGCCGGTCTGGTCGGCACCGCGCAGGTCGCCGCCCAGGAAGACATCGCGGCCGCCGGTAATGGCGGCACCGCCACCGCGTCCGCCAATGGCGGCGCCGTCGCCGTCGGCGACGTGAACAGCGGCGGCAACGCCGGCAACGCGATCGGCGTTGGCGACACCTGGGGCGATGTTGCGGTTGACGGCGGCGCCGTCGCCAACTCCACCAGCCTCAGCATCACCGCCGATGGCGGCACCGCGATCGCCGATGCCTCCGGTGGCGATTACAACATCGCCTTCCTGAGCTAGCTCACGGCGACGGCACGGCTCGTGGGCCGCGGTCCACGACCAATCACTGCCAATCAGACGCGAGGGGGTGAGTACCACCCCCTCGTTCTGTGTCCAACGGCTGACGGCACTTGTGGCCATGTCTACATCCGACCCGTGCCCGCGAATCATCGCGAGCCATTCCGAACCCCGGATCAATCATCTTTGGCTCGTTGCGCATCGCCCCACGGTTCGCCGTCACCAAGAACTCCCTGGACATTTCGCCGTGCTTGACACACCGCCAGCTCCAGAGATGGCCGCGCCGCCCGGCCTTGAGCGGCCGCGGATCCTGTTCTATAGCCACGATGGCACCGGGCTAGGGCACCTGCGGATTGTCCTCGGCGTCACTACCGACCTCGCGGCCCGCCGGCCCGACGCGACCCTGCTCCTTCTCACCGGATCCCTCCAAGCCCACTCCCTCGAGCTGCCGCCAAACGTGGACTATGTCAAGCTGCCGGCGATGCCGAAGCGGCTGCTCTACGCTGGCTTACCCACGCCGGATGTCGCCCCATCCCCGCATCGGCATGTCATCTACGTCCGAAACGCGATCGCGCGGGCGACCATCGAAGCCTTCCGACCGCATCTGATCGTCATCGATCACGCCCCGGCCGGGCTCTTTCGCGAGTTGGCGGAATCGGTGGAGTGGCTCCATCGCGCGGCGTACCAGCCGACAGTGGTGCTCCTGATGCGCGATATCACCTTCGGCCCCGAGCAGACTCGAGGCATCTGGCACAGCGAGGGAGTGTATGACGTGCTGGAGCGAGTCTACGATCGCATCCTGGTGTACGGTAGTCGCGACGTCTTCGACCCGATCGCCGAATACGGGCTGTCGCCGGCGATTGCCGCCAAGACCACGTTTTGCGGGTACCTCACCCCGCCGGCGCCCACGCGATCACCGGCCGCGGTGCGCGCCGAGTTGGGCACCGGCGAGCGGCCGCTGGTGGCGGTCTCGGTCGGCGGCGGCGCCGATGGCGCGGCGTTGCTCCGCGCCTATCTGAGCGGCCTTCGCCAGACCCCTCCCCCGGCAGTGGCCTCGTACGTCGTCTCCGGCCCGCTCTTGCCGGAGGAGGATCGCCGGGAGATCGAGCGCCTGGCCGCCGGCGTTTCGCACCTGACGCTGACGTCGTTTGCCGCCGGCTGGATCGACATCCTGCACGCGGCGGACGCCGTCGTCTGCATGGGCGGCTACAATGCCATGTGCGAAGCTGTCTACGCGGGACAGCGGGCGATCGTGTCGCCGCGGCGGCCAGGTCCGGAAGAGCAGGTGATCCGGGCCGATCGCTTTGCCCGGCGTGGCTTGGTGACCGTCGTGCCGCCGGATCGCCTGAGCCCGGATCGACTCTGGACCGAGATCCACCGGACGCTCGATCGGGGCACCACCCCCGGCCGGGGATTATCCTTCGCCGGCTCGCGGCGCATCGTGGATGAATTGGCAAGCTTGCTGCCGCGCTAACTGTCGTGAGTCGTGAGGCAGGAGAAGACGAGCCCTATGCCCGTTTGCATCACCGGGATGCACCGCTCCGGCACTTCGATGGTCGCCAAGGTGTTGCGTGATTCGGGCCTGTATATCGGTTCCGATGCCGACATCATGCCCGCCGCCGACGAGAACCCGGAAGGGTTTTGGGAGAACGTCAAGTTCGTCGAGCTCAACGACGAGCTGCTCGCCCGCCTCGGCGGCGGCTGGGACTGTCCGCCGCCGGCGGCGTGCGACTGGTCCAGCCCGGCCCTCACGGCCTTGCGACCAGCGGCGAGGACGCTGATCGCGGAATTTTCGGACCACGAGCGGTGGGGCTGGAAAGACCCGCGCACCAGCTTCACCCTGCCCTTCTGGCAATCGCTGCTTGGCGACATGCGAATCGTGGTCGTCCTTCGCAACCCGCTCGAGGTTGCCCGATCGTTGCGGGCCCGTAACGGCTTCTCCTACGCCCTGGGCCTCACCCTCTGGCGCCTCACCTACCAGCGCCTCATCGCCGCGGTGCCCGCCGCTGACCGAGTCGTCACCCACTACGATGCTTTTTTCGCGCGGCCGGAGGTAGAGTACCAGCGCCTCGTGGCCGGGCTGGGGATGGCTCCGCGGCCGGACGTGAGCGACGCATTTCGCCGCGACAACACCGAACGGCTCCGCCATCACCGGTTTACCAGTGACTCCCTGGCGGATGGGACCGTTGACGCGACGATCCACGATCTCTACCAGTCATTGTGTCGTGAGGCCGAGTGGACGGACACCGCGGGCCCGGTCGACTTCCCACGAGCCGGGCCGTCGGGACGCGATCTTGGCGCGTTCGACACGATCGCCGCCGGCATCGGCGGCACCAACCGGCTGACGATTGAGAATGGGGCGCTGCGCCAGGCGCTGGACGAGGCGCGACGCGACTATCGTCGCGAGACGACGCGGCGCGACCGGGAGGTGAACCGTCTGCAAGCAGCCACGGCGGAGCGCCTTGCCATCGCTGAAACGCGGGTCAAAGCCGCCCATATCTACGAGGATGACATGCGGCAGCTGCTCACGAGCGCCCACCAGCAGCTGACCTATCGTGACTCGGAGGTGATGGCCACGCTCGGTCTCGTCCTGGCCCGGCATTCGCCGGGCGCTCCCGCCGCCATCTACTATCGCCAGTTGCTGGAGCGGGTGAAAGCGGCGGTCGTGGCGCTGCTCCCAGCCGGGGCGCCGGTCGCGGTGTCGAGCCTGGGCGACGACGCCATGCTTAAGCTCGACGGTCGCCAGGCTTGGCATTTTCCCGCCAAGGAGGAGGCTGGCCGGGATCTCGCCTATGTCGCCGCCGATACCGATCACCTCCTCTCCCACCTGGAGGTGTTGCGAGGCCAGGGGGCGCAATACCTTGTGATGCCGGCATCATCCTGGAGCTGGGCGGCGCAATTGCCAAAGCTCAACGACACGATCGAGGCCCAGTACGCCATCATGACGGGGCACGAAACGGTCTGCAAGCTGTACGACCTCCGCGAACGCCGGACGCCGCCGGGTCGGTATGCTGACGTCCGTGGTCGATTTGGCGCCTAGGATGAACAAAACCCAGATGACCGCCGACCACGACCATCCAGGGGACACGGTGTCCAGCTCCCAGCCGATCACAACGGCGGGGGCGCCGCCGGCCGCCACCGCCTGTTCGATCATCATTCCCGTCCACAACAAAGCCTCGCTGACACGCCAGTGCCTGGAGACGCTGCTCGCCCAATCGGACCTGGGGATTGAGCGGGAGATCATCGTCGTCGACGACGGCTCGTCCGATCTGACGCCGCGCCTGCTGCAATCCTATGCGGCACGGATCACGGTCATCACCAACTCGTCGGGCCAAGGGTTCGCCGGCGCCTGCAATGCAGGCGCGGCGGCGGCAACCAAGCCCTACCTGGTCTTTCTGAACAACGACACCATCCCCCGCCGGCGGTGGCTGGCGGAGCTGGTCCGCTACGCGCGGGCTCATCCCGCCGCCGGCCTGATCGGCGCGAAGCTGCTCTTTCCCGACGACACGGTGCAGCATGCCGGCGTCGCGATCGGCCACGATCGTTACCCCCGGCATCTCTATATCGGCTTCCCCGGCCAGCATCCCGCCGTCAATAAATCACGACAGTTCGCGGCGGTGACCGCCGCCTGTGTCCTCATCCGACATGAGGTCTGGTCCGAGCTGGGAGGCTTCGACACCGGCTATCACAATGGTTGGGAAGACGTCGATCTCTGCCTGCGGGCCAGGGCCGCCGGGTATGAGGTCCACTATTGCCACGAGAGTGTCGTCTACCATCTGGAATCGGTCTCGCGCGATGTCCGGGCGCCCGAGGAGCGCGCCAACCGGGAACGCTACGCGGCGCGGTGGCGGGACAAGGTCATCCCGGATGACGTCGCCTACTACCTTGACGACGACCTCATCTCGATCAAGTACAACGCCCGGTATCCCATTAACTTTTCGATCTCACCGCTATTGGCAACCTGGACAATCGATGAATCGCTCCGGGACAGCGATCGCCTGCTGACCGAACGGGCCCGACAGGTCACCATTCTGCTGCGGAACAACATCGTCCTCAATACCCGCGTCCATGAGGCCGAGCTTCGCGCCCTCGATGCCGAGCAACGCGCCCGCAACGCCTATCAACAGGTGCAGGACGCCGGTCTGGTCATCGACAGCCCCCCCGCGATCGACCGCGAGCGCGAGTCCGCCGGCGTGGCCCCGGCGCCGCCGCCGCTTCGGATTATCGGCGGCATCGAGCGGCCGGGTCTTGCCCCGCCGCCAGTGACCGAGCCGGTGCTGACCGTCGCCGGGTGGGCGCTTTCGCCCGTCGGCATCGCGAGGGTCGAAACCTTTATCGACGACGCGCTGGTCGGGCCACTTGGCTATGGCCTCCTCCGGCCGGACATCGCCGTGGCCCATCCGGGCTACCCCGACGCTGAGCACGGGGGCTTCTCCGGCGACATCTCGCTGACCGATCTCCGGGCCGGCCCGCACGAGCTGTGCGTTCGGATTTTCGATACGCGGGGACGATACGCGGACGCCACAACCACCATCGAGATTGCCGCGCCGGTGCGCCACGAGGACCGAATCATCGGTCACTGCGACTATCCAACGCCGGGATCGCGGACGACGGTGCGACATCAGCTTACCGTCCGGGGGTGGGCGCTGTCGCCGCATGGGATCCGCGGGATTCAGGCGTTCGTTGACGGCGAGCCACGGGGACGCATAACGTACGGCGAAGCCCGCGAAGACATTCCACTCGTGCATCCCGCCTATGCTGATGCCGCGCACAGCGGATTCTCCGGTTCGCTCGACGTGGTCGATCTCGTTGACGGCAGCCACGAGCTTCGCCTTCGGATCGTCGCCAACGATGACCGGGAAGCCACCCTGCGGGTTGAGTTCGTGATCGATTCACTCCAGCGACGCCCGGTCGAGATGCCACCCGACCCGAGCGGAACGTACGCATGAGCATCGTCCGGCCGGATCCCGCCGCCACACCATTGGACACGTCCGCCGGTGATGTCGCGCTCCTGCGCGACGACCTGGTCATCGCCTCCCGCCAGCGAGCGCGGGAGCCGGAGCTGCCCGCGGCCACCGTGGAGGCGGCGCTGACAACGGCCGTCTCACCGCCGTTGGCCCGCTACGCCGTGATCGAGTTGCCGGGGCCGCCTGATCCAGAACGGCTCGCCGCGGAGTTTGTCCGCCGGGGACATCGCGTCTTCAGCCTGGTCGCGGACCCCGATGATGCGGTCAAGGAGCAGGACGCCGGCATCGTCATCGTGCCATTCGCGGCCGCCGAATTGGATCCGCCGCGGCAGGAGGCGGCCCTCCTCGCGCTGCTGGCCTCCGTGCGGCGGTCGGCGGCCATCGTGGCGGCCGTGCTGCTGCTCCGTGATCCAGCCTGGGCCGATGTGGCGATCCGCGCCCGCGAACGCTGGGGCTGGCGGATCGTGACGGAGGCTGATGCCGGATTCCTCGGGCCGCGGTTGGAACGCGCCGCCGGCGTGATCGTTACCAGCGACCCGCCGCCTAGACCCGAGCCGCCGCGGCCATCCGAATATCAGGAGCGCCGAGGGGCGCGGCATGTCGCCCGCACGGCGGGGTGGGCGACGATTGACGCGGCCATCCGGGCCATGTTCCCGCTCGCCAGTGTCATCATCGTCAACTACGAGACGCTCGCCTTCACCCGGTTGTGCCTGGCCAGCCTGCTCGCCAATACGGAGTACCCGAACTACGAGCTGATCCTCGTCGATAACGGCTCGACCGACGGCTCGGCGGCAGAGTTTGAACGGCTGAGCGCCCACTATCCGCACGTTCGGGCGATCCTCAACCCGACGAACCTCGGCTTTGGCCCCGGCAACAACCAGGGGCTGGCGATCGCCGGCGGCGATCTGCTGGTGCTGCTGAACAGTGACACGATGGTGCCGCCCGGCTGGGTCAGTCGGTTGGCCCATCATCTGGCCGATCCCCGCCTCGGCCTCGTCGGCGCCGCGACCAACCGGACCTGTAACGAGGCGCAGATCGTCGCCCCCTACGAGACCTATGGCGACTTCCTGCGCTTCGCGCGGGCCCGGGCCGCCGGCCACGACGGCCAACGCCACGCGATCAGGATGCCGATGATGTTCTGCGTCGCCTGGCGCCGCGATGTGCTGGCCGAGGTCGGCATGCTTGATGAACGCTACGAGACCGGCATGTTCGAGGACGAGGACTACGCGCTCAGAGTCAAAGCGGCGGGCTACGAAACGGCCTGGGCGGCGGACACCTATGTCCATCACGCCTATCACGCCTCGATTGGGAAGTTGCTGCCCAGCGGCGAGTATTTGCCCCTGTTTCGACGCAACCAGGAGCGGTTCGAGCAGAAGTGGGGGATCTGCTGGGAGCGTCATCGCCTGCCGCCAGCGCCGCCGCCCGAGGCGACCGGAGCCTAGCGAGGCGGGACTATACTAGGCGCGGGATCGCTTGCCGGGCCGGCGCGGCCGGCGCGGGGCACGGCCCCGCGCACGGGTGCTACCTGCAGGAGGAGCCAGGGAATGTCGTCGATCGCGATCACGGAGGTTCGGGCATTTCCCCCGGTCGGCTCGCCGGTGCGAGCATTCGCCCTCGACGCGCCGGCGACGGGCGACCGCTCCGACGCCGATGGCTTTGTGCTTGCCGGCTGGGTGCTGGGCCAGACCGAGCCGATGCGGGCGGTGCGAGTGACGGAGACCGGACGCGCCCTGACCGAGCTGAGCGCCAGCGGCAGACGCGATGATGTCGCGGCCGCCCATCCCGATGCGATCCAACCCGCCGCCAGCGGCTTCCATGGCTGGGTGCCGACCGTCGGCCTGGGACCGACCTTTCGGCTCGAAATCCACGCTGTCGCGCCGTCCGGCCAGCAGATCGCGCTCGGCACCATCGCCGGCCAGCGTCAGCGTCCGCTCAGCGGGTCCACCCCCGACCGGCGACGGCCGCCGCCCGCCGAGCTGCCGCACTTCTTTATCATCGGCGCCCAGCGCGGCGGCACCCGCTCGCTCTACGCCTACCTCGGTGAACACCCGCTCGTGCAGACCGCCAAGACGGATGAGGTCCATTTTTTCAGCTTGTTCTTCGACCGCGGCTTGAGCTGGTTCGAGCAGCAGTTTCCGCCCCGGCAACCGGGCCACATCACCGGTGAGGCAAGCCCCTACTACCTGTTCCACCCACTCGCCGTCCGGCGCCTGCACGCGGTCGTGCCGGAGGCCAAGCTGATCCTGCTCCTGCGCGATCCGGTCGCTCGCGCCTTCTCCCACTATCAGCTCGAGGTGCGGCAGGGGAACGAGCCACTCGGCTTCGACGACGCGATCGCGGCGGAGGAGGAGCGGTTGGCCGGCGAGCACGAGCGGCTGCTGGCGGACGACACCTACGTCAGCTTCGCCCATCAGCACCACGGCTATCTCGCCCGTGGCCGCTATGTCGAGCAGCTTCACCGCTGGCTCGAGCTTTTCCCCCGCGCTCAACTGCTGATCCTGAAGAGTGAGGATTTCTACCGCGACCCGGCGGCGGCTTACGAACGCGCGACCGATTTCCTCGGCCTGCCACCGGCGCCGCTGACCGCGACCCGGATGTTCAATCCATCGCCGGCCGGCGCCATGTCCATCGAGACACAACGCCGATTACGATCGTACTTCGCGACCCACAACGCGGACCTCGCGGGTTTGGCCGGCATCGACATCACCTGGGATGATCAACCGGGCGAGGGGCAGGAGTAGGAAGACGCATGGCGATCATTGATATCGAGCAAGTCCAGCTCGCGCCGGTACCGGTGGCGATTCGCAATTTTGCGATTGACCGGCCGACGATGGGCGCGGGGCTCGGTGTCTACGATATTCAGTTCGCCGGTTGGGCGATGGGTGACCCCTCGCGGCCGCGGGAGATCGCCCTGTACTCCGGCGACGAGCTGATTCGCCGGGCGCGGTTTGACCAACCCCGGCCGGATGTGGGGGAACGCTACCCCGAGGCCGACGCCGCGGCCATCTCGGGGTTCAATACGTTCGTCAATGTCGTCGGCCTAGAGCCGGGGGCGCCGCTCAGCCTCCGCCTCCTCGAGGACGGTGAGCCGCGCCAGCTGGCGACCGTCACCTACCGGCACCAGCCGCTCGTCTCGGCATACACTCCCCGGCTCCAGCCGCTGATGCTGACCACCCTTGGTCGGGCGGGCACGACCTGGACCATGCGCCTGCTCTCCGAGCATCCCGGCATCGCCATCCACCGCGCCCATCCGTATGAGCTGCGGATTGCCCGGCACTGGCTGCATAGTTTCAAGATTTTGACCGAGCCCCGCGACCTGGAGCATTCGGCCCATGCCGATACGTTCCATCACAGTACGTCGTGGGCCGGGCACAATCCCTTCTACCCGATCCCGCTCGGCGTCACTCCCGGGCTTCGTGAGTGGTACGGCAAGACCTACGTCGAGGAGTACGCGGCGACCGTGCAACGGTGGATCGACGAGTGCTACGACCGCATCGCCGCCGGTCAGGGCACCAGCGATCCGGTCTACTTCGCCGAAAAGCACCGGGCCGACGGTTTGCCGTGGGTCGTGTGGGAGCTCTACCCGCGGGCGAAAGAGGTTTTTTTGGTCCGTGACTTCCGTGACGTGATCAGCTCGATGCTGGCGTTCAACACGAAGCACGGCCGCCAAGTTTTCGGCCCCAAACAGCCCATCTCGGACGAAGAGTTTGTCCATTTCGTGCGAAACGGCCCCATCCGCCTCGTCTCCACCAGTTGGCAGAAACGCCACGATCGCGCCATCCTCATCCGCTACGAAGACCTGATTCAGGAACCGGCCGCCACGGTCAGAGCCATCCTCACCTACCTCGAGCTCGACGCCGCCCCGATGACGATCGATCACATGCTGGAGCGGGCCGCGGCCGAGAACCCTGACATGTCGCGCCATCGCACTAGCTCGGCCGTCTCCAGCTCGCTCGGACGCTGGCGGTCCTCGTTATCGCCGAGTGTACAATCGGTCTGTGACGAGGTGCTCGGAGACGTCCTCCGCCAATTCGGCTACGAGGTGTAGGGCCGGCCATCGTGCGGCCGCCGCCGCTGCCGGGCAGCTCACCACGGTGCGGCGCGGATCGCCGATGCGACCGTTCGCCAACGGATCGAGCGGGCGTCGGTGGAGCGGCAAAGGAGTGGTACCGCGTGCGGATCGTGATCGCCGGCCCGCCGAAATCGGGCAATGTGTGGCTCAAGTGCTTGTTGGCGAGCACGTATGGCATACGTGTGCTTGGTCCCGGCGCGGTCCCGCCACGACCCGAGCTGCCCCTGCTCTTGGAGTGGTTGAACGGAAATGGGTTCCCGGACGGCTCCATTTTTCACCAGCATTTCGACTATTCCCATGAGCTGGCCGATCAGTTCGCGGCGGTGCCGGCCCACCTGATCACCATCGTCCGCGATCCCTACGACGCCTTTGTCTCGTCGTATTACGCGCTGCAAACCCGAGTCGATACCGGTCAGCGTGGCGGTCGCAAGATCGACCTCCTCTTCGGCAAACCGCTCGATTCGCCCGAGGTCTACCACTACCTCCGCGCCGGCGGCTCCCGCCGGAATCTGGTCGTCGCCCGCGACTGGATCCAGAGCGGCCGCTCCCACGTTGTTCGCTATGAGCAGCTTCACGCAGACCCGGCCGCCGCGCTCAAGCGCCTTACCGACGACATCCTACCCGTCCCGGAGACTCGGCTGGGGCTCGCGATCGACGCCTGGAGCGCCGACAACATGCGCAAAATGGGGGGCGACCTCGCCCGGCATGTGCGGACCGCGACGGTCGGCGAGTCGCGGGAAAAGCTGACCGGGCACCACCTCGCCATCTTCCGCGAGCTCCACGCCGGCCTCATCCAGGAGATGGGCTATCAGGTCCGCTAATCACCGTCTCATCGACCGCGCCGGCCAAGGAGATTCACTCGATGCGCATCCTGATTGCCGGACCGGCCAAGGCCGGCAACGTCTGGACCAAGTGCATGATCGCGAACTGCTACCGGCTCCGGCCCCTCGACGGCGCCGAAATCCCGGACGGGGCCAAGCTCGACGACCTCAAGCGTTGGCTCGAGGCCGGCCACTTTCCTGACCAGACGATCTTCCATCAGCATTTTCCCTATTCACTGGCCCTGGCTACCCTGGTCGAGGCGGTGCCAGCCCATCTCGTGACCGTGGTTCGCGATCCCTACGACGCCTTTGTCTCCTCGTACTTCGCGATCCAATCGGGAGCGGGCCGCGCCGGCCCTCGGCGCACCGACGCCATCGTCAACAAACCGCTCGATTCGCCGGAGGTGTATGCCTACCTGCAAGCTGGCGGCTTCCGCCAGCACCTGGTGCGCGCTCACGATTACATTCAGAGCGGACGCTCGACCATCCTCCGCTACGAGAACCTGCATCGTGATCCAGTCGCCGAGCTGACACGATTGACCGACGTGATTGGGCCGGTCGCCGAGGAGCGCCTGACCCGCTCCATTGCTGTCTGTACCGCCGACAACATGCGCCAGGCGGGCGGCCAGACCGCCGGCCATGTGCGGACCGCGAAAGTCGGCGACTCGCGGGAGAAGCTGACCGAGCGGCACCTCGCCATCTTCCGCGAGCTGCACGCCGACTTAATCCGGGAGATGGGCTATCAGGTCCGTTAGGCATCGCGGCGGCCGGCGCTGGCACCCCGCCGCCGGCCGATTGGCGCTCCGCACTCCAAAGGGGAGATGGCGACAGCCACCGGCATCCGAGCGGCAGCGAGAGGCGCGGCCATGAACATCGTCGACATCGCGCTGCTCGTCATTGTCGGTATCCTGGCCGTGCTCGGGCTGCGCCGCGGCTTCATCATGGGCCTGCTCGATCTACTTGGCATTGCCGCCGGGCTCGTCGTCGCCTCCCTCTACTATCAACAGCTGATCGAACCGTTGGCCAATCTCGGCCTGAACCGGGAGACGGCGGCGATCGTCGCCTTCGTCGTCCTCAACATCGTCGCTCTCACCATCGCCTCGGCCATCACCGGCTTCATCTTCCAACCATTGAGCCGGTTTCCCTGGCCGTTCCTTTTGCGCTGGGGCGATAGCATCCTGGGCCTCATCCCCGGCGCCCTCAAGGGGCTCGCCCTGGCGGCGGTGATCGTCCTGCCGCTGGCGTTCCTGCAGCGGCCCCAAATCATCAGTGACGAAGTCCGCGCTTCCCGGTTTGCCGAGCCCCTGGTCGGGATCGGGCTCGATGCGCTCTATACCGCCATCGACCGGTACGGGATCAATCTCGCCGACTTCGCCGTGATCACCGCCCAACCGGAGACCAACTTCACCCAACTCCCGTTCACCGTCGCCGAGGGCACGCTGGCCGACGAAGCGGCGGAGATGGAAATGGTCACCCTGGTCAACCGGGTCCGGACCGAGAACGGGCTCAACCCGCTGGCGATCGACCCCGAGCTGACTGCCGTCAGCCGGACGCACAGCGACGAGATGTTCCGCCTTGGCTATTTCGCCCATACCTCACCGGTGACCGGCAACTCCGGCGATCGGCTGAACGCGGCCGGCGCGCGGTATGTCGCGGCCGGGGAGAACCTCGCCTATGCCCCCTCGGTCGCCACCGCCCACCTCCGCCTGCTCGCCAGCCCCGACCACTACGCGAACATCATGAACCCCAACTTCACCCGGATCGGGATTGGCGCCATCCGGGCCGAGCACCGGGGCCTGATGATTACCCAAACCTTCGCCCGCTAACCGCCCCCCGCCCCCAAAAATGGAG
>JALZJP010000009.1 GCA_030859715.1 Chloroflexota bacterium
CGCTTCGGTGCCGGCGACCCGCGAGGAGCGAGGTCGCCGGCATCAGGTTCGGGGTGGGGCGGACTAGAAGTCCATGCCGCCCATGCCGCCCATGCCATCGGGAGCGCCGCCGGCCGGGGGACCCTTCTTCTCCGGCTTGTCGGAGATCAGGGCTTCGGTGGTCAGGATCATGCCGGCGATGCTCGCCGCGTTCTCCACCGCCGAGCGGGTCACCTTCGCCGGGTCGATAATGCCGGCCTTGACCACATCGACGTAGGCGTCGGCGATTACGTCGTAGCCAACCTTGTCGTTCTTCTGGTCGGCCTGGGCCCGGCGCACCATCTCGATCACGACCCCGCCATCCTTGCCAGAGTTGCGAGCGATAATCCGCATCGGCTCTTCGAGGGCGCGACGCAGGATCTCGACCCCGGTCTTGACGTCGCCTTCGGCCTTCACATCGTTCAGCGCCGGGATGGCGTTGATCAGGGTGACGCCGCCGCCGGGGACGATGCCCTCTTCCACCGCGGCGCGGGTCGCGCTCAGGGCGTCCTCGACCCGGTGCTTCTTCTCCTTCAGCTCCGTCTCGGTCGCGGCCCCGACCTTGATCACGGCCACCCCACCGGATAGCTTGGCCAGCCGCTCTTGCAGCTTCTCGCGATCGTAGTCGGAGGTCGTGGTCTCGATCTGGGAGCGGATCTGATCGACCCGGCCCTTGATCGCGGCCTCTTCACCGGCGCCTTCAACGAAGGTGGTGTCGTCCTTGGTCGAGACGACGCGGCGGGCCCGGCCCAGGTCCTCTAGGCCGACGCTATCCAGCCGGCGGCCGATCTCCTCGGAGATCACCTGGCCGCCGGTGAGGACGGCGAGGTCGCGCAGCATCTCCTTGCGCCGATCACCGAAGCCCGGGGCCTTGATGGCGAGAACATTGAGGGTGCCGCGCAGCTTGTTGACCACCAGGGTCGCCAGCGCTTCGCCGTCGACGTCCTCGGCGATGATCACGAGCGGGGCGCGGGCGCCGGCGACCTTCTCCAGGGTGGGGAGGATGTCGGCGATGGCGCTGATCTTCTTGTCGGTGATCAGGATGAAGGGGTCATCCAGAGCCGCTTCCATCCGCTCCGTGTTGGTGACGAAGTAGGGGGAGAGGTAGCCGCGGTCGATCTGCATACCCTCGGTGTACTCGGTCTCGAACTCGAGCCCGCGCGACTCCTCGACCGTGATCACCCCGTCCTTGCCGACCTTCTCCATCACCTCGGCGATCAGCTCGCCGATCTCGGGATCGGCGGCGGAGATGGCGGCGACCTGGGCGATCTCTTCCTTACCCTTGACCTCGGTCGCCAGCTCCAGGATGCGAGCGACGACGGCGGCGGAGGCCAGGTCGAGACCGCGCTTGAGCTGCATGGCATTGGCGCCGGCGGCGACGTTGCGCATCCCCTCGTGGACGATCGCCTGAGCCAGGACGGTGGCGGTGGTGGTGCCGTCACCCGCCACGTCGTTGGTCTTGGTGGCGGCCTGCTTCAGGAGCTGGGCCCCCATGTTGGCGAAGTTGTTGTCGAGCTCGATCTCCTTGGCGACGGTGACGCCGTCGTGGGTGACGGTGGGGGCGCCCCACTTCTTATCGAGGGCGACGTTGCGGCCCTTCGGGCCGAGGGTGGTCTTGACCGCGTTGGCCAGCGTGTCGACGCCCTCTTTGAGGGACGCCCGCGCTACTTCGTTGAACTCGAGAACCTTAGCCATTGCTTCTCCTCCAGGAATGTCTCGATCAGTTGTCGAACGTCGTTCGACGGGCGGGACGCCCAGCATGGGCCTGGCGGCGCCCCGCCCAGCCGGACCGAACGTATCCGCGGCCTACGCCTCGACGACGGCCAGGATGTCCTTCTCGGCGATGATGAGCAGGTCTTCACCGTCGAGCTTGAACTCGGTGCCGGCGTACTTGGCGAAGAGCACCTCGTCGCCGACCGTGACGTCGAGCTCAATCCGGTTGCCGTCGTCATCGCGACGGCCCTTGCCGGCGGCGATAACGGTGCCCCGTTGGGGCTTTTCCTTCGCCGTGTCCGGCAGCACGATGCCGCTGGCGGTTGTCTCTTCGCGGCCCGCCGGGCGGATCACGACGCGATCGGCGAGCGGTTGCAACTTGCTGGCAACGGCCGTCCCGTTGGTTTCTTTCGCCATTTTTCTGGACCTCCTCCGGTTCGTGTACAAACCATCCGCCCGGCACAGGACCAGGCGGCATCCGCACGTTTGATTTACGCTCTCTATTCTACGCCCTTCGTTAGCACTCTGCAAGGGGGAGTGCTAAATGTCTCCGCCGGCGCCGCAAACTGGTCACCCGAGGAGGACGAATGGCGGGACCACCGGACGAAACGATTCGCGCCTTGCTCCAGCGCTGGCTACCGGGCCAGGGATTGCTGTTCGCGCGAGCGGATTCGGGCGTCTCCACCCCGGTCTATCGGGTGGATGTCACGGCCACCGGTGAGGTGTACTTCCTGCGACTAGCCGAGGTCGCGGGCGAGCGGCGCGAGGCGGAGGTCCATGTCCACCAGGCGTTGACGGCCGCCGGTCTCCCGGTGCCGATGATCGCGACCTGGGAAGCGCATCCGCCAGAGCTCGACCGCTCCGCCGCGCTGACCACGTCGATTCCTGGCAAGCCCCTACGCGATTGTTTCAGCCTGGATAACACCAGCAGCACGACCGTGGTGAGGGCCGCCGGGCAGGATTTGGCGCGGATCAACCGCGTGCCGGTGCGGGGATTCGGCTGGGTCCAGTCAGTCGCCGCGGACGGAGCGTTGGTAGCGGAGCATGCGACGCGCTCGGCGTGGACCGTGGAGTATGCGCAAGCCGCGGTGGAGGTCTCCGGGCAAGGAATCCTCTGCAGGACGGCGATGGACCAATTGCACGCCGTGCTTGGTCGTTGGCTTGACCACCCAGACCAGGTGATCAGTAGCCTTGCCCACGGCGACTTCGATGCGACCCATATCTACCTTGAGGAACAATCTGCCGCCTATACCGGCATCATCGACTTTGGCGAGATCCGGGGCGCCGATCAAGTCTACGACCTGGGCCATGCGCTACTGCAGGACCACCATCCAGGCACCCCACCCATTTTCCCCGCTGTATGTGCCGGCTACCAGGAGGTAACATCGCTGCCGGACGATGTCATGATGACCATTCGGGAGCAGGCCATCGCCATCGCCACGCGACAACTTGCGATCTTCCTCCGACGCGCCGCGCCACGGGTTCCGTCACTGACTCGGGCTCTAGAAACACTGCTAGAGACCGCCAAGTGAGCGCCGGCTGGTTCTGAACCATTCATCAGAGCAGCTTACGGAACCCAAGTCCCCGTTTGATGATGAGGCGACGCACAATGTAAAATACAAATACGACGTTCTTGCTTGTTCCCTAAACCCCTTGGCGAGGTAACCAATGACCACTTCCGCGGCGATGACCAAACTTGTCCGGCCATAGCGCGGTGGCCAAATTACGATTCCAGCGGAGTTCCGCAAGCGCCTTGGCATCACCCAAGAATCCATGTTGCGATTGACGCTTGATGATCGCGGCATTCATATCTCACTGGTGCAAGTGGCTGAAACCGGTGCCGGCTCACCGTGGCTGCGGGAGCTCTACGAGATGTTCGCTCCGGTTCGCGAAGAGATTCTGGCGCGGGGAATTTCCGAGGAAGAAGTGAACGCCGATATTGACGCGGCGATCGCGGAGGTCCGCCGAGAGCAGGCTGCTAAGCAGCAATGATCGCGGTGTTCGACACTGTTGTCCTGCTCCGCGGCCTGATCAAACCAAATGGTTGGTCGAGCCGCATTCTCTTTGATCACTTCGCTGACTACAACCTGGTTGTTTCCCCCGCAATCGTGGCGGAGTATCTGGAGGTCCTGCGTCGCCCCGAACTAGATCGCAAGTATCAGAGCATTGCTGCTCGCGATCTCCACGCGATCCTACATCTGATCGAGCGAGCTATTGTCGTCGTGCCGACCACTGTCCTAGCCATTTCTCGTGACCCCACGGATGACAAGTTCCTGGCTGCCGCCACAGGGTCTTTTCATTCTTGGTGAACAGGGGTAGGCTCCGGCAGTGATCCGAACGACGTGAGGAGGCATCCGGTGTCCGCTGCTCCCGTCCCGCCGTTGGTGCCGTATCTGCGGACGGTGCCTGAT
>JALZJP010000013.1 GCA_030859715.1 Chloroflexota bacterium
GCCGGCGGCGGCGGCAATGGCGGCGCCGCCGCGGACGCAGCGGCCCAGCCGGAGCCGGTCGTCGGTGGCGCGGGAGATGGCGAGCCCTTCGGCGTAGGCGGCGCGGGATTGGGCGAGGTCGCCCCGGAGCAGGTGCGCCCAGCCCAGGTTGAGCAACCCATCGTCCAGCTTTTGCTGGGCCGGCAGGTGGCGGGAGACCGCCACCGCCTCCGCGTGGTAGGCGGCGGACCGCTCGTAGTCGCCGCGGGCACTGGCGACAAGACCCAGGAGCAGCAAGCTCTCGGCGACCCAGACCAGCTTCCCCGCTTCCCGATACAAGGGGAGGGTTTCGCGCAGCAGCGTTTCGGCCCGATCCAGATCGCCGGTTTCGAGCGCGACGTTGCCGAGGTTGCCGAGCACCTCGGCGACGCCGAGCCGGTCTCCCAACGCCTGTCGCAGGTCCAGCGCCTGCCGCAACACCTCATCCGCCCGCGTGAAGTCGGCTTGCCAGTGGGCAACGAGGCCGATGGCGTTCAGGGTCTTGGCCAGTGGCGCTGGCGCACCCCCGGCGCCGACCATCGCCACGGCGGCCTCGAGCCAGGCGCGCCCTTCACGGACGACGGGCGCCCAGGTCCAGAAGAGGCCGATCGCCCCGGCCAGCCGGAGCAGCGGCTCGGCCTCGCCGCGATCTCGAAACCAGCCCAGCGCGGCGCGCAGATTTGGCATCTCGGCCGCGAGGTCGAGCAGCCAGCGCTCCGCGTCGTCGCCGAGCAGCTCCGGCTCGGCTCGTTCCGCCAGGGCCAGGAAGTAGGCGGCATGGGCGCCGCGGGCGGCCGCGTCCTCGTCGCTCGTCGCCAGCCGCTCCCGCGCGTACTCGGCGATCGTCTCCAGGAAGGCGAAGCGCGGGCTCGCCCCGGCGTCGGCGGGGTCCTCGACCATCCGCTGGAGCAGACTGGCGTCGACCAGGGCCGTCACCAGGTCGAGTTGGGCGGGCGCGGCGGCCGGGGCCGGGCCAGCCGGCGGCCCGATGGCGGGCGCCACGTCGTTGTCCCGGCCGGGCGGCGGATACCGAGCGCCGAGTACCGCCTCGGCGGCGTCGATCGTGCAGCCGCCGGCGAAGACGGCCAACCGGCGGAAGGCGGCTCGCTCGTCTACGTTCAGGAGGTCGTGGCTCCAGGTGATCGCGTCGCGCATCGTCCGCAGGCGGGCCGGGACGTCGCGGGGGCCGTCGGTCAACAGGCGCAACCGGTGCGGCAGCCGTGCCAGCAGCGCTTCCGGCGAGAGGATCCGCATCCGCGCCGCCGCCAGCTCGATCGCCAGCGGCAGGCCGTCCAGCCGCCGGCAAATCTCGGCGACCGCGTCGCGATTTGAGCCGCTGAGCTGAAAGCCGGGCGCGACCGCCCGCGCCCGCTCGACGAAGAGCTGGACCGCTGCCGTCGCTGCCGCCTCCTTCGCCGGGGCCGGCCCCGGCACCGGCAGCGGGGGAACGGGGAATCGGTGCTCACCGGTAACGTGCAGCGGAGTTTGACTGGTGACGAGCACCGTGAGGGACGGGCAGACCGCGAGCACCTCCAAGAGGGCGGGGGCGGCCGCCAGCAGATGCTCGACGTTGTCGAGGACCAGGAGCAGCTGATCGTCCCGGAGCCGTTCCCGCACGGCCTCGGTCAGCGATTGGTTCTCCGCCTCTCGCACCTCGAGCGCTTGCGCGATGGCGGCCACGATAACATCGGCTTCCCGCGCCGGATGAGGACGAACGGCGGCGAGCCCGATGAAGACGACCCCCTCGGCGAAGGCGCCGCGAAGCTCCCGCGCCACCT
The DNA here is from genome assembly GCA_030859715.1 of Chloroflexota bacterium. Taxonomy (GTDB): domain Bacteria; phylum Chloroflexota; class Chloroflexia; order Thermomicrobiales; family UBA6265; genus JACCYK01. Next base: position 1,797 of record JALZJP010000013.1, read on the forward strand.
GGATGGCCAGCCGGGTCTTGCCGACCCCACCCGGCCCCGTGAGAGTGACGAGGCGAACGTCATCGCGCCGCACCAGGGCGCCGATGGCCGCGAGCTCGGGTTCCCGGCCAATCAGAGAGGTGAGCGGCACGGGCAGCCCCACCGCCGCTTCAGCCGGCGGCGGCGGAACGAGCGCCAGCGGCGACCGGTCGAGCGGCAACGGGCTGGCGCCGCCGGATGCCGCTAACTGGCCGGCCGGCAACGGCCGACGGCTCGACATGGTGACGCTGCTGTCCACGAACGCCCAGAGCTCGTCGATCTCGACCACGCTCAGCCCGAGGTCGCCCGCCAGCGCCGCCGACAGCGCCTCGACATTCGCCCCGGCCAGCCGCAGCCAGCGACCGATCGTCTCCTGCTTGTGCCCGGTCACGTCTTCGGCGGCGCGCACACTGCCCAGTCGCATGACGGCCAGCAGGGTACGGCCGATCTCGGCCGGCGGCGTGCGCAACCGGTAGCGCGGGGTGCCGGTGGTGGCGCCGAACCAGGCGCCGCAGCCGCGGCACCGGTAACGGGGGCGGCCACGGGCAGACCCGTTACGGACGACCCGCGGCGCGATGCACCCCGGCGTCGGGCAGGGCGGCAGCGCGGACGGTATCACCATGGTTCACCTCCCCGCCATCGTACCGCGGATCACGTCCGAAGGGGGGGCAGGTTCGATCCTCTGCCAATGGCGCGGCTCAGATGCTCCTTTTCCTGGACGCCCAGCACCGGGACGCTCCCGATCTCGATGGCGACGGATGTCGTGATTGACGCGGCGGCCCCGGACCTGGTAGGGTCGCGGTGACGGTTGCCGCGTGGCAATCTGAACGTGTCTGACCGTTTACCGGAGGTGCGCTGCCATGACCGCTACGACGACCTGCCGCGCACTCCGGATGAGCTCCACCCTCCTCGCGTAAGCTCGGCCCGGCGATCGTGCTCGTGATGCGTGCCATCACCTGAACTTGCGTTCGCCGTTCGCCGAACCGGCAAACTCCTCCCCCGTGCGCGATCAACGGTGACTCCGTGGGCATTCCCGCGGGGTCGTTGGCTTGCCGCGCGCAATCAGGAGTTTCGCTTTCGTGTCGTCTACGAACCCATCTCACCGGCTGAACTGGCGTCTGCTCGTTCGCTACCTCCAACCCTACCGGCGGCAAATGCTCCTCCTGGCGGGCATTCTTGGCGCCACGATTGCCATCCAACTCGCGACGCCGCTGGTCGCCAGCAGGTTCATCGACCGTGCCACCGGGAATGGCGCGATGGATACGTTGATTGTTCTGGCGGCGCTCGCCATGGTCCTGGCGCTGCTCGGTCAAGGCATCGCCCTCGCGGAGACGTGGGTGGCGGAGCGGATGAGCTGGGGAGCCACGAACGCCCTGCGCGAAGACCTGGCCGCGCATCTGCTCCATCTGGACGCCGCCTTTCACCAGGCCCACACCCCGGGTGAGCTGATCGAGCGAGTTTATGGCGATGTCGGCACGCTGGCGCGGTTCTTCTCCCGCTTCACCGTCTACGTCATTGGCAACGCCCTGCTCATGGTGGGCATCTTGGCCCTGCTCTATGCGGTGGACTGGCGAGTCGGGCTTAGTCTGACTCTCTTTGTTGTGATCGCCCTCGGGACGATACTCCGGCTGCGGGTCGTGGCCACACCGTTTTCGGCCGCCGAGCGCCAGGCCGCGGCCGATTTCTATGGGTTCCTCGGCGAATATCTAGCAGGGCTCGAAGACATCCGTGCCAGCGGCGCCCGAGCGTTCGTGCTCCGCCGCTGGGCCGAGTTGATGCGCGGGTGGCTGGCCGCCAAGATCCGGGCCCAAATGCGCGGCTATGGCATGGTCGCGACCAGCCAGGGGCTGTTCGGGTTGGGGATGGCGTTCGCTCTCGCGCTCAGCGCCATGCTCTATCGAGACGGCGCGCTGACGATCGGGGCGGTCTTCCTCGTCTTTCGCTACACGGAAATGCTCCGGCGGCCCACCGAGCAGATCCGCAACGAAGTGCAGGACTTGCAGCAGGCGGGAGCGAGCCTCGGCCGCATCGAAGACCTGCTCAATCAACAATCCCGCCTCACCGATGGACCGGGAGATCACCTGCCGCCAGGCCCCCTCGCCCTCGACCTCGATCAGGTCTGGTTCGGCTATGCGCCAGGCAGCCCCGTGCTGCGTGGCGTGACACTGCACCTGGCGCCGCGACGGGTGCTCGGGATCATGGGCCGGACCGGGAGCGGGAAGACCACGCTCACCCGCCTCCTCCCCCGCTTCTACGATCCGGCGGCCGGGGCTGTCTGCCTGGGCGGGGTCGATCTACGAACGGTCGCCGTCGCCGCGGTCCGTTCCCGCGTCGGCCTGGTGACGCAGGAGGCGCACCTCTTCAATGCCAGCATCCGGGACAACCTAACCCTGTTTGACGACAGTGTGGCGGACGAACGCCTGGTCGACATGCTCGAGTCGCTGAGCCTGGGCCCCTGGCTGCGCAAGCTGCCAGCCGGCCTCGCCACCGTCCTTGGCGCCGGCGGCATCGGGCTCTCCGCCGGCCAAACCCAAGTCCTGGCCTGCGCCCGCCTGCTCCTGCGCGATCCGGATGTGGTGATCCTGGACGAGCCATCATCGAAGCTCGATCCCGCCACGGAGCGACTGGTCCACCGGGCCCTTGGCCGGCTCCTCGCCGGCCGCACCGGTATCATCGTGGCGCATCGACTTTCGACCTTTGCCTTCGCTGACGACATCCTGATCCTGGAGCGGGGCGAGGTGCTCGAGCACGGTCCGCGCCTCACCCTCGCCGCCACTCCTACCTCTCACTATTCAGCAATGCTGCGCCTCGCCACCGGGGAGGTTGCCCCATGACGCCGCGACCAACCTGGCGATACCTGCTCCAGATGTCGCGCTTTGGGCGCGGGTACAGCGTGGCGCACGCGTTCCTGTGGGGACTGATGAACCTCTCCACGCTGCTGCCGGGCCTCCTTGCCCGGGCGTTCTTTGATGCCCTGACCGGGGCCGCGGCGATTCCAATCGGGACGTCGGGGCTCGTCTTGCTCCTGGTCGTGATGGCCCTCGGTCAGGCAGCGCTGTGGCTGATCGCGGGCTATGTCGAAATCACGTTCCGCTTCCGCGTCAGTGCCCTGCTGCGGCGGAATCTCCTGTCGCACATGCTCAATCGCCCAGGCGCCCTGGCCCTGCCGTACTCGATCGGCGACACCATCAGCCGCTTTCGGGACGATGTCGATGTGGCGGAAGATAGTCTCGACTGGACCGACGAGATCGTCGGCCAAGGGGTAATCGCCCTCCTCGCCTTCCTCATTCTCCTCTCCGTCAACGTGGGCATTACGCTCGCCGTCTTCGTGCCGCTCATCCTTGTCATCGCCGTCGCCCAACGGTTCAGCGACGTCCTTGGCCGCTATCGTGCCGCGAGTAGCCAAGCCATCAGCCAAGTGGCGGGGGCGCTTGGGGACATGTTGACCGCGGTCGAAACGGTGCGCGCCGCGGGGGCCGAGGACCGGACTATCGCCCACTTTCGCCGGCTCAACCAACGGCGCCAAGCCCTGACCATCAAAGACAAGCTAGCGACGCGGATGCTAGAGGCGATCACCATCAACCTGACCGGGATTGGCACCGGCCCGATCATGCTGCTCGCCGCCAGCCAGCTTCGCGATGGCAGCTTGACGGTGGGCGATTTTGTCCTCTTCGTCTTCTATCTCGGCTTCGTCACCGATTTCACCGCCGAGCTCGGCCAATATCTGGCCCAGTTCAAACAGACCACGGTGGCCTTCCAGCGCCTCCACACCCTGATCGGCGCGGCGCCGGCCACCGCGCTCACCGCGCCGGCGCCGCTTCATCTCCGTGGCCCGCTACCGGCCGCCGCGCCGGCGGTTGAACCGCGGTCCCAGGCATTGCGGCTCGTGGCGGCCACCGGCCTTACCTATCACCACCCGGAAACCGGGCACGGCATCGTTGACGTCGACCTGCGGCTGCCGTACGGCACCCTCACCGTCGTCACCGGCCGCGTCGGCGCTGGAAAAACAACGCTGTTGCGGACCTTCCTCGGCTTGCTTCCCCGGGAATCTGGTGAGATCCGCTGGAACGGGGCGCTGATCGAGGATGCCGCGACCTTCTTCACGCCGCCCCGGGCCGCGTACACGGCTCAAACCCCGCGCCTCTTCAGCGACACGCTCCGGCAAAACGTGTTGCTCGGTGTACCCGACAATCCGGCGTTGCTGGCGAACGCGATCCGCGGCGCGATGCTCGAACGCGATATCGTCGCCCTCGCGGACGGCCTGGAGACGATGGTCGGCACCCGAGGCGTCAAGCTGTCCGGTGGCCAGGTGCAACGCGCCGCGATCGCCCGCATGCTGGCGCGGGAGGCCGACCTCCTGGTGATCGACGATGTGTCGAGCGCGCTGGACCTTGCCACGGAGCGCGAGCTGTGGCACCGGCTGCGCCAGCGACCGGGCGCGACCTGTCTCGCGGTCTCGCATCGTCGGGCGGCGCTGATGCGGGCCGATCAGATCGTGGTGCTCAAGGACGGTCGCGTCGAAGCCCGCGGCTCGCTGGCCGATCTCCTGGCGACGAGCGCCGAAATGCGCGCCCTCTGGCACGAGACCGACGACCATGAGACGCCGGAGTAACCCCGCCGGCCCGGGGCTCGTCGCTACAATCCGGGCAGCGCGGCTCGCGAACTGGAGAGCGCCTCCCTGGATCGGTCGGTCAGCCCTCGCTCGCATTCGCGGTTTCCCGTATACATGGCGATCAATCGGCGATATGCTGTTTCCGGTCCTGGCAGGAGCGCCAGAACCAACGATGGGGTGCGCCGTGTGGCGGCGGTCCGAGGAGAAAGGGAGCACGATGAGCAGATCCCACCCGAAGTTCCGGCGATCGGCCCTCTTGGCGGCGGTGACGGTCGTCGCGGCGTTGACCTTGTCCGTTCCTGCCGGTATTGCCCAAACCCCCGTGGCTGAGACAGCGGGGGCGACGCATCCGGTCCACATTCATACTGGAACCTGCGCCGAGCTCGGCGACGTGGTCGTTCCCCTGAACGATCTCACCGCCCCCGAGGGCGAGTTCACCGGTCCCGAATCGGCGGTCGCGGTGACGCTGAGCGAAAACATTGTCGACATTCCGTTGCAGGACATCATCGACGGTGGTCACGCGATCAACGCGCACCTGAGCAACGACGAGATTGGAACCTACATTGCCTGTGGCGACATCGGTGGCGTGATCACCACGGACGAAGGCGGCCGCCAGGAAATGATGATCGGCCTCGCCGAGCTGGACGACTCCGGCTACTCCGGCACCGTCTGGTTAGGCCCCAGCGCCGATAACACCCAGACCGAGATTTCCATCATCATGCTCGAGCCCGCGGCAACGAACTAGCGTTCCAGGGAATACGGCCTGAAGGGGCAAGGATCGGGGGAAATCCCGGTCCTTGCCTAATCCCGCGCAGGATCGGTTCGGCGACGTGGCGCGCTTGCCGGCCAGATGAGCGAGTTGACCAACCGCGTCGCGAGCGGTGGAGCGGACCGGGCGGCAGCCCGCGGCAAGGCAAAGGGGCAAGACGAGCATGATCTTCAACTCGCCGGAGCGCATCGCGGCCCTGACCCCGCAAAACCCGTACGAACGGTTCGCCGATGGCCGGCCGCGAGTGCCGGACGACATCGTTGAGCGCATGAAATACGTCACCAACGACGAAGCCTGGGGCGTCCTTGAGCGCGGCCACGAGTACCACTTCAATTTCGAGGGTGGCTGGTACAATCTGCATCCCGATCGGGTCCTCGTCGGCCGGGCGGTGACGGCCCGCTACGTGCCGATCCGGCCCGATCTGAACGACGTGGTCCAGGGCATCGGCGCCAGCGAAGGGCGAAGCGGCGGCCAGAACACCTGGATCATCGACCAGCTCCAGACAGGCGACGTGCTGGTGGTGGACGTCTTCGGCAAGATCGAGGACGGCACGTTCATCGGCGACAACCTGGGCACCACTATTCAGAGCCGGGCCAAGACCGGGCTGGTGGTCGATGGCGGCATCCGTGACCTGGAGCGGGTGTACGAGCTGCCCGATTTCAACGTCTTCTGCCGCGGCGTCCACCCCTCCGCCATCTGGGAGGTATCGCTGGTCGAGGTCAACGGCCCGATCCGGATCGGCAGCGCCACCGTGCTGCCGGGCGATGTCGTGCTGGGCGGCCGCGAAGGCGTCAGCTTCATCCCGCCCCACCTGGCGGAAGAGGTCGTGGTCCGCTCGGAGGATGTCCGACAACGCGACGTCTTCGGCAAGCAGCGCCTGGCCGAAGGCGCCTACAGCTCCGGCCAGATCGACGTCTCGATCTGGGAAGGCGCCATCGAGCAGGACTACCGGGCCTGGGCCAAGGCGCTGGGCATTGAGGTCAAGGGGTAGGGTCCGTCGACAAAGGGGTTGGCTGGGACCTCGGTCAGTAGCTGGGGGAAGTATGACCAGTAGATTCACGGAGCTCATCATCGACTGCCACCAACCACGGACGTTGGCGGCTTTTTGGTGCGAGGTCCTTGACTACGAAATCATCGATGAGCGCGATGATCTGGTCGAGATTTCGAGTTGGCGTCCGACGGTCGAGGTGGTGCGACAGCGAGTGAGCCCACCAACGCTGACGTTTGTGCGCGTCCCTGAGGCGAAGACGGTCAAGAACCGCCTGCATCTCGATGTGAGCCCGATCGACCGCGGCCAAGACGAGGAAGTGGAACGTCTGCTCGCGTTGGGGGCCCGGCACGTTGATATCGGGCAGGGTGAGCAGAGTTGGGTCGTCCTTGCCGATCCGGAAGGCAATGAGTTCTGTGTGCTGCGGAGTCTCTTTGACCGGCCCGCGAGATGAACGGTGTCGTCACCTTCGCCAGGCCCGTAGCCCTCGAAGCGGTCACGACGTGGGATTTGGAACGCACCACGGACTGGTAGCCGGTGCTGTGCTTCATCATGACGACGGCAGGGCATCCCCGCCAGCGTGTCCATTCTCCGGCCGCCAGTACTCGATGTCATCGAACGGATCGAAATCCCGATCGAAGGTCGCGAGCACATGGCCCGAATTCTCGACAATCGCGACGGTCAGGGCATCGACGAATTCAAGCCGGGGATGTTCACTCCAAATCTCCAGGGCCCGTAAATACCGCCGCTGCATTCCCGGTGCGAACTTGAGGCCGGGCATGCGTATGGTGCGCACCAGGTAGGAGATAGCAACCTCAGCCGACAGGTTGTACTGCCGTTTGGAGGTAAGAACGTGGGCGACCTCCGCCAAGACCGATTCGGAGGTGGTCGCCTCGACAGTGCCAGCTTGAATGTCCGCGAAGAGTGATCGCGCGATCGCCTTTCGAGTGGCATTGGCAGCCGAATTTGGTACAGTCCAGAAGCGCAAAAAGTAGTTCGCGTCCAGAAAGATCATTGGCGCTGCATCTTCGCCATTCTGCGATCGGCCGCTTCATCCTTCGCCTCCGCGATTTCCTTATCGAAATCATCGGAGGCGCCCGGCAAGGCAGGCAGCGTGGCCTCCAGGTCCATCATGGTCAATCCATATGATTTAATGATCGCCGTGCCGTCATCACCCAGGACAAAGGCGATTTTGTCCGGAGTATCAACTCCGAGGTGTCGTCGCACTCGCGCCGGAATCGTGACCTGGCCCCGGCTGGTTACGCTCGAAATGATTTCTCTCATGCCGTTCTCCATATCTTAACACCGCCACGAATGCTCTTCGCAAGAAGCAAAGCGGCTCGTAGCGAAAAAGATCATTGCTGCCGCATCTTGGCCATGATGTGGTTGGCCCGTTCCTCTATTGCCGCTTCGATTTCCTTCTCAGAGTCCGCCGAGGTATTCGGCAATGCGGGAACGATCCCGCGGAATCGGGCGATTGTCATCGTGACGGGCTTCAAGACCACCGTGCCATCATCGCCGAGAATAAATGCGACTTTACCCGGCGTATCCATGCCGAGATGGCGGCGGACTCGCGCTGGAATCGTGACCTGGCCCCTACAGGTGACGCTTGATACGATCTCTAGCATGCGTTCGCCCTCCGCGTTTTGCGCCAAATTTTCCAATGCATTCGTCTCGCTTTCATTGTATCAGGGTATGAACATTGCACACGAGTCCGCACTACGCTGACTTGACGGCACGAACCAATGTTCGTAGAATTTATTCAACACGGCGCTTCCCGCGCCGAACCTCCGTTCCGGCGCTCACGCCGCCGGCTGGTGGAGGCAAAGGGGCTACGGTCTCGGGACGGCACGATCCGCCACGCGGCGGACGTGCGATGGCGAGGTGTTTCCTGACCGGGGCTGGCCGTCCCGGGAGCGTGAGTCCCGTGGTGCCGGCCGGTGAGGAGACCACACCATGACCAAGCACAAAGCCGAGAAGCGGGCCGTGCGTGAGCGAATGGCCAAGACCGGCGAACGCTACACCACCGCCCGTCATTACCTCCTCGATCTCCATCACACCGAGTCAACGAACGGCGTCGCCGATCCCGCCGCCGAGCTGGATCCCGCCGCCAGCGACGCCGTCGTCGAAGCCCCGGTGGCTGCCGATTGGGTCGAAGCGCCGGGGATGAGCGACGAGGTCGTCCAGCGCAACACCGGCAAGCGCTGGGACGAGTGGTTCGCCGTCCTCGACGAGTGGGGCGGACCCGAGCATAGCCATCGCGAGATCGCCGAGTTCATCCATACCACGTTCGCCATCGACGGCTGGTGGGCCCAGGGCATCACGGTTGGGTACGAACGGGCTCGCGGCATGCGCCAGAAGCACCAGCGACCCGATGGGTTTTCGGTGAACGCCAGCAAGACGGTCGCCGTCCCGGTGGAACGGCTCTACCAGGCGCTCGTCGACGACGCGGTGCGCGATCAATGGTTGGCGCCCGGCACCCTCCGGCTCCGCACCAGCCAGCCGCACCGCTCGGCCCGCTTTGATGTGGTGGCGACCGGCGCGTTGCTCACCGCCTACCTCGTCGCCAAGGGCGAGACCAAATCCAGCGTCCAACTGCAAGAGCTGAAGCTGCCGGCCGCGGCCGACGTCGATCCCCGGCGGGCGTTTTGGAAAGGCAGCCTGAACCAGCTCGCCGCGCTGCTGACGAACGAGACGTGATCAATCGATCGGCCGGAGTTCCGGCATCGAGCAACCCAGCCACGCGTTCGGAGGATGTGCGATGAGACGATCCCCCACCGGAGCGATCGCGGTGCCCGCCGCACCGCCGCCCGCCGTCCATTACGCCACCATCGAGCGGGTCGTCACCGCCCTCCGGGAGCCGGCCGAACACGCCCTGAGCCTCCACGACATGGCCGACCTGGCGGGACTGAGCCCCTTCCACTTCAGCCGGGTCTTTCGCGGCACCACCGGCATCCCGCCCGGCGAGTTCAACGCCGCCCTCCGCCTGGACCAGGCAAAGCGGCTCCTGCTCGAAACCGAGCTCAGCGTGACCGAGATCTGCTTCGAGGTCGGCTACGAGAGCCTGGGCGCCTTTACCACCCGCTTCACCCGCCTGGTCGGCGTCTCCCCCGGCCAATTCCGCCGCCTGCCGGAGCTGACCGCCCCCTTCTTTGAGCGTGTCGTCCACGACGGTTTCACCGGTCCTTGCACCCGGTCGGGTCACCCGTCGGTGACCGGTCGCTTGACCTCGCCAAACGGCACGGCCGCCCTCACCTTCATCGGCCTGTTCCCAACCGGCATTGCCAGTGGCCGCCCGGTGACGGGCACCATCCTGACCGGCGACGGCGATTTTCAGATCAATGGCGCCCCGGACGGCGCCTACCATCTGCTGGCCGCCTCCCTCACCAATGCCGATCCCCGCGCGGCCTGCCTGATCCCCCCCGAAGGCGTGTTCGTCGGCAGCGCCGGCCCGCTGACCGTCCGCCAGGGCCGCTGCCCCACTCCCATCGACCTCCGCCCGCGCCGGCTCCGTCCCCTCGACCCACCGATTATCATCGCCCTCCCGGTCATCCTGCGGGAGCGGTTTCCGCGGGGATAGGCAGCCAGGCAATGCGACCTCCCGGAGCGCGGATCAGTCGTGAGGTGCTGGCAACGGCCGGCGTTCGACCGCGAGTCGTTCAAGCAGCGTCACCGCGTACGGCACGCCGGGCATCCGCTGCATATCGTCGCGTAGCCGCCTGGCACGTTGTCGGAAGCCTCTGTCGCCAAGGATGTCGCGGCCGGCCTGGCGAATGGCCCCGGGCGTTCGCGCCTGCCGTTCGATGACCTTGGCCGCGCCCAACTCGGCGCAGCGCCGGCCGTTGTCTGCCATATCGGCGGCAATTGGCAGGACGACCATTGGCAACCCATGATCGAGCGCGGTGAGCACCGTGTTGAAGCCGCCATGAGTCACCACCAGTTCGCAGCGGGGAAAGACCAGGCTGAGCGGTAGGTACGGCGCCACATGCACGCGCGATGTTCCCTTGCCAAGGTCGTACCCATCCATGCCCGGCCCGGTGGTCACGATGAGTCGTACCGGCTCGTCGCGAAACGCCTCGATGATCGCCGCAAGAAGCTCTGGCTGCCGGTTGAAGGCCGTCCCCAGGGTGACAAACACGACAGGAAGCCCGGCCAGACCTTCAACCCAGTCTAGGAGCTCATCGTTACCGGGCACCGTCCGGTCGTAGGCCACGTAGCGCATTTCGCGCATGGTCGGCGGCATCGGCGGTTCGGCCCGCCGGTAGCTGGCCGGCATCGGCGTTAGCAGGAGATAGCGGTAGAGCATGTCGAGCCCGGGATCGGGCCTAAGCCCGGCCACCCGCCGCAGTCGGTTGAGCGGTTCGGCGATGGCCGCGTGCAGCCCCGGCCGCCACGCGCCCACCTGGACCACGGCGTGCGGTATCTCGTATCGTTCGGCCGCGATCACTGAGGCAAACTCGCTGAGGTCGCGCACAACGAGGTCCGGTCGCCACTCCCGGTACAGGTCAAGAAGATCGGGCAGGCACCGCGCCGCTCGTTGCTCCACGAAGAGATTCGCCCAGATCCAACCGGCCGGTTTCGCCCCTACTTCCGCCTGGGACAAATTGAGTTGGACATCGGTATCAGCACCGGCCGGGAAGCAACGAATCCCATGCTGTTCAATGACGTGGCAGGTGCTTGGCGTCGTCGCAAACGCCACTTCATGTCCCGCCGCCGCCATCGCCGCCGCTAGTGGCGCCAGCGGATGCCAGTGCCCAGACCCGCCTTGCGCCGAGAACAAGACACGCATCGCGGCCCTCGCCTACTTTGCTGACAGAAGCATTCCTTGGCTTGCAGCGGTGCCATAGTACCGTGGGTCTATGAAATGGGTGGTGGTTCCACCCTCAATCCGCCAACCAGGGGATATCTGGACGCCAATCCTTGGGAGACAAACTCTCTCCCGCGAGATTGGGGGCGGGGATCGATTCGGCAGGCCCCGGTTGAATAGGTGCGTTCCATCAACCCGACGTTCGCATGGCTCAGTAGAGGGTGGAGCGGTACGCTTCCTGCCGTTTGCCTTCCGTTTCATCCGGCGGCGGGAGGTCTTTTTGTTCGCACATGATCGCACGCAGGGTCGGGATCGTGTTCGGGTCCGGCCAGGTCTCCGGCTGCCACAGGCCCGAGCGGAGGAAGGCGCGGGCGCAGTGCATGTATGCCTCGTCGATCTCGACCACGATCGCCAGCTTCGGCACGCGCTTCTGGACCGGCATTGAGGCCAACAATTCTGGATCGGCGGTAACGAAGGCGCGGCCATTGATCCGCAGCGTCTCGTCCACGTTCGGAATGATGAAAATGAGCCCGATATGCGGGTTCGCCAGCACGTTGCGGTGCCCATCGATCCGCCGGTTCCCCGGCCGATCCGGGATCACGATTGTGCGCCGGTCGAGGACGCGCACGATCCCGGCCGGGTCGCCTTTGGGCGAGACGTCACAATTGCCCTCGGCGTCCGCCGTCGCGATCAGGAAAAATGGCGACTTGGCAATGAACTCCTCGAGCAGCGGGGTCAGGTAGCTGGTGTGCTTGCCGACAATTGCCTCGTGCGGCTCCCCATTGATCGCGTACAGATCGTCCACCGAGGTCACTTGATGAGCCCGGAGGCGATCGACCATCGTGTCCGTCATCCGCGCCGTGGCCATCCGCGTCTCCCCGCTGCCGCACCCGCCATCGAGCGGCTCTCGTCACGGAACCAAGTTGGTCTGCAACCCGGCAATCCGACCAGTGTCATCGGATTTCCCTCTAAGTGTATAGCAGCAGGCCCGATGCCCCGCGAGTCAGCTCGGGACCGGCGGCGCAACCTTGTCGTCGAGAGTTCCCGTCGCCAGCCCAAGGTCGATTTCCGCGGTAACCGTTTGCTCGACGTGCGGAGCTCGATCTTCACTGGCGCGTCGATCCTTGTTCGACCTCGGTGACGGCTTACGGTGTTCGGGTGAACCGTGACCGCTTCGTAGATGGTGCGCCCCGTCGCGCTGGACTGAAAGTCCGCGCTAAGCACCACGAAGTCCTTTCAGGACTAAGGACGAATTGCCCTTCGGCATGTTTTGATCGTCGTAATCGGGACGATGTCTTGGATTTTGGAGCCGAAGTCGTCCTCAGTCCTGAAAGGACTTCGTGGTGTTCAGCGCGGAATTTATTGGCCCAGGGGGCACCCCCGCCCGCCACCGCTATGCTCACAATATGCTCGGCGGCATCACCTCAGGCCACCACCGCCGCCAGCTCCTCCGCCACCCGTTCTCGCTCTGGCGGTTCGAGGGTTTGCTCCGTTTTCGCATCGAACAAGTGGAGATTCTTCTGCTCGAACTCGATCCAGATCGGATCGTCGGGGTCGGCCCGGAAATTCGCCCCGGCACTCGCCACCAGCAGGGCCGTGCCCAGCCGGAGATGGACATAGGTGAGATCGCCGGTCGGCTCGACGGTGTAAATGCGGGTTTGCACGGTGCCCGGCCGTTCCTCCCGGTGGAGCCGGATGTTGCCGTGCCGGATGCCAAGGATCACCTCGCCTGTCGTGCTGGCGGCGGCCCGGCGGCCGTTCTCCGCCGAGAGCGGATGGCGCCAGCCCTCCTCGCCCCGGATCGCGGCTTGGCCGTCCTCGGTGCTGACCGTGCCGGGGAGCAGGTTCATCGCCGGGCTGCCGATGAAGCCGGCGACGAAGGTATTGACCGGATGGTGAAAAATCTCGTCCGGCGTGTCGTATTGCTGGAGCAGGCCGCCGTTCATCACCGCGATCCGGTCGGCCATCGTCACCGCTTCCAGTTGATCGTGGGTGACGTACATCACCGTGGCCCCGATCTCCTGGTGAAACCGTTTCAGCTCGGCCCGCATCTGGACCCGCAGCTTGGCGTCGAGGTTCGACAGCGGCTCGTCCATCAGGAACGCCAGCGGGTTGCGGACCAGGGCCCGGCCCAGCGCCACCCGCTGCTGCTGGCCGCCGGAGAGCTGCCGCGGCCGCCGGTCGAGGAGCGGGCCGATACTCAGGATGTCGGCGGTGCCGCGCACCCGTTCATCGATGTCATGCTTCTTGAAGCCGCGCATCCGCAGCGGGAAGGCCAGGTTCTCGTAGACCGTCTTGTTCGGGTACAGGGCGTAGTTTTGAAACACCATCGCCAGGTCGCGGTCTTTCGGATCGAGATCATTAATCAGCCGTTCCCCGAGGTAGATATCGCCATCGGTGATGTCGATCAGGCCGGCCACCAGGTTGAGCGTGGTGGTCTTGCCGCAGCCCGAGGGCCCGACCAGGGCCACGAACTCGCCGTCGCGCACCTCCAGCGAGACGCCATCGACCGCGACCACCTCGCCATACATTTTCACCACATCGTAAAGCGTGATTCCCGCCATTGCTCTCTCCGTCGCGGTTCGACCCCTCGCCCCCAATCGACCTCCCGCCCCCAATCCCGCGGGAGTACAGGCGTGTCCCCGCGGGATTGGGGGTTAGGGGGCCGAGGCGGCGGCTCGGCGCTAGTGCTTGACCGCCCCCTCCGTCAGGGCCCGCACGAAGTGGCGCTGCAACACCAAAAAGAGCACCACCACCGGCACGCTCATGATGAACGAGGCCGCCATCAGGCCGGGCCAGTTGCTGACGTACTCGGTGAAGAATTTTTCCAAGCCGACCGGCATCGTCCGCAAACTGTCATCGATGATAAAAGTCCGGGCGTAGACATACTCGTTCCAGGCTTGAATGAAGGCGTAGATCGCGGTCGCCACCACGCCGGGGGTGGCCAGCGGCAGGATAATCAGGCGGAATGCTTGGAACCGGGTGGCGCCGTCGATCCGGGCCGCCTGCTCCAGCTCGGGCGGGATATTCTCGAAGAAGCCCTTCAACAGCCAGATCGAGAGCGGCAGGCCGAAGGTTAGATACGTCAAAATCAGGGACCAGTGGTTGTTGACGAGATTGAAGATCCGCATCAGGATGAAGAGCGGGATCAAGAAGACCACCGCCGGGAACATATTCCGGATCAGGACCGAGAAGAAGAGCGCGTTCTTCCCCGGAAAGCGGAACCGGGCAAAGGCGTAGGCCGCCGGCACCGCCACCAGCAGGGCCATCACCGTCGTGGCGCTGGAGACCCACAGGCTGTTGCGGAGATAGCCCAGGAATTGCTGACCGGTGCGATTGCCGGGGTTGAGCAGCCGCGTGTACTGATCGAGCGTCGGGTTGAGCGGCACCCAGTTCGGTGGCTGCTGAATCGCCGCGAACTCGGTCTTGACCGAGGTCGAGACCATCCAGGCCATCGGCACCGCCGTGAACAGCACCAACAGGAGCAGGGCCGCCCAGCCGGCGACGCCGAGCGGCGTCAAGCGGAGCCGGCCGCGGGCGGTGCGGGAGCGCGTGCGCTCCTCCACGCCGCGGCGGGCCGGCGCCGCGCTGACGCCGGCGGGTCGCGGCATCGCCGGGGCGGTGATCGAGGCTTGGACCGTGGATCGCGGTGTGCTCATCCCGCCCGCCCCCGGTCCGCGCTGCTGTTCAGGGCGCGGACGTAGAAGTAGCCAATGACCAGCATGATGACGAAGAGGATGACCGAGAAGGCCGAGGCGAGGCCGAATTGCAAGGAGCGGAAGGCGATATTGTAGATCTCCGTGATCCAGAGCTGCGAGGCGTTCGCCGGCCCGCCGCCGGTCATCAGATAGACCAGGGTGAACGAGTTCAGGTTCACGACGAACAGCAGCAAGGTCGTGATCACCAACACGCCTTTGATGTGCGGCACCGTAACGTGCCGGAACTGGTTCCAGGTGCTGGCGCCATCGACCCGGGCCGCCCGCAACTGTTGCTCCGGCACGGTCTGTAAGCCGGCGGTGACCATAATCATGACGAACGGAAACTCTTTCCAGACATTGACCATCACCAGCGTCGGCATCGCCCAGGTGATGGAATCGAGCAGGACCAGCGAGCGGTCGATGAGCCCCCATTGGGTCAAGGTGCCGCTGAGCAAGCCGTAATCGCTATGCAGGATCCAGCGCCAGACATAGGCGGCGGCGACGGCCGAGATCACCCAGGGGATCAGCAGGATGGCGCGCACGACGCCGCGGCCGGGGAAGGCCCGGTGCAGGGCCAGGGCGGCGACGGTGCCGAGGATGAAGGCGAAGATAGTCGAGCCGAAGGTCCACACCATCGTGTTCCCGGTGATCTTCCAGAAGAGCGGGTTCGACAGGATCCGGGGAAAGTTCTCGCCGGCGTTGTAGACCCACTCCCCGGTCCGGGGCGGCGTCTCATGGAAGGCCAGCACCAGCGTGTAGACGATCGGATACCCGATGACGACCAGCATCACCAGCAGCGATGGCAGCACGTAGACGTAGTCCGCCCAGTGGCGGACGATCTTCGCCAGCAACCCCGGCTCGCGCCGCTTGGTCCGGCGGCGAGGCTCCGGCATCACTCGGGCTTCCGCGACAGCCATTTCGGGGGAACCCTCCACGCATCGTCGCTCGGGCCGGATCAGGGGTACACCAACCCCTGATCCGATCCCGGGCAACGATTCGCCGTCCTGGTTACCAGCTCGCGCTCAGCGCGTTGATCTCGTTGGCGGCGTTGTCGGCCGCTTCCTGCACGCTCATGCTCTCGGTCAGGGCATTTTGGACCATCTCCGGGACGATGATGTTCATGATCTCGGTCGCTTCCGGCACCACCGGGAAGGGGATGCCGAAGGGCAGCATCGCGGTGGTCACTTCCAGGAAGTTGATCGCATCGAGCCGTTCCGCCATCCACTCCGTCTCGAAACCGCGCAGGTTGCCGGGATTGGAATCGGCCCAGTTGTTCTTGACCGCCCACTCCGGACTGGTGGCCGTGGTCAGCATCGCCCGCGCCGCGTCCATGTTGACCTCGCCGCCGTGCGCCTCGTCCGACATGATGTGGATGTTCGAGCCGCCGAACACCACCGCCCGCCGGACCGGCCCTTCTGGAATCAGGCCGTAGGCCATGTTGGCGACGATCTCGTCCGCCAGCTCCTTGTCGGCGCCGGTGGCCGCCGCCGCCCGGTCCTGCATCGCCACGTACTCGCTGGGGTGCGAGATCATCATCGCGATCTGGCCGGTGATGAAGAGGTCCTGGTTCTCGACCTGGGTGTTGGTCAAGGCCGAGGTCGGCACCGACTGGTCGGTCACGTACATGTCGTACATCGCCTGCAGGGCCGCGATCCCGCCCTCGTTGTTAATCATCGAGGTTTCGTAGGTCGGGTTCGCCTCCGCCTCGTCGAGGGCGCCGCTGCCATAGGCCCAGAGCATCGGCATCACCCGGAACGGCGTGTTGCCGGCATTGACCCGGGCCACCAGCCCAAAGCCGCTATTGCCGGTCGCTTCCTTGATCGCCCGCGAGTACTCGACCACATCGGCCCAGGTCGCCGGCCCCACCTCGGGATCGAGCCCGGCCTCGGCGAAGATGGCCCGGTTCCAGATGAAGGCCATTGTCTCGTTGTTGGTCGGGATGCCGTACATCTTGCCATCCCAGGTCACCGACTTGAGGGCGCCTTCCCAGAACAGGTCGCGGTTCAGGCCGAAATCCTCGAGCACGATCTCCTGCAACTGGCCGCGGGCGGCAAACTCCACCCCCCACAGGATCGGCAGCTTGGCGACATCCGGCGCGGCGCCGCCGGCCGCCGCCGTCCGCAGCGTGTCAAGCAGGTCGTTGTAGCCGATGTTCTGATTTTCCAGCGCGATCTCCGGGTAATATTCCTGGAACGCGGCCTGAAACTCGTCGTAGATCTGGACCGTGATCGCGGGCGAGGCCTGGGTCGGTCCCACGTTCCAATACTGGAGGTCGCCGCTGGCGGTCGCCGGCACCACCGCGTGCACCTCGGCCGCGGTATCGACCTCGATCGTGCCGGCCAGGGCTTGGATCGTCTCCGGGTTCCACACCTCGGGATCGACCCCCGTCATCTGACTGGCATCCTGGAAAAACCGGGCCAGGGCGCTTTGCGAAGCAAGCCCGGCACCGGCCAGGCCGGCGGCAGCGGCCGCGAACCGGCGGCGGCTGAGGGCGGCACGATCCAGATTCAGGCGTGACGATAGACTCTTCATCGGGGCTCCTCCATGATCGACATCGATCCAGACGCGATTGGACGTCAGATCAGCGCAACCCGGCCACCGGCTGCTCCTCGGGTGATTGAGGCTACAGGAGCGATGACTCCTCGGCATAAACTCGGCGCTGATCGTGCCGGGAATACAACCACGGACGAACGAACCTGTCAAACGAAGCCGTCATTGGCAGCGACGCCCGAGTGAGTCCCGCGCTACGCTCAGACCGTCATCGCCCGGTCCGCTGGGGACGGGCGCCCAACCGGACGAAGTGCTGCCAGGGCGCATCGCCCAACGGCATCGCGGGAGGACGACAAGGTGTCACTACTGATTCTGGTCAAGCATGCGCTGCCGGCGATCGACCCGGCCACACCGGCTCCCGATTGGCAACTGGGCGACGAGGGACGGCGCCGGTCGGCGCTCCTCGCCGATCGCTTGGCGCCCTACGCACCGGACGTGATCGCCGCCAGCCCGGAGCCGAAGGCGAGCGAGACGGCGCACATCATCGCCGCCCGCCATCGGCTGCCGGTTCAGATAGTTGACGATCTCCGGGAGCATGAGCGACGCTCCACCCCGTTTCTCGGCACCGCCGCCTTCACCGCGCGCGTCGAGCACGCCCTCCGCCACCCGGACGAGCTGGTCATCGGCGAGGAGACCGCCACCGCCGCCCGCCTTCGCTTCACGGCCGCCGTGGCCGAGCTGCTGACGGCCACCCGACCGGAGGAGACGCTGGTCGTCGTCGCCCACGGCACCGTCATCTCGCTCTACGTCGCCTCGGTGACCGGGAGCGACCCAATCCCGCTCTGGCAGCGGCTCGGCCTGCCGGCCTATGTCGTCCTCGCTCGCCCCGAGCGATCGGTGATTGAGGTGATTGACGCGATCGCGTGAGTGACGAACGTGCGCTTCACCTCAAGACCACGGGCACTGACAAGGGTCGGGAAGGCTGATCGCTACCCCGCTCAAATCTCGCGTTCCTCGCTTCGTGCGCTGTCGCCGGGCATCAGGCGAAGCGTCGGTAACGGGGATAGGAGCAGCGGGATCATTGCGGTGAGGAACCCAATGGAGGCGATGACCAGCGCTGGCCCCGCGCCGGTGAATTGAGCGACCGCGCCCCCAGCGAGACCGCCGAGCGGGGCTGCTCCCAACATCAGTGTCCGCACGGTCGCGTTGACCCGCCCCAAGTATTGGTCGGGCGTAACGGCCTGGCGGAGGCTACTGGCGTTGACCACGTAGATCGTAGTGGCGATCCAGTTTGCCATCTCCGTCACGATGAGCAGCGGCACCGCGGCGAAGGGAACGACAACGGCGAGCACGAAACCCGCGCCGGTGATCCCTGCCCCGATCTGGGACAGGATGATCGCCGGGCCAAGGCCGAGCCGGCGGGCGACCCGGCCGGCAAGCAATGCTCCCACCAGGCCGCCGATCCCGCCGATTGTTTGGATGGCGCCAATGGTGACTGGTGCCAAGCCGAGATCACGGGCAAGAAAGATCAAATAGGCCGGGAAGAAGGCGAACCCGAAGAAGTGCATCAGGGTGCCGCCCGCCACCAATGCCCGCAACAGCGGATCCCGGGTGATGATCGGGAATCCGGCTACCAAGGCACGCCACGAACGCCGCTGGGCTGTGGCCGTGTCGACCCGAGGCCCGGCTTCGGGCTGCCGGATGCCGCGCAGGATGAACGCGGAGGCGACGAAGGAGACCGCATCAACCACGATCGCGAAGAACGGCGAGGTCGCGCTCATGAGTGCCCCAGCGAAGCCGGGTCCGATGGCTTGAGCCGCTGAGGTGCTGGCTTGGAGCTTGGCGTTGGCATCCACCAATTGGTGTCGCGAGACGAGCGCCGGCAGGTAGGACGTTGCGCTGACATCGAAAAGCAGGGTCATCGTGCCAACCGCAAAGCCAACGCCGATGAGCACCTCGACACTGAGACGATTCGTCACCGCGAAGATGGGGATGAGCAGCAGCAGGGCAGCGCGAGCAAGATCTGCCCCAATGAGTAACGGCTGGCGCCGGAGGCGATCGACGAGCACACCGACTCCGAGTCCGAACAGGAGCGACGGCAGACGGGTGACGGCGGTCAGCACGCCCATGTCGGCCGGCGAGGCGTCCAGCGTGAGCACCGCCAGCAGTGGAATCGCCAAAGTTGAGACATGTGAACCAAGAGCCGAGACGGTATGGGCACCCCACAGCCGGCGAAAGGCGCGGTGATGCCACAGGTCGGTGACGAACCATGCTCGAATCTGGCGACGCATCGCGGCGCTCGCTGGCTGGTGGATCAGCGCTCAGTCCGGCTTCGCTGAGTCGCTCCCAGCATAGTTGTTCAGACGGATAGCCGCACCGCTCTCATGACACGATTTCGCCGAGGGCAGGGTGAAGCTAGGCAGGGATGCGCGAATTCTGGACGCGAATGGACTGGGACCGCCGCGCATCCATTCCGCGATTTACCTCTACGTGTCGATTACGAAGGATGCGCGGGTCGATGAGCAAACGAGATCGTCAGCCCGAACTCCCGCGCCACCGCGATCACCTCCGGGTCGGCCGGGTCGATCGTTGCCGGCTTGCCGATGACCGAGAACGAGGCGCCCTCGAAGATGGCCCAGCAATCGAGGGTTGGCCGGTGGCTGCAACTGTAGGTCAATCCGGCATACCCCTGCTCGTACGCCCAGCGGGCCACCATTTGCGTCAGCCGGCGGTCGGAGCCAAGCAAATCGCCCGGCTTGAACCGCGGGCCGTAACCAAGCTCCGGCAGCACCGTCGCGATGGCATGCTCTCGGCTGAGGGCCACGGCCGTTTCCGGGGCGCTGATCCGGAGATCGAGCCATCGCTGGCCTGGATCGAGCCGGAACCAGCCAACGAGCCGCGTGAAGAAGGAGGCCGGCACAAGTCCGGTCCGCGGCGTGAACGAATCGGGGCCAAAGATGGCCACTTGTTGCAGGAGTGCTTGGAACGGCCGATATTGATCGAGCGATTCGAGGTAGCAAACGAAGCGGGACTCACCCGCGTAGAGCACCCCGAACTCCTGCCGGGGATCGTCGAAGCGTCCATCGCCTTGATGGTCTGCTGCCGGCCACGCGAAGGGATCAGGAGCACGGCCGACTCGGGCGAGGACTGCCAGTTCTGGATTGGCATGGCGAATCGCCATTAGCCGTGGGCGAGAAAGAAGTGCGCGGCCCCCATCACGGTTTCGGCTCGCTCCGGCTCATTCGCAAGAACAGAAGCCGGCGCACGATGATCGAGGATAGGGTTCATTCCCATGAACCACGCTTGGGCCGTTTCCCGATCATCGATGATCTCAATCACGCTAGCAATCTGAAAGGCGGTCCGGAGCCGGGCCAGATGCGCCGGATGCGGCTTTATCCCCCGCGTCCACCGCGTGATCGTCGCCGGATTGTCAACGCCGGACATGAGCGCGGTCAGATTCCGGCCGAAGACCGCTTGCATCCACTTGGCGATCTCTGCCGGGCTCGTCGTCACCGCTCGCCGGTGCGCCTCAACGATCACTTCCTCGGTGGTCAACTGCTTGGGCTGTACAGCAGACAGCGACATGACGATCTCCTCTCCATCGATAGCGACCAGCGCCGTGACCTGCCTGGACACCAGCACCCGTCTCGATAGAGTTCATGATACACGCTTCGCGCGTCAAATGTGGGCCAACATGTATCGACAAATGCGACTCTAGAAGCCCTTCCCCGTGGGACAGCCTATGAGGCGGAACGGTCCGCGCCCCGACGCCAACCTGACAGTCAGGCTGGGAGCACGCCACGTTTCGATCGCGACGCCGCGGCTTGCCGTAGAATGGCCACCGTTCAGGATTGCCGCCTGCCATGCTCCACCACGAACGCCCGAGTCGCGGGGCCACAATTGCGATGTGGCGGGACATGGTCTCCGGATCAGATCCGATTGGAGGAATCGAGTGGCTACATCCGCAATCGGCGGCATCCAGTCCAGACACCGAGACCGTCGATCGGTCGTCGCCACGTTGACGCTAATCGCTACGCTACTCTTCAGCGCGATGACTACCTTGGGCGCCGCGGCGACACCGGCCGGCGGCGCTGTCATCGCGACCCCACCCGCCGGCAGCGGTGATTTCGCCGGTCTGGTCGACATCGGCGGCGGCCGCCGGCTCTACCTCGAATGCCGCGGCTCCGGCCGCCCCACGGTGATTCTCGAAGCCGGCTACCGCGGCCCGGCCACGGTCTGGAGCGACGATCTGGTCTTCCCGGACGATCCCCGCACGATGGTGCTCGATGGCGTCGCCAGCTTCACCCGCGTCTGCTTGTATGAGCGGCCCGGCGTCGCCGCCATCCTGGCCGGCGGCCTGGCGCCGAGTCGCAGCGACCCGGTGCCGATGCCCCGTTCGGTCGAGGCCATCGTGGCCGACCTGCACACGCTGCTCGCAGTGGCCGAGGTACCTGGTCCCTATGTGCTGGTCGGCCACTCGCTCGGCGGCTTGATGGTGCGGCTCTACCAAGCCACCTACCCGGAGCAGGTGGCCGGGCTGGTCCTGGTCGATGCCTTTTCCGAGCTGGTGCCCGAGCACCTGTCGGCGGACGACTGGGCTGCCTTCCTCGCGCTCAACGCGATGCGGCCGGCCGAGATGGCGGGCTATGTCGACTACGAGACGATCGACTTCGCGGCGGCCGTCGCGAGCATGGCGCAAGCAGCGACCGCTCAGCCGCTGCCGCTCTTCGTCCTGGCCCGGGGACTGCCGCTGGGGGTGAGCGAGGAGGCGCTGGGCTTTTCGCCCGACCGGTTCGAAGCGGCCTGGCGGGAAGCCCAGGACGACCTGGCCGGGGTGTCGCCGCTGGCCCGGTTCGCCGTCGCCGAAGCGAGCGCCCACTACATCCAGCTCGACGAGCCGGAGCTGGTCATCCGGGCCATCGCCCGCGTCGTCACCGCCGTTCGCGAGCCCGGCGCCTACCGCCCCCCGGCCGGCACGCCCACGCCATAAGTCGTCCTGGCATTGCCGAGGCCGGAGCCGTGCTTACCGCCAAATCCCAAGCTGGAACGCCAGGGCGGCGGCGAGGGCAACCAGCATCAGCCCGGTCACGGGCCGCGCCGCGAGCCGGGCCACCCGGCCGCCCCGCTCATCAGGCAAGAGGCTACCAAGGGCCAGGAGCACGTTGCCCACAACGATCAAGCCGAAGGCGCTCACGTAGCTGACCCGGTGCCAGCCGTCATACAGAAAGAACCCCAGCCCGGCCAGCCCCAGGACCGCGACCGCGAGCCCAAGCACCAACTTCGCGCCAGCGGGCGTCAGCCGATCCGGGGTCAGCCAAACCTGATGTAGCAACTGGACCATGGTGTTCTCCCTTCGACCGAGTCGCGCGATAGTAGAGGGCGCGGGAAGACGATCGGGCCAGGGCTCGATCCCGCCGCTGCTCAACATCGTAGAGCCGCTCCGGAACGAAGACTGTCATCGTGGGGGCACCAAGTGAGTCAACTGTCCGACAAGCTCGCGAGCCATGCACGTTGCCACGCCACCAGCCCGTACGCGGGGCGCGGCGGGTCTCCGCCCGATGCGTCTCACCCGGTGCGGTGGTTACGTCTGGTCGCGTTGCAGCGCCCGTTGCAGCAGCGCCGTGGCGTAGAACTCGTACGAGGCTGCCTTGTCGGGAACATCGACCAGGTGGACGGTGAAGCGGCAGGGGACGCCATTGTCGGGGAGGCGTTCGGCGAAGTAGCCGGCATAGGCGTCGGCGTAGGCGTGGCGCAGGTGGTCTTGCTCGGCGGCGTAGCCGAGGGGATCAACCAGCGGGTTGGGACTCTTCGGCTGGCAACCAAAGGCGTGCATCTCAATGAAGTCGATGTCCCGCAACGACTCGCAGAGGCCCGCGTCTTTGAGCCACTTCTCCCAGCATGCGAACACGAGTGGGATTTCGCGATGCGGGTCCATCGTCACCAGCTCGTCGCGGCCGAGCACGCTTTGGGCGGAGTAGCCGCCGGTCAGCCCGGCGAAGTGGATCATGAGGTCGCCGTCCGCCCTCGTCTCGGTGACCAGGGCCGAGAGCACCGGCCGGTCCCCTTCGTAGTAGTAGGTCAGCTTGCCTCGCTGCTTCACGTTGAACGGCATCTGGCCCCTCCTCGCCTCTCCCTGAACGCTCGGGCGCGTCACGATCCCCTCGCCCCGGCTCGCGGCAGTGCCCGTGCCAGGCGAAGCTTCAGCAATGAGCATGCGGCACGCGCGTCAGGCGCTCGACCATTGGTCGGCCAGAAGGACAGGGGCCAAGAATGGGCGTCGCTCAAGTGAGGAAGCGCGGTCCGGCGCGATGCGGTCAGTCGGTCAAAGCCGAGGTGTAGAGGCTCGTCAGGCTGCGGACGACCGTATCGGCGGCGATGCCGCCGATGCCGCCGGGGACTTCGTCGGTGTAGGCATGGCGCACCTGGCCCCGCGGCGTCACCGCCCAAAACAAGCGGGGGTCGCCCCGGCGCAGATCAACCACCAACGAGGTATCCATGATCTGGCCGTCGCGATCGGCGACCGCGATGCGGACGCTAGGCATCGCCTCGTCATCGAACTCGGGTCGCCAGGCAACCGCCCGCCCGCGCGACTTCATCGTGTCGCTAAACCGCTCGAACCCGGGAAAGGCTTCGGTTCGCAGCGCCTCACAGGCCGCCTTATAGCTCTGCTTTGGGGTCAACGGGCGGCGGGGCAATTCGACCGCGAGCTGGACCTCTTTGTCTTTTTTGGCGGCCATCCTCTGCATCTTTCCGAAAGACAAAGTGTCAGGTGGCGAGCATAATAATCTCGCCCTCATGATAACATGAATGCCCCTTCCGCTTGGTTCGGCGCCCTATCTGGTTGACCCGGTGCCTCGCGCCGGCTCCCGGCGCGGCGGGAGCCGGCGCCTAGACCTTCTTCTGCCGGTGATGCGACGACCGATTGATCGGGCTGTTTGATCGCTGGCTATCCTGGACCGGGGACCGCACCGCCTCCTGCGCCCGCTCGAGCTCGTCGACGGTCTTGGACGGCGGCAACGCCTTGCGGATCGCCTTGTCCAAGTTCGCATCGTCCGCCGGGGTCCACCGCTTCGGGTGGGTCTTGAGTGCTGCTGTCATCAGGTCCTACTTCCTTTGCTCGCCGCCACGCCTGTCTCGTGAAGGAATGTCATGCGCTAGCGCAATCGTAGCATGCACACAAGGAAACGCTTGGCCAAGGGTAAGAACGGCGAACCAGCCGCGGAAACGCTCGGCATTGACACGAACCTCCTGATTCGCGGCTCCCGTGCCGCCGACGTGAAAATCGGCAGCAGTGATTCCCGCGGAACTGCAATCCGAGTAACGCGGGGATGATCGATCATGCCTGGATATCCCCATCCAATGCGATGGCGCTCCTCCGACGCCGGAGATAGTCGCTTCTGCCGCGGTGGTCGCGTGGTACTCTGACGAGCAGGCGCAATCGCCCCGAGAGGTCACGGTGATTGGCAGTGGAGTCGCGGACACTTGGACAGGCCGTTACGGCGAGCGAGCTAGTGTCTCTGGCCCTGGCCTTGGGCGCCCGCGAGATACCCGACTGGACCGAGGCCGAGGAGCGACTGGTCCACGAGGCGCCGGTATCGCTCCCACTCTTTGCCCAGGATCTTAGTGACGCGATCAGGCGCGGCGACGACCCGCTTGGTGACGCATTTAGCCGGGGCTTTTCAGCCGAGGAGCGTCGCCCGAAGGGCGCGACCTACACCCCCCAACCGATCATTGACGCCATGCTCGATTGGGCCGAGAGCCAGGTCCGGCCAGTCCGCGTGGTCGATCCTGGGGCTGGCTCGGCGCGGTTCCTCGTCTCGGCCGGCCGGCGTTTCCCGCGAGCGGAGTTGGTCGCCAGCGAGGTCGACCCCCTCGCGGCCATCCTCGCCAGAGGTCATCTCGCGGCGGCGGGGATGGGCAAGCGCTCCCACGTCGTGGTCGGCGATTACCGGCAGCTTGATCTGCCCGTGATCGATGGGCCAACCCTGTACCTCGGCAATCCCCCCTACGTTCGCCACCATCTGATCGAGCCGGCATGGAAGACCTGGTTCGTCAAGACCGCCCGTGGCATCGGCCACGACGCGAGCCAGCTCGCCGGCCTCCACGTCCACTTCTTCCTGGCAACCGCCGCTCATGCGAGAGCTGGCGATGTCGGCGTGCTGATCACGGCAGCCGAATAGCTCGACGTTAACTACGGTCGGTTGGTCCGGAAGCTCCTCACCGGGATCCTGGGCGCCAAAAGCATCCACATCATTGAGCCAACCGCTCATCCCTTTCCTGGCACCCAAGCGACCGCGGTGATTACCGGCTTCGTGATCGGGGCAAAACCCGAAGCGATCGGCATTCGCCGGGTGGCAAGCCTGTCTGAATTAGGCAGGCTTGAGACCGACTGGTTCGAGCGCCGTGAGCGATTCGAAGCAGCCGATCGCTGGACGCCATTGACAAGACCGAGCCGGCCGCACCGTGAAGGGTTCGTTGAGCTCGGAGAGCTGTGCCGGGTTCACCGCGGTCAGGTCACCGGCGCGAACGACGTTTGGATCGCCGGCGAACACTCGGTGTTCCTCCCGGCCTCGGTGCTCTTCCCGGCGGTGACCCGGGCAAAAGAGCTGTTCACCGCCGGCCGTGTCTTCCTCGACCGTGCCCCGCTGCGGCAGGTGATAGATCTGCCCGTCGATCTGGACGTGTTCGAGACGCCGGAGCGTTGCCGCATCGACACATTCCTCTGCTTCGCCAAGGCGAAGGGGGCTGACAGCGGCTTCGTCGCCCGTCATCGCCGGGCCTGGTGGTCGGTGGGACCGCGCCATCCCGCGCCCATTCTGGCCACCTATATGGCCCGCCGACCGCCGATCTTCGTCCGGAACCTGGCCGATGCCCGCCATATCAACATCGCCCACGGGCTCTATCCGCGGGAACATCTTTCCGCGCGGCAACTCACGAATCTCGCCTCGTTCCTCTCGCGAAGTGTCTCCATCAGCGAGGGACGCACCTACGCGGGCGGCCTCACCAAGTTCGAGCCCAAGGAGATGGAACGGCTCCTCGTGCCTCGCCCCGATCTGCTTTCCGGTGAGGAGGCCATCGAGGCTCTGGTTTGATGGCTCGTCGATGGCGCCAGGTTGACCCAATCCGGTGGTCCGCGCAACAGCTCGACGCCGACCGGAGGCTTGGGATCGAAGCATTCCGGAAGGAGCGGCTTGACGAGCCGACCGAGGAGTTCAGCGCTCGCTTCGCGGAGGCCCAACGCGTGATGGGGGGTCTGCTCGCGATGACGCTCGACCTGACTGACGTCCAGACCAACGCGCTCGCAATGCTGACCCGGCCCACCTGGCGCGACGCGTTCCGCTACCTGGCCGGCCCTCCCATCTCGATCGACGACCTCAAGACCATCGTCGACACCAATTCGGTCTCCCCGAGGACGCTCAAGGAAAACCCACGGCTCGTCCAGCGTATCATCGAGACCGTTTTTGCCGGGCTTGATCGAGGGCGGTTTCCCTGGATCTTCGAGGGCCGAGGACCCGATCCGGCAGAGCGCAACGCGGCCATTCTCGCCTCTGCCATCCTGCTCGCGTCGCAACAGGTGGCCACCAGCCGCCGCACCCAAGGCAAGAAAGCCCAAGAAGATCGGGTGCGCCAGCAGCTCCTCGCGCTCGGATTCACCGAGATACGAATCGCTGGCGGTGTGGCACGCACGATCCGCGATGCCCCCATGCCTGGTCAGTTCTGTCGCGAGACGACGCTCGCATCGCGCAAGGCCGATCTGATCGTGGGACTCTGGGACGGGAGAATCATGCCCATCGAATGCAAGGTCTCCAACTCCTCGCTCAACTCGGTCAAGCGTCTCAACAACGACGCGGCCGTGAAAGCTGAGGTTTGGTCGACGGATTTGGGATCCAATAACGTCGTCCCGGTCGCGGTCTTGAGTGGCGTCTACGGGCTCCAGAGGCTCGAGGAGGCGCAGGCGCGCGGACTTACCCTCTACTGGGCGAACCGGCTGAGCGATCTCAGTGACTGGATCGAGCACACACGCCCCGAATACCCGACGCGGTAGGGAACACAAGCTCCTTCATCGAGGACGTGATGATCCCGGTTTCGAGCCATGGGGTTCGTGTCGTTGTGCTTGACGGCGACTCTCACCCTTGCTACGATGACGTCTAGACCTCTAGAGTTCGAGCTATGCGGCGCGGAGTCCATGGATGGCGTTCGAGACGACCCTGCCCGGTCCCTATTTCTATGACCCCGCCATCTTCGGCCGGGAGCAGGAGCGCATCTTCTCGGCGATGTGGGTTTGTACCGGCCGGGCCGACGATATTCCCAATGCCGGCGATTACTACGTGGTCGAGCTGGGCGGTGAGAGCGTCATCGTGGTTCGAGGGCGGGATCAACGGGTCCGTGCCTTCCTCAATGTGTGCCGCCATCGCGGGGCGCGGCTCCGCGTTGAGCCGTGCGGCAACGCCGGCGCCATCATCCAGTGCCAGTACCACGCTTGGTCGTATGGGCTCGATGGCCGCCTGCTGGGGGCGCCGAACATCGCCAAGGACGAGTCGTTCCGCCGCGAGGACTTCGGCCTGTTCGCGGTCAATGCCGAAATCTGGGAGGGGCTGGTCTGGCTGTCGCTGGCGGACGAGCCGGCGCCGGTCACGGCCCAGGTCGAGCCGCCGCTGGTGAAGCGGTTTGGCTCCCTGGAGATCTTCAACCGCTACACCGTGGGCGGGCTGCGGGTCGGCCGCCGGATCGAGTACGCGGTCAACGCCAATTGGAAGCTGATCGTCGAAAATTTCATGGAGTGCTATCACTGCGGCCCGGTCCATCCCGAGCTGACCCGCCTCCTGCCCGCCTTCCGCCAGGGCACCTCCTACCAGGGGATCCCCGGCCAGGGCACCGAGTTCGCGGGCGACATCACCGCCTTCACCCTCTCCGGCACCGGCCACCGCCCCCGGCTGCCGGGCCTCGGGCCGGCCGACGATCGCCTCTACTATGGCTTCGTCCTCTGGCCCAACGTCTTCGTCAACCTGCTGCCAGACCACGTCATCCTGCACACCCTGCTACCGGTCAGCCCGACCACCTCGAGGGTCGTCTGCGACTGGCTGTTCCATCCGACCGACCTGGCCCGGCCCGAGTTCGACGCCGCCGACACGGTCGACATCTTCGACGTCGTCAACCGCCAGGATTGGGATGTCTGCGAGCTGACCCAGCTCGGGATGACCTCTCGCGCCTACCGGGCCGGCGGCGTCTACGTCACCAACGAGCAGCACATCGCCGACTTTCGCGACTTGGTCCTGGAGCGACTGCATGGCTAGCCGCGCCCGCTCCTTCCGCGGGAAGCCGCGGTCGTGACCGCCCTCCCGGCCACCGCCTCCATCGTCATCATCGGCGCCGGCATCGTCGGCTGCGCCACCGCCTACCACCTGACCCGGCTCGGTTGGCGCGACGTCGTCGTGCTGGAGCAGGGGCCGTTGCCGAAGGCCGGCGGCTCCACCAGCCATGCCCCCGGTCTCGTCTTCCAAACCAACGCCGCGAAGACCCTGACCAGCTTCGCCCGCGAGACGGTTTCCCTCTACGACTCGCTGACGGTGGATGGCGAGCCCTGCTGGCATGGGGTCGGCAGCATCGAAGTGGCGACCACGCCGGCCCGCTGGCAGGAGCTCCAGCGCAAGCATGGCTGGGCCCAAAGCTGGGGCATCGAGTCCTCGCTCGTCCCGCCGGCCGCGGTGCGGGCACTGATCCCGCTGATCGACCCGGCGATGATCCTCGGCGGCTTCCACGTCCCGTCCGATGGCGCCGCCGACGCGGTGCGGGCCAGCGCCGCCCTGACCCGGGCCGCCACCGCAGCCGGGGCAACCTTCTACCCGCGGACGCCGGTGACCGGTATCGTGATCGAACAGGGCCAGGTCCGGGCGGTGGACACCCCGGCCGGCCGGATCGCCACCGACCGTGTCTTGATTTGTGCCGGCATCTGGTCGCCCCGGCTGGGACGTCTGGCGGGGGTGCCGATCCCACTGCTACCAGTCGAGCATCAACTCGCCTGGACAGAGCCGCTGGCCCAGCTCGCCGGTGAGCAACGCCCGATCGCGCATCCGATCCTACGGCACCAGGATCGCGATCTCTACTTCCGGCAACGCGACGATCGCTACGGCATCGGCTCCTACCAGCACGAGCCGGTTCTGGTCGAGCCTGATGCCATCCACCGGCACGACGAGGCCGGGGACATGCCCGCCTCCCGTCCCTTTGATCGGGCCACATTCGCCCCGGCCCTGGACGACGCCATCGACCTGATCCCGGCCCTGGCCCGGGCCCGAATCACGGACGCCGTCAACGGCCTCTTCTCCTTCACCCCGGATGGGTTCCCCCTCCTCGGCGCGGCCGCCGCCGTCCGCGGCTGTTGGGTCGCCGCCGCGATCTGGATCACCCACGCCGGGGGCGCGGCGAAGGCGGTCGCCGAATGGCTCAGCCACGGCCCGCCGTCGCTCGACCTCCATGACTGCGACCTCAACCGGTTCGAGCCCCACGCCGCCACCCCGGCGTACCTGACGGAGCGCGCCGCCCAGCAGTACCGGGAGATCTACGACATCATCCACCCGCTGCAACCAGTGGCGCGGCCGCGGCCCCTCCGCGTCAGCCCGTTCCACGCGCGGCTCGCCGCCGCCGGCGCCGTCTTCGTTGAATCCCGCGGCTGGGAGCTGGCCCGCTGGTACGCCAGCAACGACCGCCTGCTCAACGACTACCCGATCCCGGCCCGCGCCGGGTGGAACGGCAAACACTGGTCCCCGATCGCGGGGGCCGAGCATCTGGCCGTCCGCGAGCGGGGCGGCATCTTCGAGATGTCGGCCCTGTCCAAGATCGAGGTGACTGGCCCGGCCGCGGCGGCCTTCCTCGACCGGATGACGACGAACCGGGTCGATCGTCCGGTTGGCAGCATCACCTACGCCCTGCTGCTCAACCAACACGGCGGCATCCAGAGCGACATCACCGTCGCCCGCCTGGCCGAAGACCGCTTCCAGCTTGGCGGCAACGGCCCGCTCGACGTCGACTGGCTGTGCCGTCACCTGCCTGGCGATGGCTCGGCGCGGGTCCGCGATGTCACCGGCGCCCTAGCCTGTCTCGGGCTCTGGGGACCACTGGCCCGCGACGTCATCGGCCAGGTGAGTGACGACGATTTCAGCAACGACGCCTTCCCCTACTACACCGTCCGCCAGATCACCATCGGCGAGGCGCCGGTGACCGCCTGCCGCGTCTCCTACGTCGGCGAGCTCGGCTGGGAGCTGTACGTCTCGCCGGACTATGGCGGCCGGGTGCTTGAGCTGCTGCAGGACGTGGCGCGGCCGGTGGGGGTCATCTTGGCCGGCCGGGCCGCCTTCGACACGCTCCGGTTGGAGAAGGGCTACCGGCTGTGGGGTACCGACATAACCGCCGAGGACAACCCGTACGAGGCCGGCCTGGGCTTCGCGGTCAAGCTCAAGAAGGGCGATTTTCTCGGCCGGGACGCGCTGCTGGCAGCCAACGAGCGGGGCGTCAGCCGCCGCCTGGTCTGCCTCACGCTCGATGACCCGGCGATCGTGGTGATGGGCAACGAGCCGATCTCGGTCGACGGCGCCGTCGCCGGCCACGTCACCAGCGCCGGCTTCGGCTTCACCGTCGATCGCGGCATCGCCTACGGCTACCTCCCGGTCGCCTACAGCGCCGCCGGCACCAAGGTCGAGATCGAGTATTTCGGCGCCTGCCACCCGGCCACCGTCGCCAGCGACCCCCTCTTCGATCCTGCCGGACAGCGGGTCCGGGCATGATGACGCCACGACGGGTACGCGACTCCGAACCGCGGAGCCAGCCGGCTGCAGCCGGGTATCCTCCGGGTGTTGTGTATTCAGCGCGGGGGTTTAGCCCCGCGCTTGGTGGCCGACCCGCGCGTGCGCCATCGGCTTCCGGTCGCCCTAGGCCTCGTGGGTGATGGAGACACCATCCATGGACTGGCGCACCGTCGCCCTCGCCAAGCAGAGCCCGCTCCCGCTCTATTACCAGCTCGCGGAGCAGATCCGGGCCCTGATCCAGGCCGGTCGGCTGACGGCGGGCGAGCGGCTGCCGGCCGAGCGTGACCTCGCCGGCGAGGTCGGGATCAGCCGGATGACGGCCCGCCAGGCGATTGCCTATCTGGTCCGGGATGGCACCCTGGCGGTCCGCCACGGCGTCGGCACCTTCGTCGCCGCGCCGAAGCTGACCTATGACGCCCTGCACCTCCTCGGCTTCACCGAAGACGCTGCCCGGCGCGGCACCGTGGTCGGCTCCCGCGTCTTGGAGCAAGCGGTCGTCCGGCCGCCGCCGGCCGTGGCCGCCGCCCTGGCGATGGCAACGAACGACGCCGCGATCAAGATCGTCCGGCTCCGGGCCGCCGGCGAGGTTCCCCTGTTGCTGGAAACGAGCTACTTGCCGCTGGCGCTCTGCCGAGGTCTGGAGCGGGAAGACCTTGAGGCCCATTCGCTCTATACGCTGTTGGAACTCCGCCACGGGCTACGTCCGCGGCAAGCCCGGCATGTGATCGAAGCGATCATCGCCTCCGATTTCGAGCGCGAACTGCTGGGCGTGGCGAGTGGCGCCCCGATGCTCCTCCTGGAGGGCGTCACCACGACCGAATCCGGCACCCCGATCGAGCATTTCAAAGCGATCTACCGGGCCGACCGGGTGAAGTTCGCCCTCGCCAGCCGCCGTGAAACCGGCGCCGGGGCTGATCCCGTGCCGCTGGTCAGCGTGATGCTGACGTGAGATCAGCCCTGGCCAACGGATGTCGTCATCAGCAGGAGAGGCCATCATTCGTGCGTAGACCTATTCGCGCCGGCGTCATCGGCTGCGGCAGCGTGGCCGAAAAATACATTCCCCACCTGCAGCGCTTGAACGACCCCCGGCCCCGGGTCGAGATCGCCCTCACCTGCGATATTCGGCCCGTCCAGCGCGAGATCGTGCGCGAACGGTACGGGATCGAAACGTTCACCACCGACGCCGGAGAGGTCATTGAATCGCCCGCGATCGACCTGGTCCTGGTCTTGACCTCGATGCCGGAGCATGCCCGCCTGGCCAGGGCCGCGCTCGAGGCCGGCAAACACGTCCTGGTCGAAAAGCCAATGGCGATGACGCTGGACGAGGCGGCCGGCCTGGTCGAGCTGGCCAAGACCAGCCCCGGCTACTTGGTCTGCGCCCCGCACGTCGTCCTGAGTAAGACGTACCAGGCGATGTGGCGCCGGGTCCATCAGGGGGACATCGGCACCGTCTATTCCGCCCGCGGCTTCTATGGCTGGTCCGGTCCCTGGTGGGGCCCCTTCTACTATGAGCCGGGGGGCGGCGCCATGTTCGACCTTGGCGTCTACAACGTGACGACGCTGACCGGCCTCCTGGGCCCGGCCCGGCGGATCGTCGCCCTCAGCGGCATCGCCATCCCCGAGCGCGTGGTCGATGGCCGGACGGTGCCGGTGCGGACCGACGACAACGCCCAACTCCTGCTCGATTTCGGCGACGCCCGCTTCGCGGTGGTGACCACCGGCTTCACCATGCAGCAATACAACGTCCCCGGCATCGAGCTGTACGGCGCCACGGGCACGCTGCAGATGATCGGCGAGGACTGGGCGCCCAGGGGCTACGAGCTGTGGCAGAACAGCGAGGGCTGCTGGCGGACGTATGCCGACGCCGGCTGGCGCTGGACCGACGGCATCCGGCACCTCGTGGAGTGCATCGAGCGAGGGGCGCCGCCGCTGGTCACCCCGGAGCACGCCTATCATGTGCTCGAGATCATGCTCAAATCCATGGAGTCGGGCCGCACCGGGCGGGCGCTGCCGATCGAAAGCACCTTTGAACCGGTCCGCTTTGACGACGCCTCCCTGCTCGGCGCCGGGGCGCACCTGGTCCATGACGCGGGGCGGCCGTCATGAGCTACAAAGCCTCACCTCGTCCCACCTTCGATGCCGCGGCCCCGATCCCGTACGCGACGGTCACCCGCCACCTCTGGGGTGACGCCGAGGCCGGCGAGGTGGCGGATTGGATCTACGTCTCCAGCGACAAGATCCACCAGCTCGTCTTCGGCTTGCCGGCGGGCGGGGTCTTCCGCCATTCCGATGCCTACCGGACGATCTTCGCCGCCGACCTCCTCTACTTCGTCCTGGCGGGGACGATGGTCATCGCCAATCCCGAGACCGGCGAGGTCCTGCGCCTGGCCACGGGCGAAGCCGCCTTCTTCCGGCGCGATACCTGGCACCATGTCTGGAGCCACGGCGGCGAAGCGCTGCGGGTGCTCGAGTTCTTCGCCCCGCCGCCCTCGCAAGGCACCTCGGGCGCCTACGCCCGGACCAAGCCGCTCCTAACCGCAGCCCGCTACACCCGCGACGACCTGCTCGGCCGCTGGCCGGCGGCCCGGCATGGCGTCGAGCAAGCCCGGACGATCCTGCCGGTCCGGGCCGGCGACATCCTCTGGCGGATGGAAGGCACGATCGAGCAGGTGCTGACCGGCATCCTCGTTTCCACCGAGCACCTGACCGTGGGTAAATTCGAGCTGCTGCCCGGCCAGCGGACGGAAGCGCGGGCGCACGGCGGCGACAAGAGCCTCTATGTGGTCGAGGGCACGCTCAACGTCCGGTTGCCCGATCATGCCGCCCCGTCCTGGTTCGAGCTGGGGCCGGCCGACGGTTTCTACCTACCAATGGGGACCAGGCACCAGCTCTACAACATCACCGGCCGCCCGGCGACGGTGGTCTTCGGGGTCGCCCCGAGCTACCTGGCCGGGGATCCGGCGTGATCCCGGATCCGAGTGCTCAGGCCGAACGCGGAACGGCCCTCTCCCGCGGCGCTGCCACACCCAGCGGGTACCCGGCGCCCGCCAATCGTGGGCGAGAGGAGCCGGTGTGGGCGATCGGGCTTGACGCCGGCGGCACCAAGATCGCGGGCGGCGTCGTTGACCTGAGCACCGGGGAGGTCACCTTGACGCGGGTGATCCCGACCGGGATTGAACGAGGCGGCGCCGCCGCCCTGGACGACGCCGTTGCCCTGGCCCGCGCCATCAAGCGAGAAGCAGCAGAGCACGAGATGCACCCCGCCCGGCTGGGCCTCGGCGTGCCGGAATTGGTCGATCACCAGGGCCGGATCACGGCCTCGGACGTCATCTTCTGGGAGGACCTGCCGGTCCAGGCGAGGTTCGACGCCATCCTGCCCACCACCATCGAGTCGGACGTGCGAGCCGCCGCCCTGGCCGAGGCCCGGTACGGCGCGGGCCGGGATTTCGCCCTCTTCGCCTACGTCACGGTCGGCACCGGCATCAGCTCCGCCATCGTCATCGACGGCCGGCCGCTGACCGGGGCCCGCGGCAACGCGATCGCCCTCGCCAGCGGCCACTTGACCCTGCCCGCCTCAACCGATGACGATGCGATCCGGCAGGTGCTGGAACGGTACGCCTCGGGCCCGGGCTTGGTCCACCGCTACCAGGAGGCGACCGGCAAGCGGCTCTCCCGCGCGGAGGATGTGATCGTCGCCGCCGATTTCGGCGATCCGGTCGCCCGCGACGTGGTGCGCTCCGGCGCCGCCTCGCTGGGCAACAGCATCGGCTTCCTGGTCAATATCATCGACCCCGCGGCGGTGGTCATCGGCGGCGGCCTTGGCCTCGCCGGCGGCCTCTACTGGGAAACCCTCCTCGTCAGCACCCGCGAGCACATCTGGCCCCCCGCCACCCGCCTCCTGCCGATCCTCCCCGCCGCCCTCGGCCCCAACGCCGGCCTGATCGGCGCCGCCGCCGCGACCGAAGTGCGGCCTTAGCGCGGCCAGCCGGTAAAGTCGCCGATCGCCGCGCCCTCGCTGATGGTCTCGAGATCCCGCACGAGTGCGCGAAATCGCTCTTTCCCTAATGACTCGACCCCGGCGGCCTGTTCCCGCTCGAACAGCTCGGCATTCAAACGCGGCAGCTCATCCGGTGTCGTATCGCCAGCGCTGGTAGGCGAGGAAGGCGACCATGACAGCCACGGCGGCGACCAGGCCGAGCCCCAAGGCGAGGATCCGTTGATTCGCGCCGAGGAGGTCGCCTGCCAGCAGGGTGACGCCAGCGCCGGCGACGATGCTGTTGATGAAGGCGACCATGCTGGCGTTGGTGGTGATGAAGGCAACGAACGGGCCGAGCCGGAGCACTGGCGGCGCCTCCACCTCCGGATAGCGTCCACCAGGGGCTGCGAAGAGCTCGGCGGCCTCGGGCGTCAGCGTGCGGTAGTAGTCGCGGATGCGGGCGATGCCGGCAAGGCATTGGTTGTACTCCATGCCGGTGTCGACCAGGCGGACGACCGTGAAAACGCCCAGTAGGAAGACGGCGGGCAGGACGGTGGCGACGAACGGCAGAAAGACCTCGCGGTCCCGCGAGGCGAACCCCATCGCCACGAGCGAGCTCGACAAGGCAAAGACGTACAGGGAAGCCCGTGTTCCCGCCTCGCTCACCGTCGCGGCCGCCGCCGTCTGCAGTACGAAGTGCTCGGTGACCAGCGCCGACATGAACGCTGACCGCCGCTCGTTGTCATCCATGACCACCCCCGGCTTCGTGGCGGTCACACCGCCTCGTCGGGGAGCAAGCCTACGGAATTCGATCACGGATTGCGATACGCCACGGCCACCCGGGCGGGATCGAGGCGCGTCTGGCGCCAAGGCAACGAGGACCCAAGGCAGGATCGATCATGGACTTCGCACCCGATCATCGCCATCGCGGCATCGGCGCTGAGCCGGGGCGGCAACTCCGTCTTACCTGCCCAGGGTGTGGGCGATGATTCACGCCATTGACATCGCGGGAGGCAAGGGGCGACCACGCCTGGGCCGCCGGCCGCTCCCTCACCAACGAAGCGGCCATCGCCGAGGCCCGCACCTGGCTCGACACCCTGCCGCGGAGCCACGAGGCAACCCTGCCGGCCTCGGTCATCGGATCCTGAACCTCTGCACTTTTGGCTACTATATACAGCGTGATTTCTGCGGTATAGATTGCGATACCGTAGCGCGGGATGAACGCGAGGCAGAGTCATTCGTTCGGCGCCCAGCAGGGAGTCGCACAGGCTCTGTACTCTTGATCGGGCCGCAACGCTTATGACCAGCACAATCTCCCGGTCCGAAGGAATCAACGAGTCAGAGCAGTATCTGAAGCGACTCTGTGACAGAACGTTCTTGTCTCTTTGGAGTTATCCTGGAGTCTATCGCGATCAGAACAAGATCACGCCTTCCGGAGACGGAAAGGAAGTCGTTGACCTGCTCGTCGTGTTCGGCAACAACATCATTCTCTTTTCCGACAGGGCATGCAAGATTCCCCAGACGGGTAATGCACATCGCGATTGGAGCAGATGGTATCGGAAGGCGATCCTAAGGTCCGCGCAACAGCTCTGGGGAGCTGAGCGATGGATTCACAACTACCCAGATCGTCTCTATATGGACCGACAGTGCATGGTCCCCTTCCCCTTAGAACGTCCCGAGTTTTCGGTCGCACGTTTCCATCGAGTTCTGGTCGCCCACGATGCAGATCGCGCTGAGCGCGTGGCTTCAGGGGGCCAATTTACCCTGAGCATTCGTCCGGACATCGTCGGTGACGCTCATGTTCTGCCACCTCAAGATGGCGGGATTCCGTTTGCGGTTGGTCAGATAGACCCGGCGAAGGGATTCATCCACGTCTTTGGTGACGACTCACTTGATTCAG
This sequence comes from Chloroflexota bacterium, assembly GCA_030859715.1. GTDB lineage: Bacteria > Chloroflexota > Chloroflexia > Thermomicrobiales > UBA6265 > JACCYK01. Next base: position 38,854 of record JALZJP010000013.1, read on the forward strand.
TCATGGGGGAACTCGATACGGTCACAGATTTCATAGCGCACCTCTCCGACAAAGAGGATCTGGTTGCAACTGGCAAGCTTGAAGCGGCGGCAACTGAGCGGGATTTACTCGCTGACTATCTCTTTCCGGAAGCTCGCAAGGAGGAGAACCGATTTACGGTACCGGATGGATCTTCGCGCCTACAAGTGCCGAGCGGCCGCTGGCACGCTTTTGAGACTGATCCGTATAGGAAATCTCGTATCAAGGCGAACAAGTACAGCTACTTTTGGGACCATTTGATCGAGTCGACAAGTAAGCATATTCTCGACGGAACCCAATACTATGCCACTGAGCCCGGCATCCAAGCAGGGTCGCAGGTACTTTCCCTACTTGCTGCAGAAACCCGCACACGCCGGCGACACCTGGCGGAAGCGTGGCTTAGCTTTGCCACCTCAGCTAAGTATCAACCAAATATGCGGGCAGTCCGAGCGGTGGCACCAGGAAGCGGCATCGGACCTCACTATGTGTTCTTGCTTCTCTCAGAAGAACTCAATGGGGTACATTCCACAGACGATTATCGAGAGGCGCGGAGAGGGGTCCTTTATGGCGTCTGTGAGGTCTATGCGGCAAAGAACCCAGGCGCCAAAGACATCATTGGAATTGCGAGCGAGCTAGGTCGAGGCGCTAAGGGCTCGGAAGACGTCGCCTATCTCGATGCTAAGAAGATGACGAACGCGGAGCGTGCTGACGCAGTCAAGCTCTGGGCACCGCTCAAGTTCTTCGAGAATTTCACGGCATATTCGTCCACGACCTACGACTATCCAGCCCCTCGGATCCCGCACCAAGATATGTCATTCACGGCTAAACCGGCACCGCTCCCGCAGCCAAGCTTGAAAGGCCGAGATCGAAACAAGCCATGTGCTTGCGGAAGCGGAGAGAAGACGAAGCACTGCTGTGGTCGGGTTGCAGGCACCTACGGCGATTAGCGGAAGAGTCGCCTGCTCGGGAGGCGCCCCGTGCTCAGTCCTGAAGGGACTTTTCGGTGCTCAGCGCGGACTTTTAGTCCAGCGCGAGGCCAGGGCGGCGATCACGTTGGACAACTCGGCTGAGAACCGCTCGAAATAGTATACATTTGAACATATTTGGCACTGGACGTCCACGGGCACAGGGTCTTTTCATTCTTGGTGAACAGGGGTAGGCTCCGGCAGTGATCCGAACGACGTGAGGAGGCATCCGGTGTCCGCTGCTCCCGTCCCGCCGTTGGTGCCGTATCTGCGGACGGTGCCTGAT